>DGYJ01000078.1:0-41013 GCA_002396665.1 Bdellovibrionaceae bacterium UBA5009
GATTTGCCGGAAGCTAGACCTCCGGTGAGTCCTATCCATTTCATTCGTTTAGACCTTTAGAAATCATACAAGTTTCCCGATGAAAACAGTGTAAAGGAACTCAAGTAGCATGTCCAATGCGATAGAACAGTTTGGCAAATATATTCTATTAGAGAAATTAGCCATGGGTGGTATGGCCGAAGTGTATCTAGCCAAATCCACTGGAGCCAATGGAGTTAATAAGTTCCTTGCCATCAAAAGAATCCTACCGCAATTTTCAGACAATGAAGAATTCATCGGAATGTTTAAAGAGGAAGCAAAAATTGCGGTGAATTTGAATCACGGGAACGTGGTTTCTATCTACGATTTTGGTGTCGAAAAATCACAATTCTATCTTGTCATGGAATATGTCGAAGGACGTAACCTTCGACAAATGATCAACGAATTAAAAAAGAAAAATATCCACCTCTCGACAGAGCAAGTTGTCTACATCATCAAAGAAGTTGCTGCAGGTTTAGATCATGCCCATCGTTGCATTGACGGATCAACTGGCAAACCATTAAACATCACCCATCGCGACATGAGTCCACAAAACATCATGGTCAGCTTCGAGGGCGAAGTAAAAATTATCGATTTCGGTATCGCCAAGGCTGAAACACAACTGGAAGTGACAAAGGCCGGAACTTTAAAAGGTAAATTTGGCTATATGTCACCAGAGCAAGCTGATGGTTACCCCATCGACTTGCGCACAGACGTATTTTCACTTGGAATTGTACTTTGGGAACTTTTGGCCAATGATCGCCTCTTTACGTCAAATAGCGAAGCTGCTATTTTGCGAAAAATTCGTGAATGCCAAATTCCCCCGATTCGCAAGATCAATCCATCTGTGCATCCTGAACTTGAGCGCATTGTGAATAAAGCCCTGACGAAGGATAAAACTTTAAGATATCAAACATCTGCGGCATTTCACCGTGACTTAAATCGCTTTATTAATACTCAGTATCCAGAATTTTCGCCCCATGATTTCAGCGTATTTATTAAAAATGCCTTCACCGAAACCTATTCAGATCAAAAAAAGAAACTTGTCGAGTACGCTAAAATATTAAATCAAGTTCCTGAAGAATCAGTTGTCACCGTCACAACAACCCAAAAAGATGGCCCACAAGCAAGACAGACACAGGCTGAAGTCGAACAAGACACACTTGCACCCCATGATGCTGAAGGATCTTTCAATTTGGACATGCCTCAACAACAAGATGGCAAAAATGCACAGATTCTTCGCACAAATGTCACTCCGCCGCGCGAAGGAACAATCGGGCATTCAGGCACAATGTCTGGAGCAACATCTGCAGGCGTTAGGCCATACACCATTGGCACAGCGAATGGAACTTCTAAATCCAAAAGACGACCGATACCCCAAGAGCCAAAAAGTTCTTCCATGGTTGCCTTTGCAATGACATGTATTGTGGTTGTTGGCTTGGGATACTTTATTTTTGGAAAGAATAAATCCTCGCAGGAAACTACAAATAATTCAGCACAAGGCACCAGCGATCAAGCTTCAAAAAAACCACCAAGGGATTCTAATCCAGATCCAGCAAAAATCATTGCACCTGAAAATATATCAGATATTGGGACTAATCCAAATGGCGTTACAGATCCTTTGCTTCCTACCCAAAATCCGCAAACTCCGCAAGTGCCTGAAAATGCAATTGCTACAATTTACTCTGACCCAGACAATGCAACACTTTACATCGACGATGTAGAAACTGGCTTTCGCACGCCCTATCGATTATCGAAACCGATGAATCAGGGCTTCAAAATCAAGATTACAAAATCTGGCTATTTCCCAATTGAAAAAACTGTAAGCTTGAATAAGCCAACTAGTACTCTACGATTCAATTTGGCCAAAGAAGCCTATGGCTATATCAATCTTTATGTTGTCAATGCGGGATCGAATCCTTTGATCGAAATCAATGGCGCCCTTGTGAATAAAAAACTTCCCCTTGTGACCCATAAAATTCCAGCCGGGGTACCGGTCACAATTCGTGTCGTCAATGAGTTCCTTGGGACATCTGCTTTAGAAACCATCACCGTCACCGAAAATCAGAAAAAATTCATCGAACTTGTTCTAAAATCTAGCAATTAAAATTTATGAAAAAAATCACAACCACCATCGTTGAAAAAATTCTTAGCTTTCCTACACGTTCAGAAAATTTGGTGGCCATTCAGTACAAAAAAAATTCAGAATGGATCAAGCTGAACTGGAAACAATATTACGATCAGATTGAAGAGCTCAGCCTTGGACTACAAAGTCTAAAAACGAAAAATAAATTGCGTGTGGCCATTTGGTCTAATACTCGTTATGAATGGTCCCTTCTTGACTGTGCAACACTTTGTGCCGGGGCCACTGTAGTTCCGGTCTATCAAAACAGCACACCAGACGAGATCTCACATATCATTCATCACTCTGAGGCCAATGTGCTTTTTGTCGAAACAAGTGTTCAGCTGAAGGCGTTCGAAAAAGCACGTTTGCAAGATTCTAAACTGATGCAAATCGAGCACGTCTTCTTGATTGAAAAAACTGGCAACTCTGCTGCCCTTGAGGATCTTATTAAAATCGGTCAGCAAGAAAAAATTAAAAATCCAAAACAATTTGTTCAAAATGCTCAAAAAGTACAAATGGATGACAACGCCACAATAATCTACACTTCGGGAACGACAGGACTGCCCAAGGGTGTGTTGCTGACCCATCGTCAAATTGTTTCAGAAGTTGGCGAAGCCTTCCCATTTTGTGGCGCCAATGAACATGACGTCAGTCTTAGTTTTTTACCCTATGCCCATGTGCTAGGACGTATTGAGCACTGGGGAAGTATTTGGATTGGTTTTAACTTAGCCTTTGCCGAAAGCATCGAATCCTTAAGAAAAAATTTAAAAGAAGTGCGCCCCACAATTATGGTAGCTGTCCCAAGAATATTTGAAAAAATATACACTTCACTTATTTCGCAAATGGAAAACCAGCCCATCAAAGCAAAACTTTTTCGTTGGGCTCTTTCCGCAGGACAAAAAATCAGCCAGTCGAAACTGACCAAGTCCCAAGTGACCTGGATGAATCTTGGCGAATACCTTCTTGCTGACAAATTAGTTTTGAATAAAGTTAAAGACGCCTTTGGAGGCAGACTGCGCTTTTGTATTAGTGGCGGAGCCCCCATTCAATCTGACATCGCACGTTTTTTTCATTCGTGCGGAGTTCTTATTTTAGAAGGCTACGGATTAACTGAAACCACTGCCGCTGTTTGTGTGAATACTCCATTTCAATACCGCTTTGGATCTGTTGGCAAACCCATCGGTGATGTCCAAATTAAAATCGCAGCAGACGGTGAAGTTCTGATCAAAAGCGATAAAGTCATGAAAGAATATTATAAAAATCCAGAAGCCACTGCGGAATCCATCAAAGATGGATGGTTTTACACCGGAGATATCGGCGAATTGCTGCCATCAGGTGATTTGCGCCTAACGGATAGAAAAAAAGATCTGATCAAAACAGCCGGCGGAAAATACATAGCCCCTCAAAAATTAGAGGGTCTTTTAAAAATGAACAGCATCATTTCGCAGGTACTAATCCATGGTGATCAAAAAAAATTCGTCGTGGCTCTTTTGACCCTTGAAAAAACTGTCATCGAAAAAATCGCTGCAGAAAAAAATTGGCTCTACAACAGCTGGAATGATTTGATTTCAAAATCTGAAATCGAAAGTCTGGTTCGAAAAGCCGTCGCCGAAACCAATGCTCAGTTGGCCAGCTTTGAAACCATTAAAAAATTTAAAATTTTAGACGAAGAATTCACCGTCGAAAATGGCGCCTTGACCCCATCACTTAAAGTGAAAAGAAAATTTTTAGATAAAAAATACAGCTCACAAATTGAATCACTTTATAGTGAACATTGAATTCATCGAAAGAAATCGCCTTACAGCAACCAAAAACGAAATCCTACACTGGCATAATAGCCCGTCATATCTATTTTTCTGTTCGTGGCATTTTGATCTTTCAAAACATCCCCAGTCACATGGGCTGTGCTTGTGCCTGCTGTCGCACCAAAACTTGTCACGTCGGCACTGTATTTGAGTTCGGTAAAACTTAAAGCACGATAGCCCAATTCCACCATGACAGTGGTGGTATCCATCATTGAAAATTCACCACCCACGCCACCGCCGTACATCAATGCGCTCGATTTTGCTTTGACAGAATGGGAAGCCGACGGAGCAATCGTGACATAGGAATAATCATTCTGAAAAGTCAGTGATGCCGTGCCCGCAGTTCCAAAAATCATCCACCGACTATTAGGAGTTTGTTTTATATTTATTTCAAGACCAACTTTGGGAATAATGGCGTTCAAATCACTTTTCACCAAGTACAAAGTTGAAGCGCCTAACTTTGCCGACACATCTGTTAAGGTCGAAGGCTTAATCACTTCTAAACCAAAACGCCAAGTCAGCGGGCCCGTGCATGAAACAAATCCAAACTCTCCGCCTGTGTTCAATGAATAAGAGCTTCCATAATCGTTCGCCACACTCTCGTTTTCAAAGGCAGCTTTTTGAATGACAGAAGTCCCTCCAGCCAACAAAAAGTAACTTCCAAAATTTCTACTGTTCATTGAAAAAACTCGGGCCTGGGCCTTGGTGGGCAGCAAAGTCGACAGAATTAAAAACAGAAAAGCCGCCAAAGTCGGACGGCTTTTAACAAACAAATAAAAAGGATTTTGAAATCGAATCAAATTCAATTCCTATAAATTTAAATCGACAACCACTTTGCTTGTCGATTTTACTCCAGCCACTTGGTAAACTTTGACCTGAGGTTTATTTTTCAATTCAAAAACTAAAGATAAAGTCTGATCCACCGGATCCAAAGACATTTGCGAAGACTTGATTCCCAAGGATTGAGACAATTTTTTATTCAAAGTTTTAATATCAATTTTAGAGGCCGGCATCTGAGCAAAATCAATCACCAAACGGTGGGGATTTTCAAGAACCTGAGCATGAAAATATCCAGGCCTGCCTTTTAAAGATGAACCCTTCATTCCCCCAATATCAATAACCACTCTTTCTTTATTTTTAGAATGTGTCGAGCGGATATCTAAAAGACTAAAGCCTAAACCTGCCGAACCACCAACAAGAGAAAGTGTCGACTTTTGAACATTTGAAGGCTGCATTGGAATAGCAGAAAAAGAAACTTCACATATAAGAATTAAACTTAATAAAAACCATTTCATTTGCGACCTCCATGTGCACTTCATATTGGAGCAAGATCTCACCCCCAATTCAAGCGTTTTTGAGGAGGTTATGAAAACTCAAAATTAATTATGAAAACGGAGAGGGGTGTAAAAAAGGGGGCGCATTTTGTCCCTATGTCAGTTATTTTTACAATGCCCTAGTCATATCAAGCATTTAAGCCGATTTGAGACCTGTCTTGATTTGGTCCACTTATTGAAGTTGCTTCGCCCTATAGAGGTGGATATGAAATTTTTAGCTCAAACTTTACTCACTGTCGTCGTGGCATTCAGCCTTGCCGCTTGCAATAAAAGCGATGATAAAAAGAACAACGATGTTGTCGCCCAACCCCCGCCTCCAACTATGGACAACAGCTGTATCGCTGGGCAGGTCAACTGCAACCAGCAGCTTTACAATAACTACTACCAGTACGGATTTAGACCCTACGGAGTCAATCCCTACAATTACAACAATGGCTACAACGGCTATTGGAATAACAGCAGAAACCCCTACGCCTATTATTATCAAAACACCTATGGTTACGGTTACAACAACCTTGGTTTCTGTAACTGCCCAACGGGTTATCGACCAGTTTACAATGGCGGCATGGGACTTGGCTGCGTGTCTTTGAACTATATCCAACCATTTGCATCTGGGGCCTTTTACTACGGCCTGCAGGTTCAATCAAACAACTATCACTGGGTGAATATCAGCCAAATCAGCAATACCAGCGGATACCCTGCTCGCAACAGCTGTTATGATAATGTGGCCCAGTCATGCTTTGTGGACCAAGCCAATTCCTGTGGCAGTTCTGCCTATATTTGCCGTCCCACAGCTGGCGGATCAAGATTGGGAATCTGCACAAGACAATAATACAGTTTATTCACTTTTGATCCTGTGTTAGGCCTTAATATAGGCCTTTTCACAGGAGAACACCTTGAGCACCACGACATTCACAAGCCTCGCTCCCGAGCTTCAAAAAAATCCTCTTTTACAAGAATTCACAGGAACCGACGGCAGCATCCCCTTTGCAAAAATTAAAGTTGAGCACTACCTTCCCGCACTGGATGCCAGCCTTCAACAGGCTCGAAACAATATCCAAAAAATCAAAGCTGAAACGCAAAAGCCTAATTTTGAAAATACAATTCTAGCTTTAGAAAACGCCTCGGACCTGATGGAAAGAGTTGTGACCATCTATAGCAACCTCGAAAGCGCCCATGCTGATGACACCCATCGTGCTTTGTCTGAAAAAATTTATCCCCTGATTTCGGCCTTCAGTTCTGACGTCTCCTTAGATCAACAACTTTTTGAAAAAGTTCAAAGTGTTTATCTGAACAAAGACAATCTTCAACTGAATGGCGAACAAAAACGACTGGTTGAAAAAACCTATTTGTCGTTTACACGCAATGGGGCCCTACTTGATGAAACCAAAAAAAATAAACTGCGTGAAATAGACCAACAGCTTTCGGTTTTATCACCGCAATTTTCTGACAATGTATTGAAGGCCACAAATGCTTTCGAATTAATTATAACTGACCGTAGTGAACTGATAGGTCTGCCGGACTCAGCACTTGAGGCTGCCGCCTTTGCAGCAGAATCCAAGGGGCACAAAAACAGTTGGCTGTTTAATCTTCAGTACCCAAGTTTACTTCCAGTCTTGACCTATGCAAAAAATCGCTCGCTGCGTGAAAAGTTATGGCGGGCCAATAGTTCTAAATCTTTTAACGATGCCTTCGATAACCAAAATAATATTAAAAAAATTGTACAACTTAAACATGACCGGGCCCAGTTGCTTGGTTACGCAACCCATGCCGATTATGTTTTGACCGAGCGAATGGCGAAAGATGCCGGCACTGTGACTCGCTTTTTAAACGAACTTTTAACGGCCAGTCGTCCTGCCGCTGAAAAAGATTTGGCAGAAGTGAAACAACTTGCCGCTGAAGATGGTGTTGCTGACTTAAAGCCCTGGGACTTTGGATATTATTCTGAAAAATTAAAAGAAAAAAAATATGCCTTCAATCAAGAAGAGCTCCGCCCTTACTTCAAACTTGAAAACGTCATTGAAGGCGCCTTTGAACATGCCCGCAGACTTTATGATTTGAACTTCAAAGAATTAAGCGGAGTCGAACTTTATCACCCCGAAGTCAAAGTTTTTGAAGTCACCGAAAAAAGCACTGGCAAATATATCGGCCTTTTTTACACTGACTTTTTCCCACGCGAAACAAAACGCGGCGGCGCTTGGATGACTTCTTACCGCGAACAGGGCTATGTGATGGGTCAATTGCGCAGACCCCATATCAGTATCGTTTGCAACTTTACAAAACCAACTCCAACTAAGCCTTCACTTTTGACCTTGGATGAAGTGCTAACCTTGTTTCACGAATTCGGCCATGCTCTGCACGGTCTTTTATCGGATTGCAACTACCGTTCGCTTTCTGGAACCAACGTTTATTGGGACTTTGTCGAGTTGCCATCACAAATTATGGAAAACTGGGTCACCGAAAAAGAAAGTCTGGATCTGTTCGCCAAACATTTTGAGACTGGCAAAACTATTCCCGCTGATCTTGTTGAAAAATTAAAAAAATCTGACCGCTTCCAAGCCGGCTGGCAATCCCTTCGACAATTGCAATTTGCCATCATGGATATGCAGTGGCATTCAACAGATCCAAAAAATATTTCCGATGTTGATGCTTTTGAATCCATGGCCACTGAAAAAGCACGACTGTTTGATCGCATTCCGGGAACAAACACTTCCTGCAGCTTTAGTCATATTTTTGCAGGGGGATACTCGGCTGGATATTACTCTTACAAATGGGCTGAAGTTTTAGACGCCGATGCCTTCGAATACTTCAAAGAAAAAGGACTCTTTAACCCAGAAGTGGCCAAGGCCTTCAAAAACTTTATCCTGAGCCGCGGGGGAACAGAACATCCCATGGAATTGTACAAAAAATTCCGTGGCCGCGAACCAGATCCTAAGGCTCTGCTTCGAAGGGATGGACTTGATTTATGAAAAAGACTTTGAAATCAAAGACTGAAAAGTCAGTTTCACACACAATGACCCATGCTCAGTTACCGATCACTGATATCGCCATTGTCTATCGCTACAATTCTGAACAAGCCGTCGAGATGGCTAAAAAATCTGTTCAATGGCTGAAGAAAAGAAATATTAAAGTTTGGACGGCGCCTGATCAAAAATTATTGCCAGGATCGCAGCTGATTAAATCTAAAAAAGATGTTCAAAAATTATCCTTGGTCCTTGTTTTAGGTGGGGATGGAACCTACCTAAGGGCGGTTCGCTTTTTGAATGAACAGCAAATTCCAGTTTTGGGATTTAATATGGGATCATTGGGATTTTTAACAAGTTCGACATCAGAACAGTTGTTCGACGTTTTAGATAAAGCCCTTTCGCAGGAAATGAAAGTGGCCCCTAGATCTTTACTAAAAGCCGAAGTCCGTCGCCGCGGAAAAGTTCGCGCCGAATCCCTCGCACTGAATGATCTTGTTTTTGAACGTGGATCTTTTTCGCAGTTAATTAATATCTCAGTCGCTGTGGACAAATTTCTTGTCAGCCAAGTCAAAGCCGATGGAATTATTATTGCCACTCCAACTGGATCGACAGCCTACAACTTAGCTGCCGGTGGCCCGCTTTTAGATCCCGACGTGGAAGCCTTGGTGATGACCCCCGTGGCCCCGCACAGTTTAACCAGCCGCCCACTGATTTTTCCCCTGCATAAAAAGTTATGCATGAAATTAGAAGGCGCAGAAATGAAGGCCCACTTTATCGTCGATGGCCAAATGTTGGCGGAACTGACCCCTGATGACGAAGTTTATATTTTTAAAAGTGAATTTGATCACATGATGCTGCACTCATCGAGCTATAATTTTTTCCATCTTTTACGTGAAAAATTAAAATTCGGTGACCGCGCTGCCATGAAATAATCCCGGAGGTTTTATGTTACTGGAATTGAAAGTTTCAAATTTTGCGATCATTGATAATCTTCATATTCGCTTTCGCTCTGGATTGAATATCCTGAGTGGTGAAACAGGTTCGGGCAAATCTGTTCTTTTAAAAAGCTTGGCTCTATTGATGGGTGGCAAGGCCTCTTCAGACATGATCCGCCCTGGGCAAAATCAATCTATTGTTGAAGGTTGCTTTGATATTTCGAAACGAAAAGACATCCAAGATAAATTGCACGAGCACGGAATCGACACTGACGACGATCAACTGATCATCCGTCGCCTGATCAGTTCTGAAGACAAATCCAGAATTTATCTGAATGGGACCCTTTCACCTTTGTCGACACTAAGGGATTTAGTGGCCCCCTTGATCGAAGTCACAGGCCCCGCTTCGCCGTTGATTGAAATGACTGGCCAACATGAAAATAAAAACTTGATGTCTAAATTTTATCATTTGGATCTTTTAGATCATTACTGCGGAACTTGGGAAAAGCGCCATCAGTTTGAAACCCAATACAATCGCTTGAAACAAATTGATTCTGAAATTCACGATCTGCAAAGCGATGGCCAGAACAAAGCCCAACGCCTTGATTTTTTACTTTTTCAAAAAGATGAAATCGAAAAATTAGATCTTGGACCAGGCGAAGACTTGGCCATTGAATCAGAAATTAAAAAATTAAAAAATGCGTCCCGGCTGAGTTCTTTTGTAAGCATGGCCGAAGCTACATTGTATGAAGACGATGACTCTGCAAAAAATCGTCTCAAAGCCGTTTTAAAAAAATCTGCTGAATTGGTCACCTTAGACCCCACATTGGCTGATAAAATTCAAGGCCTTGAACAAGCTCAAACATTGATAGATGACGCTCTTTATTCTTTGCGTGGCGAATTGAATGATATCGAATCTGACCCCAATCGCTTAGAAGAATTGGAATCTCGATTAAGTGCCCTTCGCAAGTTGCAAAAAAAATATGGCACTGATGTGAATAGTATCCTACAGGCCTTGGTTGAAATCGAAAATGAAGTCGCAATTTTACAAAATTCTGAACAACGTGTGATCGAACTACAAAAAGAACAAGAAAAAATCAAAGCCGATCTTAAAAAATTAGGAAACGATCTTCACACTCGTCGCAGCAAGGGATCAGAGCTTCTAACCGCCTCGGTGAATGAAGAACTTAGCGAACTGAACATGAAGGGTGTCTTATTTAGCGTGCATTTGGAAAAGTCTGAAGATTTTAAAGCCACAGGCCTGAGTGATGTCGAGTTTATGACTCGCTCTTCGGCGAAGGATACCCCGCGCCCACTCTCTAAATTTGCATCGGGCGGCGAGCTCAGTCGTATTTTGTTATCATTAAAACGAGTGGTGGGATCTTCTGATCAGCCGCGCACTTACCTTTTTGATGAAGTGGACACCGGAGTCTCTGGCGAAACCGCTGAAAAAGTTGGTAAAAAATTAAAGAGCATCGCCAAAGGTCAGCAAGTCATTTGCGTGACTCATTTGCCCCAGGTGGCCGCTTGTGGAGATCATCATTTCTATATTCAAAAATCTCCGCAAAAAGATTCTGTCTCGATGGACGTTGCAGAACTGAAATCCAAAGACCGTGTGCGCGAAATTGCCCGCCTGATTTCAGGCGAAAAAATCTCAAAAACCAGCCTGGCCCACGCCGAAGAGTTGTTGGGGCTGTAGTTGTTATCAAGAATTGCGGCGCGGTAGTTGCTAGCCGAATGTTCGGCTAGCATTAATATCAGCAGAATTTTAAGCAGAAGTCGCTATCTCGTGGATTGTTGAGCGACAGTTGCTATCCGATGCCTATGGATTACTCAGGCTGTCGTTAATATCAGAGAGCTGTTACGTGGAAACCCCTAGCCGATGGATAGTTCGGACTGTCGTTAATATATCAGCGAGTTGTTGCGCAGCAGTCACGGTTCGCGCGGTAGTCGCGCTCGAGCTATAGTCACGGTTCGAGATGCAGTTAGAATCCGAAGTGTTATTAGGCAGTAATTGCAATTGGATCTTGTATTCCCTTAACGAAAACTGCGCGGTCTTGGAACTTAAAATCTGATGGACCTGTAAAGTTCCTATTTTTAAAAGTTTTTATTTTTTTCGGTTCATCAAATGTTCAGGGCAGAATTTAATATTTAATATTTAATATTTAATATTTGAGGTTGAGGTTGAGGTTGAGGTTGAGGTTGAAACATACCTAGCCGGAGCCCTCAAACCAATTCATTTCACCAACTATTATTTTAGCCACAGATCGAGGATAGCCCATTCCTTCGAATTGATTAAGTCTGATATAATCTTTCAATCTAAGTACAGCTTGATGCCCAATCACAATGCGCGTAAATGGACGGCGATCCCAGAATTTATGCGGGTGCATTCCGGAGGTTCCGCTATTAGCCGAAGCCTTGCTTATGACCGAGGCTCCACCATTAGGCGTAGCCCTACTTACGATCGAGGCTCCACCGTTGACCGAAGTTGATGAAGAAGGATCCATTACCGAGGCCTTCATTTTCTGCACTGACCACTTGTTCCGGCCACTGACTTTCATCGCAATCGCGGCTGTTATTGCGCGAATAAAGGGTTTGTAATTGTCTCTGCGCGAAAGTTTGATTTGCAAGTGCAAATGATTTCCCACATTGGCAGAACTGACAAGTTGGATATTATTTTTATGAGCAAACTTTTTGAGTAGGGCTTGGATTTCTTTTTTGTAGCGAAGAAAAGACATTTTACCTTTGGCCTTTGTAGACCTTAAAGTCAAATGCATGGTTTGTTTGGTTGAAAGCGGCCGTGCATAGGCCCTGCCCTTTCTTTTAGTCTGCAAATCGCCACCGTAGGAGAGACTTTCTTTTTTGAAAAGATTGATTTGCTTGGCGGCCATTTTATTACACCCTCATCTAGCATTTTACAACATACTTATCTAAATTCGATAGTGAAGCATTTTTATAAATATGTGAACGAAGGTATAAAATCAAGATAAAATTAAATTTTTTTTTAAATTTACATAATCAGAAGTTCAGAAGAGAAAATCCTATATCTGCTAACGCACTTGTGGCCCTGCCGTTGAATTTCTTTCGTTTGAACTTCTTACTATTCTAGACCAGCACTGATTGACCCATAAATGGAGCTCTCCGCTCATAGCTCTGTGCTTATAAGCACATATTTTTAGACCTTGTTCTTATAATCATACATTTATTGGTTTGCACTTATACGCCGACATAGTCTGCTCTACGTTTGAATCGAAATTCGTAGCCATTGAAGCAAGCTTGCTACCACTGAAGAAATTCGTAGCCATTGAAGCAAGCTTGCTGCCACTGAAGAAATTTGTGGCCTTTGAAGTAAGCTTAGAGCCAATGAAATAAATATACCGCCATTGAAATAAATTTACTGTCGCCACGATACTTCAAACTCTATAAATTGCAGAAGACAATCCAGCACTGGCATATTCTTTGATTCAATTCCCAATACCCTTGCCCAGAGCCCTTCTTGGGCACTGGGTTTGTAAATTATCCGTGTCAAAAATGTGCACACTATGATTTCGCCATAAACTGGTTTATGTATTTGGTGGCTGCAGTTGCAGTAAAGCTTATGTAGCCACTGTGCTTATGCAACAACAATGCTTATGTGTAGCCACAGGGCTCTTGCAACAAAAAAGCTTATGCAATGACGGAGCTCGTGCAACAACAGGGCTTTTGCCAGCTGAGTATTCGCAGTTGCTGGGCACTCGAAGCAGCTGGTATTATCAGCTGCAAAGCTTGTGCAGAGTTTTTTTGAGTAATTTTTTGCTACAGACTTTTATTTTCACAGTACGGGGGTACAAAATGAAAATCATCCTACAACTGGCCATGCTCCAATTTCTTGGAATGTTTTTGGTCTACACAGTATCGCAAGCAGCACCTGCAAAACTCATCGCCCAGGCCATAACAAGCGATGCTGTCGCAACAGTCGAGTCCCAATTCCCAAAAAACGTATCCGTTAGCTTAAAAAAAATTGAAGAGGTCGCAGTTTACCGCTGCATGAATTGCTATGATTTAAAACTAACTTATGCTGGCCGCTCTTTAGAATCTGGAAAAGCCATTAAGTTTTCGAAATTGATCGCTGTCCGTGGCGGTCAAAGTGATCAACTCTCGGTCAGTGTTATTAAGCCCTAGTTAAAACCGAGTGTCTCCAAATCATGGTCTTAAGTTATTATGAATAATCGAAGCACGGCCGAATTTATAACGATTTAAATCCTCTGCTCTTTTTTTCTCTAAATACATTAAGCCTTGTAGGTATCCCATAGCCAATCCGCGATTCGATTTGCGAAACTCTGCTTCAGCCTTTTCATAATCGAGCTCTAGAGCACTGGAAACTTTTTCTAAAGTTAAAACCCCGCGCAAAATTTTTGCATTCATATTTTTAGGAAGCTTTTCCTTTGTCATTTTTATGTCGAGGTGGCGCATTGTCCACGCGCTTAGTGCTTTCGCATTAATCTTTAAATCTGGACGCAATTCATACTTTAACTGGTCCATCCAGCGAAATGCGCTTGTCAAAATCATATCTTTAATTCTTAGACTTTTTAATTTTCGAATATTTCTATATTCGGCGAGTAAAGAAAATCTTGGATCAAATTCTATGTCAGAGGGCGAAAACATTGTTGTGTTTTGAATTCCCATCATTCTTGGCAATGAGGTCTTTGGGTTAAGAGTTGACATAAACATTGGAATATCTACACCCACATTCTTTAAACCAACATATCCCACCTGCGAGCAAAATAACTCTTTGGGATTTCGAAAATTTTGCAAATCCATTTTAAAGTTGTAAGGAACATTGTAATTCACATCATCAGATGCAAATCCTGGGTTTCTTTTTCGTTCATCAGAACGAAATTTTTGAATAAACTTGTAGGTCCATTCTGCACCGGCATGGGCTTTGATTGGATCTTGAAATCTTAGCAACATATTGCGTGCATTTTTATCTGCAAAATAATCTGCCAGTGGCCTAATTGTTGACCCAATTTCAATATGAGCCTCTAACACAATTACATTTTTCCTTTTAAGAGCCTGGGCAATTGGCAGTTCTTGATTTGGTAAGCCTGGAATATAAATAACTGCCAAATGACTAAATTGTGAATCAACGTCTGTAATCCGTGAAATCGCAGCACTTGTATAGGCCCCGCCGCGCGAAAGTATCATATCGCCGGACTTAATTTTAACTTCTTGCCCGATCAAAGAATCCGCTGGTTGTTGCAATTGCTGCGATCCAGAGAATTGCCGCATTCCAAGGGATTCTTGCGATCCAGAGGATTTTGGTGCAATCAAAAGCCACGGGCTCTTTCCTTGAAGAGGGGACAATTTAAAATTTGGATCGGCTTCGAACTTTGGATTTCCTGCTTTGAAGTCCTGGGCTTCGCCTGAAAAGTTTTCTGCTAAGTAGTCTTCGATCCACCTTAAAGCTCGATTCATTTCACGGGCGGCGGCAACACATGGTTTGACGCTGGCATAATCCGAACCAGCCGCTTGAACAAAGGATAAAACTTTTTCCCTAAGCTTTACCCTTACCGCCCAAACTTGATTATACTGCGAAAGCCAATTCTTTTTTACATCGTCTAAATCAAAACCTTCTGGCTTGAATTTATAAATATTTTTGTAGGCTCCTTTTAAAACACCCTCACAGGTTCTTGAATTAAAAATATTTGCGTTTTCAACTTCTTGACCAAAATCTTTAATTTCATAGGCCAAGGAAATTACTTCTTGTTCAGAGTTGATATTTCGCTTTGGTTCATTTGATTTAACCGCCTGTGACGACGCCAGACTTTGGAAAGAAATTAAATTTATAAGCAAAAATCCAATCAATGAACTCAAAACAGTTAAAGAATAAATTCCTATCTGAGACTTTATTTTTGGCTTTATTTTCATTTTATTATTTTATGTCGGTCTTAGAATTTGCTCAATGCGAAAATGACTCTATCCCTGCATTGAATTTAATCATTGAAAGACCACAGACCTTTGTCCGAGTCTTGCAATGGAACGATGACAGCCGAATGATTCAAACTATGATAGTCTAGATGAGGTTAACGATGAAAAATTACACGTTCTTTTCAGTTCTATTTTTACTTATGCTTATTGAAGTTTCTTGCATGAGTATCATCAAAAAAAATGAAAATACTTCTTCCAAAGAAAATTCCGTAAAAGAGACTCTTCAAAAAGAATCAGCAGGAGCAAAAGTGGAACAAACCGCTGCTAAAACCGTAAATCCACCTGTCGCCGAAAAAAAACCTTTCGAATTAAAAAAACATAATCACTCGCGAATTGATCCCTACTTCTGGATGAAAGACCGCGAGAACCCAAAGGTGATTCAGTACCTGAAAGATGAAAATGCTTATACTGATTTTACATTAAAACCCTATCAAAAACTTCAAGATCAGCTTTTTGAAGAAATGAAATCAAGGGTCATCGAAGACGAGTCCTCTTACCCAGTGAAGAAAAATAATTACTTTTATTATTCTCGATATATTCCTGGACAACAATACCCTGTCTTTGCTCGAAAAAAAGATTCCTTAGACAATCCTGAAGAAATTCTCATTGATGGCAATAAAGCCGCTGTTGGACATACTTTTTATGAATCCTCTGGTCCCATCGTAAGCCCCAGCCACGAGTGGATGGTTTTTGGCGAAGATACTGTGGGTCGCAGGTTTTACACTTTGCAAATTAAAAATTTATCCAGTGGACAAGTTCTTCCCTACAAAATCGAAAAGGTCAGATCCAATGTTGTCTGGGCCACTGACAACAAAACATTTTTTTACACCCAACAAGATCCTGAAACACTTCGCACCGACCGCGTCTTTCGCTTCAATATTGAAACCGGCGAGAAGAAAGAAATATTTTTCGAAAAAGACAGCACTTACAGCGTCTATCTTTATAAAAATCTAGCCCATAATTATATTTTCATCATGTCGGCAAGCACACTAAGCACAGAAGTTCGCTACATCAAAGCCGATGAGCCCAATGGCGATTTCAAAATTTTTAGCCCGCGCGAAAAGGAACATGAATACGAAGTCTATGATGGCGGCGATCGCTTCTTTGTCAAAACAAACTGGAAGGCTAAAAATTATAAACTGATGGAAGCCAGCTTCAAAGACACCGCCAAAACAAAATGGAAAAATGTCATCCCCCACCGCAGCGATGTCTATTTTGAAGGCGCCACTATCTTTAAGAAATTTTTTGCCATCGAAGAAAAAAAAGATGGCTTGCCACTGATTCGCATCATTGACCGCTTAACGAAAAAATCATTCCTTATCCCCTTTGCAGATCCCTCCTACACAGCGACAGTTTCTGGGAATGCAGAATATGAATCAAATATCGTGCGGTTCGAGTTCGAGTCCCTGCGCCAACCCGAATCCACTTTTGATTATGATATGATCACCCGCAAACAAGAGCTTAAAAAAACCAGACAAATTCCAAATTACAATCCAGAAAATTATCGCACAGAGCGAATTTGGGTCAAAGCCCGCGACGGTAAAAAAATTCCTGTGTCTTTGCTGATGAAAAAAGACTTTAAACCCAATGGACAAAGTCCGATGTTGATATATGCCTATGGTTCCTACGGATCATCAATGACTCCGTGGTACAGTCAAAGTTTGTCTAGTCTCATTGACAGAGGCTTTGTCTATGCCTTAGCCCACATTCGTGGCGGGGCAGAACTTGGTCGTGCATGGTACGATGATGGACGCGTACTCAATAAAAAAAATACTTTCAATGATTTCATTGATTGCACAGAAAGTTTGATCCAGCAAAACTATGCATCCCCGCTTCGTGTCTACGCCATGGGTGGAAGCGCCGGTGGATTATTGATGGGATCTATTGCCAACATGAGGCCCGATCTTTACCGCGGCATTGTTGCCCAAGTTCCCTTTGTCGATGTGGTCACAACAATGCTTGATGATTCCATCCCACTCACGACTGGGGAATATGACGAGTGGGGAAATCCCAATGTTAAAAAATACTACGACTACATTTTAAGCTATTCACCCTACGACAATGTCACAAAAAAAGCTTACCCCAATATGCTTGTCACCACTGGACTTCATGATTCACAAGTTCAGTACTGGGAGCCCGCAAAGTGGGTGGCCAAGCTTCGCGATCTAAAAACAGACTCAAATATTATTCTACTCAAGACGGATATGGAGGCTGGCCATGGCGGGGCCTCGGGTCGTTTTTCAAGACTTAAAGAAAAAGCTGTCGAATTTACTTTTATTTTGATGATTGACGGTTTTTCCAACGAGAATAAAACAGCAACGCCGCCACAGTCTTAACATCTGTCATCTGCCCTTGGTCTAACAAATCAAGGGCCTCATCCAAACTGATCTCGACCAAATTTAAAAACTCGCCTTCATCCCTTTTATAACCCACATCGTTCATTTCTTCGGCCACGTAGATATCAATAAACTCGTTACAATATCCAATGGCAGGATGGATTTGTGTCAGGTAAGTCCACTTTTTGGCCTCACAACCGACCTCTTCCTTCAGCTCACGAATAGCTGTTTCAGAGGTCACTTCTTGAGGATCTCGCTTGCCTGCAGGAAATTCTAGAAAAACTTTTTTCAAAGGATAACGATATTGCTCGACCATGATCAAATTGCCATTCGACAATACTGGAATCATGACTGCAGCACCGGGATGAGTAATATACTCGCGGTAATCTTCCGTTTGATCGGGTAAAATAATTTCATCACGGTAGACTTTAATAAATCCACCATTAAATATTTGCTCGGTTTTTTTAGTTTTCTCTTCGAGATTCTGGGGCTTTTCATTTTTATAGTACTTCAAGACTGGACCTCCATCTCGGTTTTAAATTCTGGGTCTTGCCGCCAGCAAGCCATGAAGAGATGATTATAAAGTGAATTTTTGAAAAAGAGGAGCTTCGCGTGAAAAAAACAGCACCATTTTTATTAGTTATATTCATTTTTCTAGTCACTGCATTATTTGCTATTCCATCGGCCTTCGCGGCCGGCAGCAAAAGTGGTGGACATTCCCTTGGTATAGGCTTTGGCATCACATCAGCAGTTCAAAAAGATTTAAATTCAATCATCGACAGTGTGAATACAAGTGCCGGCGCGAATACTAAAAATGTAAATTCAGCCTATGAATTTTCTGCCCAGTATGCCTACAGATTTTCGGGATCAATTTTCGGTCTTGTGTTTAGACCTAGCTACTTCACTGCCAGCGGAAAAGGAACAAACGCGGCAGGATCTAGTTACAATCACGAATTAACTGGTTACACATTTTTTCCTCTGCTTAGAATTTATCCTCTTGAAAACTCATTTATCCGATTCTATATGCAAGCAGGTCTTGGATATGGATACCTTGGTGGCCGAGTAGTCCAAGGGACAAACGAGATGAAATACTCTGGGTCAAATTTAGGCGAGCAAGCTGGACTTGGAGCTGATTTCTGCTTCACACCAAATCATTGCATGGCCATCGAAGGAAACTTTAGATATTTACCCATCGAAAGAAACTCGGCTGATTCTTTAACAGGAACAATGACTGGTTTTACCCAAGCCCAAAGCGGTAAAGAAGTTGAGTACAGTGGAAATGATATGTCGACAACGATGTCTGGAATTCAAGGATCTGTTTCTTATATTTTTAACTTCTAATTTTTAAAATTTACAGATTCAATTTAGAAAGCCCACAACAATCTGGGCTTTTTTTATTTCATCAGATTAATCGAGTCTCACCCACTCAACTTGCCCAGCATTCAACTTAAGAATTTGAATTTCCTCAAACCAGCTCCCCAGGTTGATGGATCTGATTTTTTTCCCATGGACCTCGAATTGATAATCATCACGAACATGCATATGTCCTGAAATAATCAGATCAAAACCATCAGAATTATAAACTCTGTGGGCATGATGACGAATCATCTTTTGAATTTCATCTGCATTTTGCTTTTGATACACGATGCTTTTTTTGCGACTAATTCCAGCCCAGGCCTGCCCCACTTTTTGCCAAAATTGTCCAGGGACCAGATGCCCCACTCTTTCAGTCATAGGATGTCTTAAAAATCTTCGCAGTCTTAGATAAGCTTCGTCCTCGAGATTGATCAAATCCCCATGCTCTAGTCGAACTTTTAAGCCATCAATATCCATCACCTGAGCTTCTGTAAATACTTCAGCGCCGAGCTCGTCTCTCCAGTAAGGATGAATATGTAAATCGTGATTTCCTTCAAAGAAATAAATCTTCCATCCCTGGGATTTTAATAATTCCATTAAGCGAATCACATCAGAAAATTTCTTTTTAAAAACAGGATGCCCAGAAATCCAAAGATCAAAAATATCGCCAAGCAAAAATAAATTCCCAGGATTTTTTTGTGTTAATGAAAGCAAAAAGCGCAGAAGAATTTGTCCTCTGCGCTCGTTGACTGATTTTAAATGGATATCAGATAAAAAGTAGCTCTCCACGAACTACTCTTTATGAAAATCGAGCCCTTGTCTTTTGCGAATAAAAGCTGGCACTTCAAGATTTTGATTTTGAGCAAATGGTGAAGTTAAAGCCTCACGCGCTACTCGGCGGGCTTCATCAAGACTTGGTTCGTGATCCACATTCAAAGACAATTGCTCTGGAGTTGGATAACGATGTTTCATATCTTGGCTTTCTTTAAAAGCTTTCGCTTTGGCCATTAAAAGTTCACGGGAACGAATCGCAGAATCTGCAATCGAAGACTCTGTCGGACGAATCGGCATTGCCACTTCTTGATGGTGTTGTTCAACTTGCATTTGCTGATGAACAGCTGCTTGTTGAGGCATTTCTTGCTCAAGATGCATTTCATTTTCTTGCGCAAAATTCATCACTGAATTTTGAACATCAGAAATTGGTGGCAATTCCACAGGCATCGGAGGCGGAGGCATTTGAATTGTCGGCATTGAAGCCGCCATGCTTGGCATTTGACTCATTTGCTGATTCATCTGCGGATTCATTTGATTCATTGCCGGCATGCCATTCATGACAGGCATTCCGTTCATAGGCATATTCGGCATTGCAGATGACATCATCGAAGCTGGTTGTCCATTCAAGAAATTTTGCATTTGAGACAAAGCTTCGCTTCCGATTTTTTTATGCTCTGGTTCAGCAAATCCAGTGGCAATAACAGTCACGCGAACTTCGTCACCCATTTTCTCATCAATAACAGCACCGAAGATGATTTCAGCATCTTCATGGGCAGCTTCTGTGATCAGAGTTGAAGCCTCATTGACTTCATACAAGCTCAAGTCTGGTCCACCAGTGACGTTGATGATAATACCAGTTGCGCCATCAATTTTAATATTTTCAAGAAGCGGAGAAGAAATCGCCATAGTCGCTGCTTCAACTGCGCGGTTTTCACCAACAGCTGCACCAGTTCCCATGATTGCCATACCTTTTTCTTTCATAACAGTGCGAATGTCAGCAAAATCTAAATTGATCAAACCACGAATGTTGATCAAGTCAGAGATCCCTTTCACAGCTTGCAACAGAACTTCGTCCGCTTTTTTGAAAGTTTCCAAAAGAGGAGTCCGTTCAGCTGCAATTGATAATAATTTTTGATTAGGAATAACGATTAAAGTATCGACATTGTCTTTTAATTCTTGAAGACCGTATTCAGCGTGCTTGCCGCGTTTTTTACCTTCAAACATAAAAGGTTTTGTCACAACACCAATCGTCAATGCCCCAAGTTCACGGGCAATTTTTGCTACGATGGGCGCCCCGCCAGTACCAGTTCCGCCACCCATTCCTGCAGTGACAAAAACCATGTCGGCGCCTTCTAATTTTTCAACGATTTGATTGTAAGATTCAATGGCAGCGCGACGACCCACATCTGGATTTGCACCAGCACCAAGGCCCTTTGTCAGATCCAAACCAAGTTGAATTTTTTGAGCCGCTTTACTTGCATTCAAAGCTTGGATGTCTGTATTTGCGACGATGAATTCAACGCCATCCATTTTTGATTCGATCATTGTTGCAACAGCATTACTGCCGCCACCACCAACGCCGACCACTTTGATATTTGCTCCGATATTAATATTTTCTTCTAGCTCGAACATTTATCCCCCTGTTGCAAAACTCAAAATTAAAAAATCTCTCCAAAGAAGTTTTTAATTTTGCGAGTAACTCCATCTAAAGAGTCTCCGATGTTTAAATCCCCTGCTGCTTGTTGCATGAGCAGCTCTTTTTTCTGTTGAAAACCATAGATCAATAAACCGACAGCCGTGGCATGACTTGCAGATTTCACAATGTCACTTAGGCCACCGATTTGTGACGGAAGGCCTCGACGAACTGGGATTTCGAAAATGAATTCGCCCATTTCAATAAGACCTTCTAGCTGACTCGCTCCTCCGGTCAAAACCAGTCCAGAGCCCAAGAAAGGCATAAACCCGCTTCGACGAACATCATCAGCAATTAAACTTAAAACTTCTTCAGCTCTGGCCTCAAGAACATCAGCCAAATCTTTGCGTGGAATTTGTCGCGATTTGCGTCCGCCAACACCATCCACATCAATTGTTTCATGATCAGCCACCAAAGACGACATGGCACAACCATGCTTCTTTTTTAAATCTTCAGCTGACATCTGTGGAGTTCTTAAGCCCACAGCCACATCGTGTGTAAAATGTTGTCCACCAACAGGAATCACTGAGGAGTGGGCCACACTGCCATTGACAAAATAAATCAGGTTGCAAGTTCCGCCACCCATATCAACAACACAGACGCCAAGATTTTTTTCGTCTTCAGAAAGGACAGACAATGAAGACGCTAAAGGATCCAAAACAAGTCCGTTAATTCTAAGACCAGCTTTTTCAACACATTTCACAGTGTTGTTCAAAGCCGTTTGTCCACCCGTGACGATGTGAACATTGGCCTCAAGGCGCACACCTGACATCCCAACAGGATCGGTGATTCCATCTTGACCATCCACTTTGTATTCACGTGGAAGAACATGTAAAACTTGTCGATCCGCAGGAACAGCAACGGCCTTTGCCGCTTCGATCACTCGATCGATATCACTGCTGCCGACTTCTTTGTTACGAATGGCTACCATGCCTTTAGAATCAAAAGAGGTAATGTGAGTTCCAGAAACACCAACCCACACATCCTGGATTTGGTAACCAGACATGAGCTCTGCTTCTTCTTTGGCTTTACGAATAGATTCTGTTGTGGCTTCAATGTTCACAACAACGCCTTGGCGCATTCCCACATTGGGTGCGTGTCCAAGTCCTGAGATTTCAATTTTACCTTCAGGAGTCACCGAGCCAATAACAAACGAGACCTTGGTCGAGCCAAGATCAAGCCCAGCGATAATTGGATTTTTAGGTTTGTTCATACTCATCCCTAAGTCCTTGTCTTTTTTAAAGAACTCGTCTTGAGTCCTTCAGACTTTAGCTTAGGGATCCTTACGCAACCTGACAAGAACTTTCTGCGAGAGGTTTGCATCTATGACGCGAGCTTTAAATTCTTTTGATTCCATATAGTCAAGCACCTGTGAAACTCGCGCACTCTTCAAGGCGAATTGATCATCACCCATTTTAACTTGCACATCTTTTTCGATCAATGAAACCCAGAATCCATTTTTGTTATCATAACCAACTTCTGAAATATTTTTTGCAGACATGGGCCCCGTGGATGGAAGCTCGTTCAAAAGTTGAATCGCTTTTTTACGAAGCTCGCGATCGTTTTGAAATTTTTCACCACGCAGCAGGGTTACATCCGGGGCTTGCTTCAGAGGAATTTCCGCAAGTTCTTTTCCATCTTGTAAAATAGGACGAATTTTTCCAGCCGCAACCACTTGTAAAAATTTTACTTCTTTAGCCACAACTTTGACTTTTAAAGTTGAAGGCCATTCCCGAGACAAATTCACTTGGTCAATCCACGCCAGCTTATCCAATTTTTGAAATACTTTACGAAGATTAATGTCGATCAAGGATTCGCCCTTGTACTCTTGAAGACTGTCAGAAAGCTCACTCAATAATGGTGCGATATAATTTTTTGCCACTTTTTCGTCTTGATCAAGCTCGATGGAAATTTGCTGAACATTAAAAAAGCCCTGCTTGTTCAACTGAAAAATTAAAGCGAACAACCCACCGGGAATAAATAAAATAAAAAAGAAAATTTTTAAAACTGTTCGCTTCACTGGTGTTAATGCCAAGCTGTAACCTCGTTGATCTACGGATATTCTAGCTTAGATTTTCTAGCTAAACGAAGAATTTGATGAATCAACAGACAAAGGTCCTAGAAAGACCACTTCAGTCAGCAGCTGAACTTTTGTTTTTTCGAGCACCACTTTTTGCACATGACGTATCAAACGAAGCAAATCTTCAGCCTTAGCGCCACCGGCATTAATTAAAAAATTCGCGTGCTTCACCGACACCTCTGCACCGCCAATTTTAAACCCCTTCAGTCCACACTGATCAATCAACTGCGCCGCCTTGTGCCCTGGCGGGTTTACAAAAGTGGATCCACAACTTGGCCAATCCAAGGGCTGCTTAGACAAACGAAGACGATTCGCTTCTTTTACTTTTTCAAGAATTGTTTCGTCTGGGACCATGGGCCATTCAATCTTAACCTTAGAAATAAATCCTGGCTTCCAGCCTTCACAATGCCTGTAGGACCAATTGAGATCTTGATGGGAAAACTTCCGTCTTTCAAAATGACTTTCAGCAGAACTTCCATTGGAGCTTCTGTCTGCAATGCGATTTTGCATAGGGCGAAGAACTTCAATTTCGCTAACGATTTCACAGAATTCCCGTGGGACCATATTTTCAGCAACACCAGCATTCATGTAAACGCCACCGCCCACTTGCCCAGGAATTCCTGCCAAAAACAAGGCTGGTGATAATTTATGCTTTAAAAAAAATTTAAGCAGTTCAGATTTTGCCGCACCAGATTCGCAATCCAAAATAAGTTTATTATTTTCAATTCGAGAATGAATTTTAGAATATTTTTTCAAGGCAATCACAAGCCCCGGAATACCTTGATCAGAAACTAAAACATTACTTCCAGATCCAAGAAAAGTAACAGGAATTTTTTTTGATAAAGCCCAGGACCAAACCGCCTGAAGCTCGCCTTCACTTTGTGGTGTTGCAAAATATTCAGCATCACCGCCAACCTGCCAAGAATTCCAAGATTTTAAATTGATTTGTCTTTGGACGCCGTTTGGAATTTCAGCTGAATCATTTCCCATTCAACTCTTCCAATACTGACATTCCTAATTTCCAACCATCCCCGGCCCCAAGGGTGATCATGATGTCCTTGGCCCGAAGATGTCCCAGCATATCCACAATGCTTTTTTCTTTGGCCGGCCAGTGCATTTTATTTTTGTGTCGCAATGTTTTCAATAACTCAGAAGACGAAATTCCTGGGATTGGGTTTTCACCGGCGGCATAAATATCTTCAAGCAACAGAACATCGGCCAGATCAAAACATTCTGCGAACTCATCCCAACACAGTTGGGTTCGCGAATACCGATGGGGCTGAAAATAAACAACTAATCTTTCGGTTGGAAATTTTTCACGAAAGGCCTGCAGTGTCGCTTTAATTTCTGTCGGGTGATGACCGTAATCATCATAGACTTTAATTTGCTGAGCCTCGCCTTTAAAATGAAAACGGCGATCTACGCCACCAAATATTTTTAAAGATTTTTTAATTGAATCCTGGGGAGCGCCAACAAAAAAAGCTGCTAAAACAGAGGCCGTGGCATTCAAAGCATTATGCCGCCCAGGAGTATTTAACTCAAATTGAAATGGCGAGCTTTTTGAAAATTCAAATCCAGATAAAGAATCCCCAACAAGGGAATAATTTCCTTTTTCACCATTTAAAATGTAATCATTCGAAGGGTCAAAACCATAAAATACAATTCGCTTCGGAAAATTTTCAAAAGTTTTTCTTAGAACAGGATCATCTCCGCAGGCAATCACCAATCCATAAAACGGAGTCTGCAATGCAAAATTATAAAAGGCCCGATGCAGGTTTTCAAAATTTTTATAATGATCTAAATGATCGGTATCAATGTTTGTGATAATCGAAACTTCTGCGTGCAGCTTATGAAAGCTGCCATCGCTTTCATCGGCTTCCGCAACAATCCATTCCCCAGCGCCAAGCCTTGCAGTTGAGCCAATCAGATTAAATCGCCCCCCAACAACAATGGTGGGGTTCATTTCAGCATGGTGAAGCAAACTTCCGACCATACTTGTCGTCGTCGTTTTGCCATGGGATCCAGCAACGGCTAAGCCACGCTTCAGACGCATAATTTCTGCCAAAGCCTCTGCCCTTTGAATCAAGGGAATTTTTTTTTGACGAGCGAATTGAATTTCTGGATTTTGAAAATTCACGGCACTTGAATACACAACAACATCGGCATCCCCGACATTTTCCTGCCTGTGGCCAATAAAAACTTGCAGCCCAAGCTCTTGCAACCTTTCGACATTGGAATTCACGGCCAAATCACTTCCAGTGACCTTTGCACCCATCCCATGAAGAAGCTCGGCCAAGCCACACATTCCGATGCCCCCAATCCCAATAAAATGAAACTTAGAATTTTTTAAAGATTTTTGCTGGGAATTGAAGTTTGATCTCACATTCATTTAATTTCCGATCATCTCGTAAATTTTCTTAGCCAGCCCATCGGCAGATTGTGGCTTGTAAAATTTTTTAATACGAGATGAATATAATTTCAATTGATCCTTGTTTTGTTTTAACTCTTCGATGGCCTGAATCAAAACCTGGGGATTTAAATTTTTCTGCTCGATCAACTTGGCCGCTTGCTCGTTGGCAAGGACCTCGGCATTTTTAAGTTGGTGATCATCCGCCGCCGCGGGGTAAGGAATAAGTATTGCAGCCTTACCACAGGCTGCAAGTTCTGCCACCGTGCTAGCCCCAGAACGACAAATCACTAAATCAGCCCAAGCATACTGGACTGGCATATCATGCAAGTACTCAAGAGCCTGAACACCAACTAAGCCTTCATATTTTTTTTGAATCTCAGAAAAATCGTAGACCCCCGTTTGATGACGAATCAAAATATCTTTTCGCCATTCACTTCCGTCAATCACTGCGCTGGACACGGCTTGATTGATCGCACGCGCGCCTTGGCTTCCGCCAAAAACTAAGATTTTGAATTTGTTCATGTCCTCGCTGAATGACTTATTTGATGTTTCCGATGAAACATCGGAAGGCTGAACTTTGGCTAAAGACCTTTCAATTTCTGCACGGACAGGCAAGCCCACAACTTCTATTCGGTCCGATTTAAAAAACTTTTTCGACTCTTCAAAAACAACGAAACATTTTTTTACAAATCGCGAAAGCCAACGATTGGTCATCCCCGGGATGGCGTTGGGTTCCCACAGGGCTGTTTTAAAGCCAAACAACGAGGCCATCAATACAAATGGGCCAGATGCATAGCCGCCAACACCCAAGACAACCAAAGGCTGAAGTTCAAAAAGCAAAGATACCGATTGAAAAAAACTTTTCGGCAATTTTAAAATCGTCAGTATTTTTTTTATTTTCGAACCACCATGATTAAGCTGGCCAACCTCGATCAAATGCAGTGGCCAGCCCTCGCGGGGAACGATTTTAGTTTCTAATCCTTTAGATGTTCCGACAAAATGAATTTCTAGTGTTGGATCTAATTTTTTAAGGGACTGGGCAATAGCCACTGCGGGATAGATGTGTCCCCCAGTTCCCCCACCAGCTATGACAATTTTTTTTATGCTCATGAATTCCCTTATTGAAAAGGATGTTCGTTAAGATTTTTTTCGATATTGATCAGCAATCCAAACAGAATGCAAAAACCAATCAACGAACTGCCGCCATAACTTAGAAATGGCAGCGTCAGACCTTTGGTTGGAAGAATTCCCAACACCACACCCATATTAATAAAAATGGAAAATGAAAAAATAAGGCCAAATCCCAAAGCCAACATTTTTTTAAACGAATGATTGCAACGAAATGCAATTTGAAATGACTTAAATACCACAAAACCATAAAGACTCAGCAAAACAAGAAAGCCTAAGAAACCCATCTCTTCACCAAAAACTGCAAGGGTAAAATCAGTATGGGCCTCTGGCAAAAAGAAAAGTTTCCCCTGCCCTTGCCCAAGACCCGCCCCTGTAATTCCACCTGAATGAAAACTAAGCATACTTTGAATCACTTGAAAACCTTTGTGCTCTGGGTCCGCCCATGGATCTAAAAAGGCCAAAACACGCGCACGTCGATAGGGAACGGACATCACTAAAAAATAAAATGCCGGGGCTGCCAAACTCAAAAAGGCAATGATGTAGCGCCATTGCAAACCGAAGGCAAAAAGCAAACTAAAGCCCACCATGGTGATCAGGGCAAAAGTTCCAAAATCAGGTTGCTTCAAAAAAAGAACAAAAGGCAACACTAAGGTTAAAAGCAAAGCCCAAAGTGGATAGTCTTTCAGTTGATTTTGTTTGCGATGAAGTAATGTTGTAAAGAAAAGGACGAAGGCAATTTTCATCATCTCTGCAGGTTCAAGGCGAAAGCCGAATGGCAACTGAATCCATCGAAGGGCCCCACCCACACGCACACCAACACCTGGAATAAATATCAAAAACAGCGCCAAAGTTCCCACCGGCCAGGTCAGCCAGGACCATTTTTCGATCCAGCGAAATGGCATATGGATTGTTCCCAGCATCACCAAGAAACCGACAACAGCAAACAGCAGTTGTCGTTTAAAAAAGAAGAGGCCGTCACCGTAATTTTCGGTGGCTAGGATAAAACTTGAACTATAAACTTGGACTACGCCAACACCTAAAAGGGTTAGAATCGCTAAGAGCAGACTTGATGATAAATATTTCATGACCTTAGTTTAACGAAAAAGGCCAGCCCCTGTCTTTTTAAAAAACAAAGACTGGACTTCGGTTTAATCAACTAGGTCGTCTTTTTCTTTCGAATCTTTAGCTGCAGGAGCAGCTGGAGCTGCTGGTTTTGCAGAAGAATTTGACTTCACAGCCGCTTTTGCAGACGGAGAACAGCAATAAACTAATCCAAAAATATCAGATGCATTTTTGTAACTAGTTACTGTGTAGGGCTTACTTCCATCACATTTTTTTGCCATTTGCAGATTCAATTCAACAGCGGCATCGTTGTGATCATCGCCATTGACGAAATCACAGTATACACCAGAAGATTGAGCGACTTTATCACGTTGCTCTTCTCTTTCTTTGTACATAGACGAACAAGATGAAAGAACAACAGAGACTAATACGAGTAATGCTACAGACGAACGAATCACAAACCCTCCTTGGGTGACGCCATCATCGAAATTTCGAAACGATTTCTTTGAAATAATCGCCTCTCTCTTCGAAACTGTCAAACATATCAAAGCTTGAACAGCCCGGAGACAGAAGGACGATGTCACCAATTCTGGACTTTTGGTAAGCGATCAAAACAGCTTCTTCGAAAGTTCCAATTAAAAACGTTTCACTGAAGTCACCAAGGTCTCGGTTGATTCTTTCTTTGGCTTCACCAACCAGGATCAAAGTCTTGACCTTTCGTTTCACCATATTGCGAAGGGGTTCGTAATTTAGATTCGTATCCTTACCACCCGCAATCAAAATCACATTTTCGTCAAAAGTATCCAAAGATCTCAGGACGGCGTGAACATTGGTCGCTTTCGAATCATTGTAGAACATGACCCCACCCACTTTACGAACATACTCAATTCTGTGAGGCAAACTTTTAAAAGTATCAATCACAGATTGGATCGCATCGTGTTTTGCTCCATGCTCGCGCGCGACAAGAATCGCCGCCATGATATTTTCAATCGAATGTTTACCACGCATCTTCATATCTTTGATCGAGTAGTATTCGATCTCGGGACCTGTACGCACACGGATCTCGTGACCAATATTCACAGCTCCACCGATATTCATGATTTGAGGCTCCAAAGCTTGCTTGCGAGAAAAATAAAAAATTCTTCCGCGCTGAACTGAAGGGTCACGGGCTAACTCGACAACTGCGTTGTCGTCAGCATTTAAAATAGATGTTGTGGCTTGATTAGTATTTTTAAATATTTTGCGTTTTGCATTGATGTATTCTTCCATCGAACGATAGCGATCCAAATGGTTTTCGGCCAAATTTGTAAACACGATATTATTCGGATTGAAATTGTCACAATGTTCAAGCATGAAGCCAGACACTTCCGCGATCACGACATTGCACTTTTCATTGTAGCGCAAATAGTCCGTCATTGGTTTTTCATTTGAACCGCCCACCCAGCATGTCAAACCAGAAGCTTTCAAAAACGATTCAGCCAATCTTGCCACTGTTGTTTTTCCATTTGTACCCGTCACACCAATGATAGGCTCTTTAATAAAAGCAGAAACGAATTCAAACTCGCCAGTTACTTTAATGCCTTGGCTACGGGCATAGTCGAAAATTTTTAAATTCGAAGGAACTCCCGGACTTAATACAACAAGATCTTGTTGCAAAAAAACTTTTGGCGAGTGGCTTCCCAATTCAAATTTGATCGGAAGTCCTTCAAGTTGTTCAAGCTGAGCAGATAATTCTGGCTTCGATTTGTGATCAGTGACAGTCACTTGGGCTTGGTGTTGAGTCAAAAAGTGCGACAAAGACACCCCTGTTTTACCAAGTCCAACTATCAATATACGTTTATCTTTTAATTCGCTGAGTTCTTTGTACATGGGATTTCCTTTTTTATAATTCTTCTTTTTATAAATTTAATTCGTCTTGCAATTATCTGAGCTTTAAAGTCGCAAGACTCAAGGCTGCTAAAAGAATCGAGATGATCCAAAAGCGTATGATAATTTTAGTTTCCGTCAAACCCTTCAGCTCGTAATGATGATGAAGTGGGGCCATTTTAAAGACTCGCTTGCCCGTGGTTTTGAATGATATCACTTGAATGATCACCGACATCATTTCTGCAACGAACACCCCACCTAAAACAATCATCAACAATTCATTCTTCGTAAGAACAGCCATTGTCCCCAAAAATCCACCCAAACTTAAACTTCCAACATCACCCATAAAAACCTGGGCAGGATAGGTATTGAACCACAAAAATCCAAGGCCTGCGGCCACGATAGTTGCTGCTAATGGAGCAAGTTCACCGGCCCCAACGACATGGGGAATTTGCAAATAACTTGCGATACTGTAGTGGCCCGCAATGTAAGCAAAAAGTCCAAGAGTCGTTGCTGCAATAATCACAGGAACAATGGCCAAGCCATCTAAACCATCAGTGAAGTTCACGGCATTTGCAGTTCCAACAATCACGAAGCCCGCAAACACGATATAAAAATATCCCAAGTCAAAACTAAGTGATTTCACAAAGGGAATGCTGACCACTGTTGAAAGTCCAAACCAGTGGATCAAAACAAACACCACAGCCATTGAAATTCCAAACTCGCCAACAAGCCTCACTTTTCCCGAAAGGCCCTTTGTATTTTTTTTGCTCACTTTAAGATAATCATCCATGTAGCCAATTAGACCGAAAGCCCATGTGATCAGTAACACGCCCCAAACCATGGCATTGTAAATATCCATCCACAAAAGGCAGGGGATCAACGTGCTTAGCAAAATCAAGCCACCACCCATTGTTGGTGTTCCAGCTTTTTTCTTGTGGGTCTGAGGGCCATCATCACGAATACTTTGGCCAAAATGTTTTTCTTTCAAACGACGAATAAAGATCGGACCCCACATAACACAGATAAAAAATGCTGTGAAAAATGAAATAAAGGTACGAACTGTAATGTAGCGAAAGATATTGAATAGCGAATAATCACTGACGAGGGAGTATAACCATTGATAAAGCATTTTGTAGGGTTAGCACATTCTGTTTATCAATTGCAAGCGAAAGTTGATAACCCAACGATTTCATTTAAGTTTTTTGTATAAAAACTAATCTTTCTTTTCAGAAAATCCGATGGGCTTCAATGGCAAAATCATTCTTTCTAACTTCATGCCGCGTGATCCTTTCACAATCACCACATCGTCAGATTGAACTTTTGTGGCCAAATCATCTGCCAGTGAAGATTCAAATTCTGACACAATCTTTGCGACGACTTTAGAGCTTTGATTTTGCTCTAATGCTTCTTGAAATCCTTTTTGAAAAGCAGAGTGGTCTTTTCCGTAAAAATAAACTCGATCAAATCCACTTTCACCAACTAAATGACCTAGCTCTTCATGCAAAGGGGCCGACATATCCCCAAGTTCTAACATTTGGGCAAAGACGCCAATTTTTTGCCCCCCCAAATTGATCTTCGAAATATTTCCAAGCAAGGCCTTCATGCTATCAGGGTTTGCATTGTATCCATCAAATAAAATTTTCGTATTTTTTTCTGTCTTCAGCCATTGATTGCGTCCCCAGTTCGTCTTGCATTCAGAAAGTCCTTTCCAAATTTGTTCAGGCGTCAAGCCCGCCGCTAAAGATAAACTTGCTGCCGCTGAAAGGTTATTCAAATTGTGTTCACCGAAAACGGGGACCTTCACCGATCCTTCGACACCTGCAATTTTACCTTCTAATGTTAATGATTCCATTTCGATTGTTTTCACACGCAAATAAACATCTGCCTTTGCATGCAGACAAGAAAAAGTCATCTTCGGGGACTTGGGGTAAAACTTCACTGCCTTTTGAAACATTTTAAATGTGTATGGATTATCTAAATTGTAAATTCTTAAAGTTTTACTGCTCGAAGAATTGTAAATTTCTTCCTTGGCTTCAGCAATTTTTTCAACAGAACCAAAATGCTCGATATGGCCACGGCCCACCATGGTGCAAGTCACAACGTCAGGATCTGCAATTTCCACAAGTCGTGTGATTTCGCCCGCATGATTCATACCCATTTCAACAACGGCCACTTCGTGTTGGGGCTCGATGGCCAACAAGGTTAGCGGAACTCCCCAGTGATTATTAAATGAGCCTTTGTTGTAGTGGGTTTTTTTAACTGTGGACAAAATCGCCGCTGTAAATTCTTTGGTTGTGGTTTTTCCATTAGAACCCGTAATCCCTAAAATTTGGGCCTTCATTGTTTTACGATAATGGTGGGCCAAATCCTGCAACGCTTTCAAAGTATCTTTAACCAAAAATACAGTGACATTATTTTTAATTTTTTCGATTTCAGGAGTCTGTTGATGAATCAAAATCCCAGCTGCGTTCTTGGCGGCAGCCTGACCAAGAAATTGATGGGCGTCAAACTGATCCCCTTGCAAAGCCACGAAGAGCTTCCCTGTCAGATCCACACGCGTGTCTGTGCCGACCGCAGAGAATTCTTTATTGGGCTCTGATAAAATTTGTGCCCCTGTCCAATTTGCTATTTGTGCTGAATTCAATTTCATAACATCCTCATCTTGTCCAATTTACTTTCATCTGTTCGCTCTATTTATAAAAATTTCTCACCACTTCAAAATCGCTAAAGGGAGTCTTCTCTTTTCCAATAATTTGATAATCTTCGTGACCTTTTCCTGCGATCAAAATGACATCACCTATTTTTGAATTTCTTAACGCATACTGGATGGCTTTGCTGCGATCAATTTCAGTGTGCAAATCTGAACTAGAACTTTTTGTCATCCCTTTTAATATTTGTTCAATAATTTGCAGAGGATCCTCGGTCCTGGGGTTATCCGAAGTTACAACAACATGATCAGAATATTTTTCGGCCATGGCTGCCATCATTGGACGCTTGCCTGGGTCCCGATCCCCACCACAACCAAAAATTGTCCAAATAGCATTATTCTTTTTTTGTTGCTGACGAACAGCTTGCAATGATTTCAAAACATTTTCTAAGGCATCTGGTGTATGCGCATAATCGACAAAAATATATTTTTGATCCGGATTGGTGACAGATTGCAGACGCCCCGGAACACCACTAAAATCACTTAAAGACTTTACGACCTGTGAAAGCTTCGCACCTGCAGAAAGTCCAACGGCCATGGCCGCCAAGGCATTCATCACATTGTGACGCCCGCCCAAGGGCAAATTAATTTCTTCATTCCCAAAGGGGGTCAATGCTTTAAAAACTGTTCGATTGTAATCCTCTGACAAAATTTCATAGCGAAAATCTGCATAGTTTTCACCATAGGTCCACAGATCGGCGCGGTCAGACACCCGAAGCTGACGACCAAAATGATCATCGGAATTCACAATGGCAAAAATTGGATTTTTGTTGCTCTTCCAAAGTAAGTCCGTAAACAATCTTTGCTTTGCTAAAAAATAATTCTGCATTGTTTTGTGATAATCCAAATGATCCCTTGTCAGATTTGTAAAAACAACACAATCAAAAGGAACGCTATCTGCACGCTTCTGTGCTAGCGCATGACTTGAGACCTCCATGGCCACGGCCTTTGCCCCGGCTTGAACAAATTCGCTGAGTCTTTTTTGTAAAGACAAGGGATCTGGCGTGGTCATTTCCGTGGGCCAAATTTGATTTTGAAAGTGGTGATTAATTGTTCCAATCACGGCTGTTGGCCGCTTGGCATCGCTTAAAATGGCTTCAATCAAATAGGTCAACGACGTCTTGCCATTGGTACCGGTCACGCCGACACAATAAAGACTTTCCCCCGGATGACCATAGAATGTGGAACCTAATTTATCAAGCAAGGCCCTGGTGTCTTCAACACGAACAACCACTCCTGTAAATAAGGGTGGGATTTTTTTTGGATTGTCGACAACAAGCACTAAGGCGCCTTTTTGAACAGCTTCCTCAAGGTAATCGTGACCATCCGCGGACTCGCCCCGAACTGCAACAAAAAGTGAACCCAAATGCACATGCCGGGTGTCGCAGACGACATTTTCGATTTCCAAGGGCGGCAAAGTTTGATTCACATCTTTGATATGAAAAAATAGTTGTTGCAGTTTCATAGAAAGATCGTATTTCTATTTTTTTCGAAGAGCAAGGAGACCCCATGGGAAAAGGCCAGAACCAATCACTGAAAACAGTCTCTCAATTTCATGATCCAGAAGCGCCGTGGATTATTTTGTTCCATGGCTATGGTGCTGATGCCCACGACCTGTCCTCACTTGCCGATGTGGTCCCATTGACGAAAACTTGCAATTGGCTTTTCCCCAATGGACCCATCGAAGTTCCGATTGGTCCAGGTTGGACAGGTTCGGCATGGTGGAATTTAGACATCGAAAAAATCCAACGCGAGGCCCAAATGGGTTTATCACGCTCAATGAGCGAAGAATCCCCCGCCGAACTTCCCCTGGTGCGTGAAAAAGTTTTCAAAATGATTTCCGACCTGAAAGTCCCGTGGAATAAAATTATTTTAGGCGGATTCAGTCAGGGCGGAATGCTGGCCACTGACATTGCTTTGCATGCGCCAGAGCAACCTGCGGGATTGGTGATCTTATCCAGTGGCTTAATCAATAAAAAAATATGGACTGAACAAGCAAACAAAAACAAAATGCTATCCAGCCAAAAATTTGAATCTGAAATGAATTCAAGTTCAACTGAACAAATTAAGCCTCTGAAATTTTACCAAAGCCATGGCCAACAAGATTCTGTGATTTCAATTAAGAATGCCCAACAGATGAACGAATTTTTTCGTGGGACCTGTGGCATGCAAGGAAATTTTCGCCAATTTCAAGGTGGACATGAAATTCCACCTTTGGTCATCCAAGAAATGGGCGCTTTTATTTCTAATACTATTCTTTTAAATAAATAATTAATTTTTTATCAGGGCCGAAGCTTTGGCCCTCGGAAGGCAAAGTCCCAGAAACTCTTCCCTCTCCGTGGACTTGCAGCTGAATATCTTGCCCTTGCAATCGACGCACAACCTCGCGCAGACTCAAGGATTTTAAATTCGGAACAGTTTCTTGCGTCGGAACTTGCAAAGTAATACCTGTGCCATCTGAGTTCACCCCGTCGGAATTTGCTATTGGAGCTCCTGTTACCACAGAAGACTCTGCAGCTTGATTTTGATCATTGGATTTCGTCTTCAAACTGACAGGGCGCGAAGAGTATTTTCTACTTTTTGAAGCGGCCACAACATCGGACTGGGCTTTTCTGAACACATCATCATCTTTGAAAAGTAAATTATTATTTCCCATGATCATTGGGGCCAAGCCCTCTTGACGAACAGCATAGGATGCAAGTCTTGAAAAAACGGGGGCGGCCACTTCAGATCCATAGTAAGATTTTTTGGGACTGTCGACCGCTACATAAATTACAAATTTAGGTTTGTGGGCTGGAATAAATCCTGCGAAGCTTGAAACATAGGCCCCAGGCAAATATCCACGACCAGTGGGATTTACTTTTTGAGCAGTCCCCGTTTTACCACCAACAAGAAAACCATTCACTCGAGCACTGACACCTGTCCCACCATCGTTGGTGACAGACATTAACATTAAACGCATTTTCTCTGACTCTTCTTCTGTCAAAACTCGGCGCACAACTTGAGCTTTCATTTTTTTCACTTCAGCAGTTTCGGGATCACGAATAGCTTCAACAAGATAAGGAGCCCGCAATACGCCACCATTCACAAGGGCCGCATAGCCATTGGCCATTTGTAAAGCCGAAGCTGAAATCCCATGTCCAAAGGAAATATTACTCAGCAAATGATCTGCCCACGGTAAGGCTTGCACAGATCCTTTGGCTTCACCTGGAAGATCAACACCCATTCGATCCCCGAAACCAAAATCAATCAAGGATCTGCGAAGCTCTTCGTCACCCAATTGAAAGGCAATTTTTGTAGAACCAATATTCGACGAGTGCGCTAAGATTTCTGACACAGTTAAAAATCCGAAGGAATGTTTTGCATCGGCTTCTCGAATAATACGTTTACCGATTTTAAACTGACCATTTTCACAAAAATATTTTGTGTTGGGTTGAAGAATTTTTTTCTTCAATGCCGCTGCAACAACAAAAGACTTCATCGTACTGCCAGGCTCAAAGGCATCGGTCACCGCTTTATTTCGCTTCAAATCTGCTGCGACTTTGTTCCAACTGTTTGGATCAAATGTGGGCCAAGAGCCCATGGCCCGAATGGCTGAAGTTTCCGCATCCAAAATGACTCCGACCGCAGAGTGCGCACTCTGTTCTTCAACAGCTCGCTTCAATTCACTTTCTAACGAGTACTGAAGTTCAGAATCAATGGTCAGCTGGATGTCATTTCCGTCTGGATTTTCTGTAAACAATAATCCTTCAGCAATCAAAGGACGTCCGCGGGCATCACGTTTGACAGTGACCTTTTTCTTGTTCCCTTTCAGGTCAGAATCATATTGATTTTCTAACCCCTCGAGCCCTTGTCCTTCGTTTCCGACAAATCCCAATGTCTGTGACAACAAATGATCATTTGGATACGTACGCTTCCACTCGTCAACGAAAGAAAGTCCACGAATAGCTAAAGATTTTATTTTTTCAGCTGATTCTGTTGGTAAAAATCTTTGTATCCAAACAAATCTTCTGTGCTTGTCTTTGATTTTTGCATAAACAGAATCAGTCGTAAGCCCTAGCTCTTTTGCAATTTTTTTTGCTGCAGATTTTGGAGCTTCAATTAATTTTGGATCGGCATAAATCGAAACCACTCGCGAAGACAAAGCTAAATCACGACCTTTGCGATCAATAAAGGCCCCGCGGCGCGCCTGCAATGTCACCACCGTTTGGAATTGTTTATCTTGCAGATTGGTCAATTTGGATTGGGTTAAAAATTGAAGATCAAAGGCCCGGGCAATTAACAATGTCCAAAGCAAGACAACGGCGCAAAATAAAATAATCAATCGTGATTTCAATTACAGTTCCTTTCCAGTATTTGAATTTTCAATTCGACCAGAAAGGTGAATAATTTGATTGGATTGTAATTTTTTAAGAGTCAGTCGACTTTGCGCCACCTGATCTAAAAGTTGTGGCTTAGTGATTTTGGCCAGCTTAATTTCGTTGTCGCGTTTTTCTTCAAGGGCCGATCGGTGTTCGCGATTCAATTTTAAAAGGTTGTATCCAAGGCGTCGTTCTTCCATTTGAAAAAATACAATGGCAAGCAAACTGCCAACAACAATCAATACACTACAAAAAGGTTTAAAATGATTTAGGTTTTCCGAGTTCATCCTGAACTCTCCTTTCAAATATTCGCAATTTCGCGCTTCGTGCACGAGGGTTTTTTTCATTTTCTTCGTCTGTGGCAATGATCACTTTTTTATTCACAGGCTGCCCAAGATCAGAATTTCTAAATAAATTTTTAACGATACGATCTTCCAAAGAATGGAAGGAGATAACAGCTAAGCGGCCTCCATTGTTCAAGGCTTTCATCATCACAGGCAATGTATTTTCTAAAACTTCCAATTCATTGTTCACTGCCAAGCGCAAAGCCATAAAGTATTGAGTCGCAGGATGAACACCTTTTTTTCGCCAGCCATCGACTCTTTCGATAAGCCCGGCCAATTGATCTGTGGTTTGAAATGCTTTTTCTTTTCGATCATGAACAATGGCACGAACAACTCGAAATGGTTTATACACTTCGCCGAACTTTTGAAATAACGCCACTAGGTCTTTTTCATCCCATGTGTTGATAATCATTTCAGCCGTCGTGTACTGACTTTGGTTCATTCTCATATCCAATGGACCTGCGTGGTAAAAACTAAAGCCCCGTTCCGCTTGATCTAATTGCGGAGAGCTCACACCCAGATCTAGCAACATCATATCAAAAGAACCTTGATTTGACTGCGAAAAGTTTGAAAAATTTTCATTCGTAAAAATCAATTCCCCAGACTCGACTTCAGTCTTGAAGTTTTGGATCGCATAGTCCCGGGCTTGCTGATCTTGATCCATCACATGACTTTTCATTTTTGGATAAAGCATTTTCAAAGCTTTGTAGTGACCACCACGTCCGAATGTTCCATCAAAGTACATTGGGTGATTGGAGACTTTATCATGCGAAGAATGTGAAAAAAGATCTCCCCATTTTTCTTCTTCCTCGTACTTCGAGTTGCTTAAAATTGAAAAACCTTCGAGCACTTCACGCAGAAGCACTGGCTGATGGTCTGGGGATACGCTGATAGTTTTTAAAATTTCATCAATTGTCATGGACATAGACTCACTAAAAAGGCTTTTTCATTGAGCGTCAACTCGATTTCTTCTATCATCAATTTTGATGGTTCAATGTCCAAAGTGTGGATTCTCTCAACCTAAAGATCAGTACTGTGCCCAATGTGGCGTGGATATGTTGGCATTTAAGAGGCCAGAGACTCCTTTCTTGCAAAAATTCCTAAAGAGTAATTTTTTCCATATCATCTTGGTTGGACTTGTTATCTTCGGGGTGTCCACTCTGATCTCAAAACGTGATAAAGGTGATAACCCCTCTCGTTTGAACTATTTTCGTGGGCAACTTCAGCTTTCCTCAGACAGTTCTAAGAAAAATCCTAACGCTCAGAACTCTTTAACCAATCCAAGCGACAAAGACCAGAGCTCAGGGGTATCGGTCACTGGGAATAATGAATCAACATTGAGCAACGAAAATAGCCAAGTTGCCGACTCTAACTCGATTGAAGGAAGCGAATCCGAGAGTGCTAAATCATTTGCTGGCGATGGAAGCGGAACTGCCGGTTCAATGGGACAAAATCCAAATTCGAAACCCCTTGGCGACAACGAAGTCCCCGGCCAAAGGCAAATCCAAATCACGTCGAACAAAGACGGACAGCAATTCTCATTTAAAATCAGCTATTACGAAATGAATAATCGCTTTCTTGAATTGATGATGGAAGACAGTAAGAACACAGGGCAGTTCAATACATACGATGGCTACGAAGTCGGCGCTCTTTACCGCTTCCACAAAAGAATCGCCAGCAGCCCGTCCCAAGCTCCGCTCCTTCATTCAGAATCTAAAAAAGTGGCCGTTGGCCAATCCAGCGAGTGGTTCATTGGACTTAAAAGCAATTTACCCGAAAACAACATTGGTTTTTATCAGTATTTAGATGCCCAGTGGATTGATCGAAACCAAGCCCGCATTAATTTCCAGGTCACAAAAAGTTGGCGAGAACCCACTGCTGCTTCCTCGGGCAACCCAGCCAGTGTCGGCGGCAGCCCCGGATCTGGAGGGGTATCGGTCACCGGCCCGGGTGGTGGTTCCTCCTTCACAGTCCAGAAGGCCTCTTACCCAATGACTATAGAAATTCCAAAGGATGGTGCTTTTTTCATAGCGGGGTTACTGAATAACAGCCCAGGAAGCAAAAATCCCTATCAAAATGAAGACTACATTGCCTCAATAGCCCCTTTCGGGATATTAAAGTCCAACCGATTTCGCAGGGGCGAAACACAACTCGTGATCGTCGTCGAACTCGAAAAAAATTAAGGCTATTGAATTCGGAATCCACAATCCTGACCACAACCGAATCAGTCGCTAACAGAAGAGGCATCGTATATGTTTAAACTTGAACAAGAACACCACTACGGTTCAAAAGTGCATCTGATTAAAAATCCTTTTCTGTCTGGAGTCCTTGCAAAACTTTGCTCGGAACAAACTGTGCAACCAGAAATCAATCGACTGGTTGAGCTTCTTTATACGCACTTGATTTCCTGGGCCGTGAATCAGGAATTCACTCCAGAAAATTTCACCCAACCCACACGAATGACCGCCGCACATCCCGAAGCCCAACTGAACAGTTACCGAGTTGCGCAGAATCAAAAAGCAGTTTGTGTGAACTTGGCGCGCGCAGGAACATACCCAAGCCACATTTGCTACGACTTTCTTCATTATGCATTACCCGCTGGTCAAATTCGCCAGGACCATATTTTTGCGGCACGCATAACAAATGATCAGGATCAGGTGACCGGTACCAATTTTGGAGCATCAAAAATTGGCGGAGATGTCGAGGATGCCTTTGTCATCTTTCCGGACCCCATGGGGGCCACGGGGCACACCATTATATCTGCCATTGACCATTACAAAAAAAATGTCCAAGGAAATCCTCGAAAACTTTTAGCCCTCCATTTGATAGTGACACCTGAGTATTTGCGTAACGTAACAACGGCCCATCCAGATGTCTTGATCTATGCTTTAAGGCTTGACCGAGGTCTTTCACCTAAGGCAGTTTTAGATTCACCTTTGGGACTGCACTGGGATCAAGAAAAGGGATTGAATTCGAAACAGTACATTGTTCCTGGTGGCGGTGGCTTTGGCGAAATCATGAACAATTCTTTTGTTTAGATTTAAGTCGCAGCAACGAATAATGAATTTGTAATTTAGAATTCGCCTAAACATTTTTTTCGTTTTGGAATTTGTTTGTAAGAATGTATTTGTAAGAATTTGTTTCGTAAGAATTTGCGCCATTGAGTGCAATAAATAAGGAGTACACATGACTCATTTAGATATCAAACCCTACATCACCGAAGAGCAATTGCAAAAAAAGATCACCGAAATGGGTGAAGCTTTAACAAAAAAATTCAAAGGTAAAAAAGTTGTAGCAGTTTGCGTTCTGAAGGGTTCGTTCATGTTTTACTCTGACCTTATTCGCCAAATCCAGACGGACTTAACTTGCGAATTTTTCGGAGTTTCTAGCTATCACGGGACTTCTTCTTCAGGGGAAGTCAAAGTGACTTTGGATCTTGCTAAGCCTGTAGAAGGAATGCACGTTCTGCTTGTCGAAGACATTGTCGACACTGGTCTGACGATGAACTATTTAAAAAATTCTATTTTGGCCCGTAAACCTGCAAGCCTGACAACTGTTGCGCTTCTTGAAAAACCTGATGCTTTGAAAGTGCCTTGCGAACTTGATCATGTCGGATTCAAAATCTCGAACGAGTTTGTTGTCGGTTACGGCTTAGATTACGAAGGCTTCTATCGTAACTTGCCATTCATTGGACAAGTTCAAAACTTTCAATAAAGCGCATTGATTGCGATCTTGTCGTC
>DGYJ01000078.1:41173-42460 GCA_002396665.1 Bdellovibrionaceae bacterium UBA5009
GCATTGATTGCGATCTTGTCGTCGACAATGCTGCAGTTCTTACTGCGTTGTTGTGCCACTGATTGTCGTCATTGTTGCATTGTTGTAGCTGTTGATTCTAGTTATCGATGCAGTCTTCATTGCTTTTCTTGCACATCCGCTGAGGTTTTGCAGACAAGCTAGGGCTCACTTCTAGAGTTAATTTCTGAAGCCCCGGGGACTTTCTTAATCCAATTAGCAAATGATCAGATCCATCCTGCCATTTGATCTCGCGTTTCGGACTTGGGGCTCGAAAGCCACGCCCGCGCAAACCCTGAAATGTGTCTATTTCCATTTCACAGAAGTCCAAATATTGCATCCATCCCTCTACCATGATGGGTATCGGTCACTTCGCGCTTCAAGCACAATTCAATTTTCAAAACAAATATCAAACACAATATCGGCAAAACCTCAGCCACGGGGGCACACTTCGCCAAAGAAGATCCGGTCGCTTTGAACGTCCACTTTCTGCCAAACACCCTGTCCATTTGGTTTTAAAAGCAGACAAAAAAATCCTGCGTCAGCGCACACTCAGAAGTCATAAAAACTTTCAGTTGATCACCCACATCACTCAAAAATACGCCCTACGCTTCCATGTCAAAGTTGAACAGTGTTCAATTCAATTCGACCACATCCATCTCCTCATTCGAACAAATCGAAGGTCACAATTTCAAAACTTTTTTCGAGTTTTAGCAGGGCAAATTGCCCAGGAATTTCAGAAACAAAGCTGTCTGGTGACCGATACCCCAAAGAATGAGGAAGGGAAGCTGAAAAATAAGAACACACAACACGTAAAACAAAAAAGCACAAAGCGCAAAAAACTTTGGATCCACAGACCGTTCACACGAGTCGTGAAGGGCTGGCGAGCATACAAAATTATTCGAAATTACATCCAGCTTAATGAGCAGGAAGCCCTGGGAAGAATTCGCTATCAAAAACAAAGACTCCGAGGGCTTTCATCTGCAGATTGGAAGGTTCTATGGGGCAACTGATGGGCTAATTGATCTGCTGCCGACAGCCAATGGCCGAATTGACTGTCAATTGTGCACTGATGGGCCAATTGACCAGCAATCGTCCAGAAACGATTGAACTGAATTAATGGGCCCATAGATTTTGGTCATTTAAGAAGAATGAAGCCTAAACCAGGGCCAGACCATCCCTACACTAGGCCTTCATTTTCAGCATGGGTTTGTAGTTCGAAAGATACGCAATCCCCAAAAGTACATGGACAACGACAATGGCGCCGGCCATTGGCAAACCTGATGGGTC
>DGYJ01000078.1:42643-44666 GCA_002396665.1 Bdellovibrionaceae bacterium UBA5009
GAATCAATGTGTGAACTAAAAGTATATTTAAACTGATTGGGGCCAAAACCACCAATGCCAAGGGCACAAAAAGGTTCAGAATCAGCAAAGCTCCACAAGCAATTTCGGTGCATTTTACAAATGGCAAAAGGTATCCCATTTTCATTATTCCCTCAAAAAAGCCCATCATTTCAGGTGGTGGCGGAGGCATTGGTATAAAGTGAAGAAAAAAGTTAAGTCCAAAAACGAAATAAATCGCTCCTAGCAAGTATCTTAGGCCTGTTTTGAATTTTCCCATGATGCACTCCTTTGCAGTGGTTTTTTATGTTGAAACCCCCCAAAGATCTTTTTAGATTCTTAAAGGGTCCAACGACCTGAGCTTATTTTTAAACTCTTTAAATCAAAGCTCTGATCAGTTATTTGACTTAATTGTGAAAGAAACAACTGGAGGCGTCAATGAAACAATACCATCAACTGCTACAACATATCCTTGAACATGGTGCTGATAAATCTGATCGCACAGGCACTGGAACTTATAGTGTGTTTGGTTACCAAATGCGTTTCGATCTTTCCGAAGGCTTTCCCCTTTTAACAACAAAAAAATTGCACACTCGTTCGATCTTTCATGAACTGCTTTGGTTTTTGAAAGGCGAGACAAATATCAAATACTTAAAAGACAACAACGTCAGCATTTGGGACGAATGGGCTGATGAAAACGGAAACCTGGGCCCTGTTTATGGTAAACAATGGCGATCTTGGGAAACCACCGATGGAAGAACAATTGATCAAATCAGCCAAGTCATTGAACAAATCAAAACCAATCCTGATTCGCGACGACTATTGGTGATCGCATTTAACCCTGGTGACATTTCAAAAATGGCCCTGCCACCTTGCCATGCCTTCTTCCAATTTTATGTGGCCAACGGCAAACTGTCTTGCCAACTTTACCAACGAAGCGCCGATGTCTTTTTAGGTGTTCCATTCAATATCGCAAGCTACGCTTTGCTTGTTCACATGGTGGCTCAGGTTTGCAATCTTCAGCCAGGTGAATTTATTCACACACTTGGGGATGCTCACCTTTACAAAAACCATATTGAGCAAACAAAATTGCAACTGACTCGCACTCCAAAAAAATTGCCACAATTAAAGCTTAATCCCGAAGTTAAAAATATTTTTGATTTCAAATATGAAGATATTCAAATTGTGGACTACGTCGCAGATCCAGCAATTAAAGCGGAAGTCAGTGTTTAGGTGTCGGCACTGAGTTGAAGCAGATCCATTGTTTTCGACACCACAAACGCAACACTTAATTTATAGAAAGCGAGCTCTGTTGAAATGATCTTGTCCCAAATCGCAGCCATGTCTAAAAACAGAGTTATCGGAGTCAACAATCAGCTACCTTGGAATTTGCCGGAAGATTTAAAATACTTTAAGCAAATGACCAAAAATAAAATTTTGATCATGGGTCGTAAAACTTTTGATTCCCTTCCAGGGCATCTGCCCAATCGCTATCATATTGTGATTAGCCGCAGTGAAATTGTTTGCGACGAACCAGATTTAATTTTTGTGACCTCGATTGATCAGGCCATCCAGAAGGCCAAATCCTTGATTGGCAAACCCTGGGGTGAAGAGGTCATGATTGTGGGCGGATCTGAAATTTACAAACAGACATTGCCAATGACTGATCGAATTTATCTGACAGTGATTAATAAAAATTTTGAAGGCGATGCACATTTTCCTGAATTTGACGAATCGAAATACAAAATCACCACCTCGAAACCAGAAAAGCCAAGCGATGTGGAATTTGAGTTTCGAGTTTATTCGAAGATTTAAAAATTAGTTGTCTTTGTAATACACTTTGATTGCATTGTACTTAGTCGAATCAGAATTGTCAGTTAAATAAATTTCAACATAACCGCTAAGTGGCATTGCCGCTGGGTACTTAAAATAAAAACCGCGTGTCGGGCTTAAAATGTTAAATGTTATATTTGAAATACTAACGCCTGCTGAGCAGGTGTTATCAGAATAAAAACCGGCATTTGCA
>DGYJ01000086.1:0-12512 GCA_002396665.1 Bdellovibrionaceae bacterium UBA5009
GGTTTCTTTGAACTGAATTTGTTCTTGTCCCCTAGAAAGTCGAATGTCTTGCTCAAGAACGTAAGTGCCTGTTCCAGCATTTTCAACGGTTTTTGCTAAGATTCTTGAGGTCGGAGGAATATAGGCCCATGTGATCAGCGGTAAAAGTAATTTCAACATAAATAAAACCTCGAAATTAAAATTTTTGTGCGAGTTGCTTCAGATATTTTTTAAATTCAGATGCAAGTTCTTCATTACAAAGGGCAAATTCTATATTGGCCTTCATGTAACCAAGCTTATCACCAGCATCAAAGCGCTGTCCAACAAACTCATGGGCAAACATAGGTTTACTTTGCGCCAAAACATTCATGCTATCGGTCAGTTGGATTTCCCCATTGTGTCCAGCCTTGGCGGATTTTAAAAGATCGAAAATTTTATTTTCAAAAGCATAGCGACCCGTTAGAGCCCAGCGGCTTTTGGTTTGTTCGGGCTTTGGCTTTTCAATCAAGGATTGAACTTTGTAAAGTTGTCCTTGAATGTTTTCAAGCTCGGCGATTCCATATTTGCTGACATCGGCGTCAGCAATTTTAAGAACAGAAACGGTGCTTGATCCTGAATTCTTAAACTGATTCACAAGGACTCGTGTTGTATTTTCATTTGGGCCTTTTCGCATTGAAATTTCATCGCCTAGAAGGACAGCGAAGGGCTGATCCCCAATGATGGGTTGCGAACACAAAACGGCATGTCCTAAGCCAAGAGCTTGTTTTTGGCGGATACTGATAATGTTGGCATTTTTACGAATATTAAGAACACGCTCTAACAAGTGCAATTGGTTATCTTTTTCAAGTTTAGCTTCAAGCTCGAAGGATGAATCGAAAAAATCTTCGATAGAATGTTTTCCTCTGCCGGCCACTAAAACGATGTCTTCAATCCCAGCTTCGATGGCCTCTTCAACAACATAAAGAATGATCGGGGCATCAACAATTGTCAGCATTTCCTTGGGCACATTTTTTGTTGCTGGCAAAAATCGAGTGCCAAGGCCTGCCGCTGGGATGACGGCTTTTTTGATTGTAACATTTTGGGACATTGTATTCGTCATAGATTTAATAGATTCCAGACGTTTCAAATTGAGGCAAGCTAAAGATTTACTTATTTGATGTCGAAGGAGGTGTGTTAGCCTATAATGAGTCGGGGGGAGTGACGTTCATGTATTTCAATCGTCTTTCCACAAAATTCAAACTTAAAAATATCGGCAAAAGAGCTTTAGCGACCTTGTTTGTTTCAGGGGTAGCTGTGTCTGTGATTTTTCAGAACTGCGGTAAGGCAGGTTTTGACACGACGTCCACAGGTTTGGACTCTCTCAGCGAAGAGTCGTCACGATTAAGTTCGGGTGCTCCGTTTGCTTTTGACGCTGCCATTGATCAAATTTCCTATCTTTCATGTGCAAGCAGTAAGCTTGGTGGAAATTCTTTCACATTTCGTTTCGGGGCGTATAGCATTACGCGTCCACAATCGCCAAACACGCCAGATAAAATTATGTCTGGGCTTGCCGTGAAAAGAACATTTTTTGACTACGCTAGGGCTAATCTGCAACCAACCTATGATCCTAAGAATCCAAAGGGAAATGAAGTTACCTACGATCAAATGAAAAAGTTTTTATCAACTTCTGCTGGGAATTCTGGGCAGCAGTTGCAATTCAGTATGCGAAAAATTAATGACCTCAAACAGATCTATACGATTGTTGGGTCAGTGTCTTCGACTGATGCTGTTCCTGTGCTTGGCGATTTAAGCGACGACCACTGGCTTGAACCCATAGCCAGTAAGGCCTATGCAGACAGCACGGGATCTGATTTTGTAAATTACTTTCCATTGGCAATCGATGCATCTGCTCGAAAAATAGAAGGAGAGCTTGATTTTAATAAAGCTGGAACAGATGCGCAAATTCAAACCTTGGCAGAAACTTATCGTGATGAATTTGCATCAAATGCACAATTGGTTTTAGGTTTTTCAAAAACTTCAGATTTAACAAATTTAACGACACCAGATGCGACATCAGCTCGCAAAGCATTTGGAACAGGCTATCGTCCTATGTTTAAGCAAGGTGTTACGCCGTTCACAAATGTTCTTAATGGTAAGGACTATGAAATTGGGGAATCAGTAGTTTCAACGTATATCCAGTATCCAGAAAATGTAATGACCTCTATCAGCGAAGTCAGTTTGGAAAGCGGAAAGTCAACGGGACGAACGTGGACTTGTGATGTGAAGCGAAGATACACGATAGCCAGAAGTCAAGATAGTGCTTTGTGTCCTCCGGATGGTTACAATAAGTCTTCTGTTTCAGATAAAATAAACCAGAAAGCGGCTTATGATTCTTTTGACAAACTTCTGAAAGATGCAAATTACAGATACGAGTTAGAGCTTGTGCGAAGACATTTTCCAGCGAAAGATTGGGATGTCTCTATTGACCGAAGATGTCTAGTTCCAAAAATTAAAAACTTTTCATGTTACGCTGATGAAATTTTGGCGACTGCCCAAGGTGGAACATCTTACGGACTAGTTCCTGTGGAATACGATCAAACGAAGTCTTGTTATAGCTTCACAAAAGGAGCAACAGATTATGGTGGCGTTGCGCCCACTCCTTACTGTGCAGAAATCGCTTCAATTTGTGTACGGAACTAAAAATAATCAAAATCAAATTTTTTTAAAGGGCCTTACTGTTTAAGACCTTTTAGATTTTTCCAGGTCTTCAAGTAACTGAAGGCTTGGTAGACTTGGTAATCTGATTTAAAAAGTTTTTCTTTTGGTGACAACTTGTCTTCTTTTTTGTTGGCCACATCTTTCCACCATGCCAAGGCCCCAGCCTCTGTTTTGACATCTAATTTTTCTTCCGCTTTTTCGCGGTCACCTTTTAAATGGCCTTGGATATCTTTTTCGCGTGAGGCTTTGGATTTCACGATGGCTTTTGAAAAAGCCTCAGGGTCAACGTCATCAATTTCAATATCAGGTTTAATCCCTTCAGCCTGAATCGATACACCACTCGGAGTATAGTATCTAGCCACGGTGATTTTAAGACCACTGCCGTCTGGTAGGCGCACAACCGATTGTACAGATCCCTTACCAAAAGTTTTTTCACCGACAATTAAGGCGCGTTTGTTGTCTTGCAAAGCTCCAGAAACAATTTCGCTGGCACTGGCCGAGTATTCATTCACAAGAACGATTAAGGGAATATCGGTGTACTTGCCTTTTTTAGTCGCGGAGGCAACTTCTTTGTCTTTTTTGTTTCTACCAATCGTGCTGACGATGACACCTTCTTTTAAGAACATATCACTGACCTTGATGGCTTGGTCTAGCAAGCCACCAGGGTTTCTGCGCAAGTCGATTAAAAGACCATCAATCTTTTTATTTTTCTTTACGTGCTCTTCAAGTGCGCGTTCAAGGTCGCGAGCTGTGGTTTCATTAAATGCTGTCAGTCGCGCGTAGGCGTAGCCATCCTCTAGATCTGTGTATTTTACAGATTTAATTTTAACACTGCCACGAACAATCTTTATATCCTTAGGTTCTTCTTCGCTGTCTCGAACGATTTTTAAAACAATCGGCGCACCTTTTTTTCCACGCATCAGTTGTGATGCCTCAACAAGACTTAAACCTTTCGTGGATTTACTATCAATCGCAATGACCTTATCGCCTGATTTGATTCCAGCATCCCAAGCTGGCGTGTCTTCAATGGGGGCAATAATAGTGAGCACACCGTTTTGAACAGTCATTTCAATTCCAAGCCCACTGAATTCACCACTTGTTTCGGTTTCAAAATCTTTAAAAAGTTCAGGCTGCATAAAGTTGGTGTGGGGATCAAGTTCGCGTAGCATTCCTTTGATGGCCCCGTAGATTAATTTTTTAGTATCAACTTCTTCAACATAATACTGCTGAATTAAATTTAAAACTTTGCTGAAGTTTTGAAGATCGCTGTATCTTTCTTCGGCCACGGATTGCAATTGAAACCACAGCTGCGAAATAATAAGTCCAAAGATAATTATAAACACTCCGCGTTTCATAAAGAAGATCCTTTCATCCATGCTGTCGGATTTTGTGGTTCATTGTAATGTCTAAGTTCGAAGTAAAGTCCAGTGTCGTTGAACTGGGGAATGAGCGAAGCCTTTGCAAGTGTTGTGTTGATTTTGACTTTATCGCCAGCTTTAACAAGTGGGGTATTCCCTACACCGTAAACCGAGTAAACGTGTTCGCCATGATCAATCACAACAACAGTCCCAATATCATCTAATGTTTCAATGGCAGAAACTTGTCCATCAAAGATTGGGCGAATGTTAGATGACTGGGCGGCCTTGATAAAGAGGCCATTATTTTTAATTGTATACATTTTTTCACGGGACCTGATCCATCCAAAATTTTCTTGGATAGATCCTTGAATGGGCCATCGAAGTTGACCTTTCAGTTCGAAAATGGAAGGTTTAAAAAGCTGATCAATGATGCCGAGATCAGCCAAATTCATTTCGCGACCTTCTGATTGAAGACGAAACAATTCTTTCTTGTTGAAGAGCTGACTTTTTTTTAAATTTTTCACCAGATTGCTTTTAAGATTAAAGTTTTTTTGAAATTCAGATTCACTGGTTTTTAGCTGGTCTTCTTTTTGAACTAAGGAGATTTTTTGTTTTTGCAATTGAAGCATTTCGTTTTTGAGCTGTTTTGATGTCAAATCCGCAGTTTTTAGCTTTTGGTAGTCATTTTTAACAAGGACCTCGATCAATTTTAAATTCTTTTTTAGATCAGATTGATTTTTTGAAGTCATCAAAACATTCATAAAGTCGCTGGCAGATATTTTTGAAAAGACTCGAACCCGACGGACCAAATCTTTTTTTCTTTCAAAAACTTGCTTTTGCAGCTCTTGAATTCTAATTTCCGAGGTTTGCAAAGACCAATTGATTTGTTCTATTTCGTTTTGCACACGGGATTTTTCAAGAACAGTTTTTTTAACTTTGCGCTCAACTTCGTAAAGCGCTGTAAGTGCACGACGCTGTTTTTCTTCTTGTTTTTGAAGTTCGATTTGTTTTTCTTGAATTGCTGTTATCAGCTGTTGAGGGCCAAGAGTAGCTTCTTGGGTGATTTCTGGTTTCGTGATTGTGCTTGTGTTGTCAGAGGTAATGGCAGCAAAGCTTGCCGGTGAAATTAAAGAAAAAATGATGACGAATATAAAATTCACGGGTTGGATCCTATTTTTTTGGAAGAAGCCCAACCCGTATTCATTTTTTGAACATAAAGATAGGATGACAGCCCACCGAGGCCGCTGGTAAATAACAAAATACCTGTTACTTCAATCCAGCTAAAGTAGACAATAGATGTAATTGCATTTGCTATCATTGGTGATGCGGGGATGATTTGCTTAATGAGAAGAAGCAATGCATAGGTTGCCAACATTGCAATGGAACCAGAAATAAACCCAAGGCTAGCTCCTTCAATCAAAAACGGCTTTCGTATGTCAAAGGCTGTAGCCCCAACGAGTTCAAGGACTTCAATTTCTTTTTGTCTTTTTTGCACTGATCCTTGGATCACATAGGCTATGATAAAAAAGGCTCCTAAAGAGAGTATGGCAAGAAATCCGATGGAAAATTGATTCAAAGATTTGGAAATTTGGAAATATCTTTGTCGCCACTCTTCTCCGGCGTCAACATTGAGCACATTTTCGTAGGATAAAATTTTTGATTTCAATTGTTCGGGCTGATCTGATTTGACTGTGATTTCAAAACTATCAGGAATAAATTGTAAGACTTCAGGATCTTTCAGCAAATCAGAACCCATTGAGGCCCAATTTTGTTGAAAGGACTCAACGAAGTTTTTTTGTGAAACGAAGCGAACGTTTTCAATCTCTGAATTTTCTTGTAATTTTTTTTGCAAGGACTCGATTTGATTTTGCGTGGCTTCGGTTAAATCAATTGTCCAAATCCGAGGCTGCCCCCATTGCTGAAGCCCGGCTTGAATATTTTTTGTCATCAAAGAAATGCTAAAGACGATCGTAAAAAGACAGCTTAAAACAAGGGTTGTCATCCAGTGAAGGCGATTCATAATCCCTCCGCTAGGGTTGCCGAAATATTTTTTATTAATTCTGAACTTGCGATTTCGCGAACTTCACCTTGTCGAAGTTCTAATACTTTTTTATTTCTTCTTTGTACTAAACCATGATCATGGGTAGCGATAACCACAGTTGTTCCTTGTTTGGAAACTCTTTCAAAAAGATCGATGATTTCTTCGCTCAGCAGGGGGTCTAAATTGCCCGTGGGTTCATCCGCAATAAGTAAATCTGGCTTGTGAATTAAAGCTCGAGCGATGGCGATTCGTTGTTGTTCACCGCCCGAAAGAGTTTCTGGCCACTGGTCTGCTTTATCGCTGAGGCCGACTTGCTCAAGTAAATCGGTTACTTGTTTTTGTATGAACCTTTTTTCTTCCTTAAGGATCATCAAAGGAAGGGCCACGTTTTCAGCTACAGTTTTGTTTGGTAAAAGTTTGAAATCTTGAAACACGACTCCGATTTTACGTCTGAAATAAGGAACTTCTGATGCTTTGATGTCGTTTAAATCAAAACCAGCCACATGAATTTTTCCCGAAGTCGCCAAATCATAGGCAGAAATCATTTTAAATAAAGTTGTTTTTCCCGCGCCACTGGGACCAGTCAAAAATACGAACTCTCCACGGGCAATTTTTAAATTTAAATCTCGAAGTGCATGGACGGGCCCAGGATAGGTTTTGTAAAGATGCTGAATGTGAATCATTCATTTATTTTAAAGAGTCCTTAAATCACTGGCTATGGAACAGATTTTTTCGCGACAAAAATCGAGCCTGCGAAGCCAGACACGGAGATTGCGAAGTCAGATATGGCGAAAGCCAAGCCAAAAATGGTTAAAATGGCGCAGGCAGTTTGTCTAAACCAGGCGACCACCGATGAGTTCGCTCATCATTTCTTGATGTTGTTGACGAAGGGCCAGTTGAATATTTTCTGCACTTAGACGTTTGTCTGCCAAGGCTTCAAGGTAAGTCTTCTTTATCGTCTTTATGACTGTTCCTTGTTTAAAAACCCTGCTAACGATGAAAGGATTTTGCAGCCCCCAGTCCTCGGTTTGGACATGGTAAGTTTGGCCCCTGTAATTGACGTCTGAATTAAATCCCTTTTGCATAGTTGCGACGAGGCTATACTAAATCTTGGGCCGCGGAAAAGTTTTTTTATTTTATAATTACAGGTATTTATTGCCACGCGACATAGTTTTCTAAATGTTAAAAGATTTTGACACCCAGGCAATTTTAAAGAAATAAGGACACTTCATTTTTAGAATTTACACAATTTAAGGAGTCGTAAATGAAATTGATCTCTGCCTTCATCATGTCTTGTCTTTTGGTCCAACAAACTTTTGCTGCCGATGGGTACACAGGTGCTGCAGAAGCTGGCGCCATTGTCCTTTCTGGAAATACAGAGTCTGAATCTTACAATTTGAAATCTGCAAATAAATACACTACAGGTGCAAATATTTTTGCTGTCGGTGGTGAGTATGTGAATACAAAACTGGCAGGAACAAATTCTAAAAAATGGGAAGCCACAGGCCGATATGAAAGATCACTCACTGATATCATCAGTGGATTTGCTCAGCAAAAGGCAGATTCTGACGAGGCTTCTGGCTACACTCAAAAAGACAGCACAAGCGCGGGTCTTAAATATTTCTTTATTAAAGAAGATGCGCAAAATTTATTTTCTGAGCTTTCTTACAGAAGCACGAACACCCGTGCCAATGGCGTGACAGACACAACACCTTATGCGGATTTGTATCTTGAGTTCAATAAAGCTGTCGATAAAACTTTATCTTACAAATTGTGGGCGATGTACTCACCAAATTTGAAATCTGGAATGTCTGAGTATTCAGAGACTAAATACGAGGCCTCTCTTTCTGTGGCATTGTCTGATATGTTTTCGATGAAAACGGCTTACAATGTGAAAAGACAAAACAAAGTTGTGTCTCCGATCAAAAACGATGACACCAAGTTCACAACTTCTTTAGTGGCCAATTTCTAATTTAAAATAAAAAACAAAGGGGATTATATGTTGGAAGAATTTAAAGCGTTTATTTCTAAAGGAAATGTTCTTGAGCTTGCAGTGGGTATCATCATTGGAGCGGCTTTCGGTAAAATTGTGGCTTCATTAGTGGATAACGTGATCATGCCTGTGGTTGGAATGATTGCTGGCAAAGTCAATTTTGCCGGATTGTTTGTGGCTTTGGATTTCAACGCCTACGAAAACATTGATGCTGCTAAAAAAGCAGGTGCTCCAGTGTTGGCTTACGGTGCGTTTTTGCAAAACGTTTTCGACTTTTTGATCGTAGCCTTTGTTGTGTTCATGATCGTGAAAGCAGCAAGCAAAGCCAAACTTTCTGGCCCTGCTGTCCCGCCAAAAGCGTAATTGCTTTTCAGTTGAAGATTCGAATTTAAGCCCTTCCAATGGAAGGGCTTTTTTTGTCTAAAATACTCATGAGTGTTTTGGAGTTGTGTCCAATTTACTCATGGATGGTTTTGAGCTAATTTTTGAAGAGCCTCAAGGAATGGGTCGATCCCAGGATAAGGCGAAATTTTTCCTAACTTTTTGCCTTGATGAAAAAATAAGAATGTAGGTATTCCGTGAAGGCCAAAACGAGTGCCTAGTTCAAAATTTTCGTAGGTGTTGACGTGGAACCACTGAATTGAAATTCTTTGAATCTCGTCAAGATAAGTTTCTAGGCTTTTTTTGGCCACTTCGCAGTTGGGGCAGTCGTGTCCCCAAAAGAAAATTCCCACCAAGTTTTGTTTGTGTGCTTCCAGCAACGAATCAAAATTCGATTCGTTCAACTGGATCATTTTTAATTTTTCAAATATGGGATGCATCCCAAGAGTCTAGCAAAAGTCGATTTCGAGTTTGAGAGCAGAGTGGTGACGACATTGATTACTGGGCGAAGGGCGGGAAGTTTTGATTTACAGACTGTCTCAAAATGGGATTCCAGTCTAAAATGGTCTTTGAATTGCTATATATGTTTATGTGACCTGGAGGGGCTATGGGTTTTAATTCACCGTCTAATTTTATGACAACTGCACTGAAAACACTGACAGGTGTTTTTGCCATAGCATCTATCCTGTTAGGCAGTGGCACTGCGAATTCAGCCGCAACAGTGACAACAACAACTGTTCCAGCAGCAAAACAAGACTCTGCAAATGCAGCTAATCCATCCGATTCAGCATATCCTGGTGGATGGAACAGAGAAAAGTCATTTGATGAAAAATGTAGAGACCTGAACAAAGACTTTGTCAACGCAAGCAATAATTGTAACCAAGAGTGTGTGCGAAACATAAACAATTGCGCGGGCAATGCTTCCGCACCCCATGGAAGTTCTGGAAGCTCACTTTTTAATACAATATTTTCTGGTATGCAGATGTATTCGCAAATCAAGGGCAATGGAAACATGACAGTGCCTTCAAACAATGTGGGTGAACTTTGCGAACTGACAGCCAGCGAAGCACGATCCGCAAAAAAAGATGTCGAACGCGATATAAAAGATCTAGATAAAGAAATTGATAATCTTCAGAAAGACCGCATTCAGGCTGATAAACAATACAAAATCGATTTGAATCAACTGAAAGACGATGAGCGAAGAATCATGTCTGACATTCGTAAAATTGAAAGTGAAGTCAGAAAGCTTAAAAATGAAACCATGAGTGCCCAAAGAGGAAAAGAAAAAGAACTTTCTGATGCGAAATTCAATTTAGAAAGAAGAATTTCGCAAATGCAATCTGAAATTGACAATCAAAAGCAAGATTTAAATAAAGATGTTCGTGAAAAAGCAAGGTTACAAGTTGCATCGACTATTGATCGAATTACCAAAGAGTGTAAAGCAAAAGTCAAAGCAGAATATGCCAAAAGACAAAAAGAAAATCCAATTGCAGCGGTAAGTAATGGCCTTTCAAATGCCATTGCCCTGAATGCAAATCGCCTTGCAGAAGCCAATCAAGACTTAGCAATATGTATTAATGATCAGCAGGTTTTAGCTAATCAAGAAGTTGAAGACAGAACAGAAAAAATTGCCAATAAGGCTGCGCGAATTCAAAAAATGGAAGAAGAGCTGTCCCGCATAAATACTGAACAGCAAACAAATGATCAGTATGTTCGTCAAGAGATTGATCAAATTATTAAGGCTGCAAAAGATGAAGGAACAGCACTTGGAAAAGAAATTGCGTCAGCCTATGAAGAGTTGAAACAAAATTACGATAAACGAAATGAGTTGCTTACAGATTACCAAAATCAAATTAAAAATTTTGCGCGTATGGAAAACAATCTTAATCAACAAAAAAGCTTTAAAAATTACGAGCTAAATGGTTTTAACAGTCGTCCAAAGGGAATGAAGGGAAGTTTGTCCGAGGCACAAGGCGCTATTTTAGAGCAGCAGACGGTTTATGATAGTGCATTGAAGGTTACCGATCGAAACGGAAATGAGAGTCCGTGTGCTTGGACAAAAAATGTTCCATCACCTAAAGTCTCAGCTTCTAAGGGCTCTAAAGCCGGCAAATAGACTCTCTTAAAGTCCTGGTTAAGACACTGACCTAGACCCCTGACAACATGACCTCGCGATAGAACCTTGCTAGTCTTAGAGGGTTCCATCGGGGGTACTTTGTGTTGAAAAAAATCATCATTGGTTTTGCGGCTTTATTTGTTATTGGAATTTCATCAGTGTATATCATGTACCGCACTGTGAAAGCGGGCCTTCCGCAGATTGAACAAATTAAAGATTATGAGCCTCTTTTAGTCAGTCATGTTTATGATCGCAATAATAAAAAAATTGGCGAATTTTATCGTGAGCGTCGAACCCTTGTTCACTACGAGCAACTTCCCAAGCATATTATCAATGCCTTTATTTCTGCAGAAGATGATCAATTCTTTAAGCACGGTGGAATCAATTATTTAGCCATTCTTCGAGCCTTTATTGCCAATGTTCGAGCAGGCAAAAATGTGCAAGGCGGTTCGACCATCACTCAACAGGTGGCAAAAACTTTCTTCCTAACGCCAGAAAAAAACTTTATGCGAAAATTTCGCGAAGCCCTTTTGGCCCAGCAGTTAGAGGCCAATTTAAAAAAAGAAGAAATTCTTTATCTTTATTTGAATCAGATTTTTTTCGGGAATACAGCCTACGGAATTGAAAACGCTTGCCAAACATATTTTAAAAAATCGGTGAGGGATATCACTTTACCCGAGGCCGCAATTTTAGCAGGTCTTCCACAGGCCCCAAGTCGCTATTCACCCGTTAAAAATCCAAAGTCGGCGAAAGAAAGACAAATCTACGTTCTTCACCGAATGGCAGATGTGGGTTTTATCACAAAGGATGAAGCTGAAAAAGCAATTCAAACCCCAGTCAAAGTTTATGTTCGTGAAACCTACGAAGACTTTGCGCCCTATTACATGGAAACCATTCGTCAGATTTTATTTCAACAATTGGGCGAAGAGATGGTCCTAGACAAGGGATTAAGAATTTACACTGGCCTTGATATTGAAAAACAAAAATCTGCGCAAGATTCTGTGATGGTCGGCTTAAAGCAGCTTGATAAAAGACAGGGATTCCGTGGACCATTAAAAAGTTTAACTGATCCAACCGAAATTCAAAAGTATCTTGATGATCAGCGCAAAAAATTAATTGCGGATGCCACGCCTGAAAGAACAATTTTACCGACAGGTGAATTTGCGGAAGTGGAATTGATCAAAAAAAATTCTGGCAAAACTTTAATCCCAGCCTATATGAAATTGGGTGATAGTTATCATGGCATTGTAAAGTCCATCAGTGATGAACTTGGACTGGTCACTGTGCTATTGTCTGGTGTGGATGGCGTGATTGATTTCGACAGCATGAAATGGGCCCGTAAGCCTGATGCCAATAAGCGATTCGATTTGGATACGATTCAAAAACCATCCCAAGCATTGAAGTTGGGGGATGTCATTCTTGTGAGTTTAAAATCTGAAAACTTAACTGCACCCGCACGATTTTCTGCGGCAAATTTTGCTAAAAATAAAAATTTAAAAATGGCTTGGACAAATTGGACAGCTCAAAATGATTTCAAAAAATTAGTTTCTGTCGAATTAGATCAAGAGCCCCTGGTCGAAGGTGCGTTGCTTTCCCTGGATCAAGAGAACCAAGATATTTTAGCCCTTGTTGGTGGATCGACTTTTGTTCGTAACGTGAATGAATTCAATCGCACTTTGCAAGCAGCAAGACAAACGGGATCGTCTTTTAAGGCCATAGTTTACACTTCTGCTTTGGATAAAAACTATAATCCTTCGACTCCAATTATGGATGCCCCTGTTGTTTATGAAGAAACTCAACAGGACGAAGAAGGCCAAGAGGAATCTAAAGTTTGGAAGCCTTCCAACCACGCCAAAACTTTTGGTGGCGAAATTATTTTTAGAAACGCCTTGGTCCAATCCTTGAATGTTCCAGCTGTTAAAATTGTTGAAGATGTGGGCGTCAGTT
>DGYJ01000086.1:12654-28012 GCA_002396665.1 Bdellovibrionaceae bacterium UBA5009
GATGTGGGCGTCAGTTGGGCCGCTGATTATGCAAGACGCCTTGGAATATTTTCGCCATTGAATATGGATTTTACTTTGGCCTTGGGTTCAAGTGGCGTGACTTTGTATGAAATGACGAAGGTGTTTTCCCAATTCGGTCGTTTGGGGAAACGTGTTCACCCCATGCTGATTCATAAGGTTGAAGATCGTAACGGAAAAATTTTATTGCAAAATATTTCCTTGGACCTTCGCTTTCAAAAAGAAATGGAAACTTACGAAAAAGATTTCGAAGACCGACGTAAAGCTTTCTTAGAAAAAAGACAGCAAGAAAACGGCGGAAGCCCAGCAGCAGATGCAAACAATGCCAACGGACAAAATCCACAGGCTGGATCAAATGGTGCTATTGCAGGAAGTGCTGCAGCGGCAGGGGCTAATTCTGTGGCAACAAACACAGAAAATGATTCCATCCTGAATCCAAATCAAAAAAAGCAGAAAAAACTGCCTGATGAATCTATCTTTTTTGATGATCCCGAACAGTTGATCAAGCCGCAAACTGCCTATGTGATGACTTCTCTTTTAAAAGGAGTTGTTGAAGACCCTAAGGGAACTGGGGCCAGAGCACGCGCACTGGGCCGTGAGGTTGCTGGTAAAACAGGAACAACCAATGGCTATGTGGACGCTTGGTTTATCGGTTACACCGCCCAAGTCGCCACAGGTGTGTGGGTTGGATATGACAAAGAAAAAAGCTTGGGTAAAGGCGAAGTCGGTGGCCGCGCCGCCTTACCAATCTGGGTTGATTACATGAAAGCTGCCCACGAAGGACTTCCACAGATGACATTACCTGTTCCAGAAGGTATTGTCTTCACCAATATTGATGCATCTAATGGTCGATTGGCGACAGCACAAAGCCAATCCACTTTGAAGCAAGCTTATGTCAACGGGACAGAGCCCACTTCAACATCAAATAAAAGTGAAGAAACAACAGACTTCTTAAAAGAGGACATCTCGCAATGAAAGAAATTCACCTGTGGGGGGTGAAACAAAATAATCTTAAGAATATCGAAGTCAAAATTCCTGTTGGTCAAATGACAGTGATTTGTGGTCCTTCGGGTTCTGGAAAAAGTTCTTTGGCATTTGAAACTTTGTTTGCCGAAGGACAAAGACGCTTTATTGAAAGCATGTCGAATTATGCCCGGCAGTTTTTAAATAAAGCGCCAAAGCCTGATATCGAGGGTATTAATAATATTCCCCCAGCCATTTCTATCGAGCAAAAAAACACAGTGAAGAGTTCGCGGTCAACTGTTGGCACGGCCACAGAGCTCATCGACTATCTTCGCTTACTTTTTGAAAAGCTTGCAGTTCCTTACTGTCCCACCCATCAAATTCCCTGCGAAAAGCAAAGTGTGACAGAGGCCACGGATCAAGTTTTAAAGTACTTTTCAGGTCAGCGTGGATATTTACTTGTCGAAATCAGTGCAGAAAATCGTGCCTTAGAGAGTAAAAAATTACATTCGCTCTTGCTCCAAGATGGCTACTTGCGAATTTATAAGCCAGCAAAGTCAGCGCAATCTCAAAGTGCAGATACCGAAAAGTCTTCTGCCCCGAAGACAAAGGCGAAAAAAACTGCTCAATTAAAAAATAAAACAGCAGCGGCAACTAGTGTTGCTTCTGAAAATCAACAGCGAACGCCGCTGACAAAAGTTGATATGGGTGAAGTTTTTGAAATCAGTGAACCTGCTGCAATTAAAAAGGGTTTACCCAAAGAGACTTTTTATTTGGTCATTGATCGGATGTCTTTTCAAGAAGACGAAAAAGGTCGACTGAGTGATTCGTTAAGCCAAGCCTACGAAGCTTCTTTAAAGTACAATAAAAATACATCGACTCGAAAATGCACTGTTTTAAGCACAGATGGATTTCAACTTCAGCTCAGCGAAGAAGCCAGCTGCCCAGTGTGTTCTTACACCCCTCCGCAAATTTCTTCAAAAATATTTAGTTTTAATTCCCCTTTGGGGGCTTGTCCTACGTGCAAAGGTTTTGGCAATACTCTTGAAGTCGATGAAAAAAAGGTTGTTCCTAATCCGACCCTTAGCATTTCTGAAGGGGCATTGAATCCTTTCACGATGCCAAGTGCCTCCTATGAAAAGAAACAATTGCTTCAGTTTTGTAAAAAACAAAAAATCAGTGTGCAAAAACCTTGGGCCGATTTAACCAAGGAGCAAAGAGATCTTATTTGGAATGGCGACAAAGATTTTTTTGGGGTGAAGGGCTTGTTCGAATATCTTGAGCAAATGAAGTACAAGATGCATGTTCGGGTTTTTATTGCCAGATACCGCAGCCCGAATCTGTGCCCCATGTGCCATGGCTCAAGATTAAGACCAGAAGTGTCTTCGATGTATTTGCAGGGACAGAATATTAATCAACTTTCAAGTGTGACCATTGAAGACCTGCACCAGTTTTTTCAAAAAACAAAATTCACTTCCTATCAAGAAGAAGTTGCCGGGGAAGTCTTAAAGCAAATTAAATCGAGACTCGAATTTTTGATGAGCGTAGGAGTTCACTATTTAACCTTAAGTCGTGAAACAAGAACTTTATCAGGTGGTGAATACCAGCGTCTGATTTTGGCGAATCAATTGGGAAGTGGCCTATCACAGACTTTATATGTTTTAGATGAACCCACTGTGGGTTTACATCCCCGGGATAACGATAGGCTGATTTCAGTTTTAAAAGATTTAAAAAATTTAGGAAATACTTTAGTTATTGTTGAGCACGATCATGATGTCATTCGAAGTTCTGAAAATATAATCGAAATGGGTCCCGGGTCTGGAGTTTTCGGTGGTGAAGTTGTTTATTCTGGTATCACAGAAAATTTTTATAAATTTCAAAAATCTATTACAGCTCCCTATGTGCAATCTCAAAAGCGCAATATTTCTAGGGATGTCAGGCCTGTCAATACCGACAATTATAAATACAAAATTTCGATTGAAGGAGCCCACGGGCATAATTTAAAAAATGTGGATGTGATGTTCCCACTGAATCGTTTGGTCGCAGTTACTGGGGTTAGCGGTTCCGGCAAATCCACTCTTGTCTCAAAAACTTTGTACCCAGCCTTGTCGCGCGCTTTAGAAATTGAATTTCTTGCGGCCCAGCCCTACAAGGCCATTGAAGGCATTGAAAATGTCAAAAATGTCACCTTGATTGACCAAAGCCCCATCGGTAAGTCTGCTCGCAGTTCGCCGATTACTTACATGAAAGCCTTTGATGCTATCCGCACAATGATGTCCCAAACTTTCGAAGCCAAGGTCCGTGGCTACACGCCGGGAACTTTCAGCTTAAATGTGGATGGTGGGCGATGCCCAGCCTGCAAAGGAACGGGTTTTGAGGAAATAGATATGATGTTCATGGATAATGTGATTATCCCTTGTGATGTCTGTGATTCAAAAAAATATCGTCCAGAAATTTTAGAAATTCAGTACAAGGGAAAAAATATCCACCAAATATTGTCGATGACAGTTGGCGAGGCCATGAATTTTTTCGTCGCCCACCCGAATATTCGCAAACCACTGAGTGTGCTTAAAGAGGTTGGTCTTGACTATTTACAGCTTGGTCAACCTGCCAATAGCCTGAGCGGGGGCGAATCCCAACGTCTTAAAATTGCCAAAGAACTTTCAGAGGTCCAGCAAAAGTCGACACTGTATATTTTAGATGAACCGACAACGGGTTTGCACTTTAAAGAGATCGAGCTTCTTATGAAGGTTTTGCACAAGCTGATTGAATCTGGCGGAAGTGTCATCGTTGTCGAGCACAATTTGGATGTCATCGCGGGATCAGATTATGTGATTGATTTAGGGCCTGAAGCCGGGCAAAAAGGTGGAAATATAGTATTTGCCGGTACGCCGACGGATATGATGAAAGTAAAAAAGAGCCTCACTGGTCAATACTTGAAAAGATATTTGGAAGGTCAATGAAGGAAATTTTAAAACGACTGATAATTGAAATTAAACCCCACATGCGCAAGGTGATTGTTATTGCCATCTCTGGCTTAATTTATTCACTTTGCTATGCTCGTTTAATTTTAACATTAAAAGACATCCACAAGGCCTTTGAAAGCGGGCAATCTGAAAAGGTAGCAGCGGTTGCAGCCTTAGCTTTAGGTTTGTCATTGGTGGTGGCCTTTAGTCGTTATTTTCATATTTTCTTAATGAACTATGTGGCCGAGCTTGTGACGAATAGTTATCGTCTTCAGTTGCAGAAAAAATTTATGGTCTTGAACTTAAGCTTTCATACCCAGTATGCGGGCGGTTCAGGTGGACTTTTAAGTCGTATCTTGAATGATGTCCGTGTGATTCAAGATGGGCTTAGAATGGTAGCGGACTTTTTTCGTGAACCTTTGCTGGCCTTATTACTTCTTGGAAATTTATTTTATTTAAATTGGAAGCTGACTTGTATGATTTTGATTTTGCTTCCGATCATTTTGTTTTTCTTGAAAAGAATTTCTATCAGTTTGCGAAAGTATGTTCTTTGGGGCCAAGAAAATTTAGAAAAAATCACTTCGACGATTAAAGAATCCATTGATGGAGTTCGCATCATTCAATCTTTTAATCTTGAAGGTGTAATGTCGGACCGCCTTTCGAAGGAATCTGCCGATTATTTAGAGATCAGAAAAAAAGTTCATTCGCGTATCGAGATCATGAGCCCAGTGGTTGAATTTATTGCCACGGCTTTGATTTTAGGAATCTTCTTCTATTTTAGTTCGGAAGTTTCAAAAGGGACAATCACCACGGGTGATGTGTTGGCCTATATTGCTTCACTGATGGCCATCAATCAGCCAATTAAAAAACTGCAAGAAAGCTATGTGCGCATCCAGGAAACTGTTGTGGCTTCGAAAAGAATTTTTGAAATATTAGATGACCAAAATGTTGTTTACGAAGATCCAGCTGCCATTCCTTTTCCAAGCAATTGGTCTAAAATCATCTACAAAAACGTTTCTTTTAAATACAATCAAAGTTTGATCTTAAAAAATATTAACTTTGAAATCACAAAAGGCCAGGCCATTGCTTTTGTTGGCGAAAGTGGCAGTGGTAAGTCGACGATAGTGAATTTGTTAGAAAGATTTTACGACCCAACAGAGGGCGAAATTCTAGTCGACGGTGTTCCGTTGCAAAAATTTTCTTTGAAAAGTTTACGCAAAAACATTGCCCTTGTTTCGCAGGATGTTTTTTTATTTAGTGACTCTATCGAAAAAAATATTTGGGCCGGGGATTTTGATAAAAAGCCTGATCAAATACCTTCGCGTGCCCAATCGGCCAATGCCCATGATTTTATTCTACGGACCCCACGGCAGTATAAATCCATGGTGGGTGATCGCGGCAGTATGCTTTCGGGTGGTGAAAAGCAAAGGGTCAGCTTAGCCAGGGCCTTCTTTAAAGATGCACCATTGTTAATTTTGGATGAAGCCACCAGTGCATTGGATAGCTCAAGCGAAGTCGAAGTTCAAAAGGGAATTGACCTTTTAATGAAGGGCCGCACAAGCTTGGTTATAGCCCATCGCCTATCGACTATTCAAAATGCTGACTGCATTTTTGTTTTAAAATCAGGCGAAATCGTTGAACAGGGCCGTTTTCAAGAGCTCATTCAAAGACCTGGTGAATTTCGCAGATTCTACGAAATCCAGGCAGGGCGTCCTAACCCACAGGCCTAGTTACCCCATTTGGTGTTAAACTTTTAGACAGATTTTTTGGAACCAAGTCGGTTTTTACATGCCTTAATCCCAATTGATGAAGTCTGTGGAAATCTGCGGTGAACTCCGTTAAGATGCTCAAAAATCAGGAGTTCATACAATGAAAGTCTCTACACTATTCGCTAAATCAATACTTGCACTTGTGGCCATGGTGACTTTGGCGTGTTCACCGAAAGGTTTTCAAACTTCTTCCCAGCCAAAATCGATGGCCGATCAATCAGAAATGATTCCTGAATTGATGTCGGAAGGCCTTTCGAATTCTTCTGCAGGAATAAATGATGGAGCTTCTGCCGATCAGTTGGTGAATGGCACGAAGGTAGATCTTTCACAAATCCAAGAGCAATTGTCTGATGATTTAACTTATGGATATAAGGCTGTTGTTATTATTGACCGCGCCAAAGAAAAAACATCTGCAACGGCTCAGTCCTTGGCTATTTTTAAATTGAATGAAGAGTCACAAAAATTCGAGCTTTTTAATGCGAATTCTTGGAAAGTTTCTACTGGGGTCATGATTCCAATCACAGAAACTATTACGAACAAATTGGATGGAACAACAAGAGAAGTGACAAGCAAGCGGTTTACGCCGACAGGGTTTTTTGCGCCGAATGTGATTGATGCAAAGGCAAGATCAAATGCCTACGATTCTGAAATGCCAAATGCTGTTTGGTTTTGGAGAGAAAGTGGTTACGCAATCCACGCCACTGGTAAAGGAAATTATTCTAAATTAGGTAAGCGTGCATCCCATGGATGTATTCGATTAACTTTAGATAATTCTAAAATGCTTTTTGATCTTGTGAAAAGTTTTGGTCGTCAATATGTTGTGGAATTAAATCGCTTAACGGGTAAGCCTGTTGTTAAGGCCAATGGGGATTTATCTGTTGTTAAGCGCTACCCGGTCCTTGTTGTTGTAACTGATTCTGCGGACTCTCGTTCAAACAAAGTCGATATGAAGGCGATGATCGAAAGCCCAGAGCAAGTGGTGTCATTGTTTGACCAAATGGATGACGAAGAGCAAGTTGCCGCAGCAAGCAATTAAAATCTAATTATTTAAATTCAATAAAGAGCACCAAGTCTGTGCTTAAGCAGGTCCTGTATCAATCTGGTACAGGACCTTTTTCATTTTAAAGACCCCTTAAGTTTGTCCAAATTTTTGACGATGAATGTCTTGTGATTAGACAGATGTATTCTTGAAAGGGGTTTTGAAATGATCAATTGGGATGAGTTTGAACATATTCATGTTATCAAAAAATTAAAACAAATTTTAAATACGTGGTGGAGCATCGACGTCGTATTCACCGACGAACGTGGCACAATCAAGGGTTTTGATTCTGAAAAAACCCATTTCATTAATCCTGCAATAGCTTATTTGATGAGTAAAGAATCAGGCCAAAATAGTTTCGGCGAAATGGTAACGAAGTCGCTTGAAGATTTGCGAACTTCAGAAAACAGATATTCCCTTCGCAAATGGGATATGGTTGGTTTTGATGTGGGAATTTTTCCAATCATGATCGAAAACGATTGTGTTGGAACTGTGGTCGCTGTTGGTTTTTTTAAAGACGAAAACTACTCGCAACGTTTGCATGAAATCCGCGAAAGACTATCTGCCTTTGGTGCAACTTCTGACGCTATTGAAAAATGCGTAGGCCAGTTGCAGTTTTTGAACGAACATGATCGTCAACATTTCACAGAACTTTGTGAACTTGTTGGACAAGAAGTTGTTACTTTACATTTGGAAATCTCTTCACGGGAAAACCGCATCCGTGAACTTAATAAAGAATTAGGCAACCGTTTTCGCTATGACAATATGATTGGTAAATCAAAACCCATGCAGTCATTGTATTCGCTTTTAGATAAAATTAAAGGGGCAGACACGACGGTGCTTGTTCAAGGGGAAAATGGAACTGGTAAAGAGTTGATCGCTAGATCTATCCATTACAATTCAAATCGTAAAGACAAATCCTTTGTGATCCAAAACTGTTCGGCCTTCAATGACAATTTATTAGAGTCTGAGCTTTTTGGTCACGTGAAGGGTTCATTTACAGGTGCAGTGAAAGATAAAAAAGGTCTTTTTGAAATGGCAGATAAAGGGACTTTCTTCTTGGATGAGATCGGGGACACTTCTCCGACCATGCAGGTGAAACTTCTTCGCGTTCTTCAAGAAGGCACATTTATGCCTGTGGGATCGACAGAACAGCGCAAAGTCGATGTCCGTATCATTGCGGCCACAAATAAGAACCTGAAAGAGATGGTCGAGCAAGGCACATTCCGTGAAGACTTGTACTATCGCTTAAATGTTATCAATATTCGTGTTCCACCATTGCGTGAAAGAAAAGAAGACATCCCATATCTTGTGGATGCTTTCTTACAAAAAGTCTTCGATGTCCAAGGGGGAACAAAAAAGGTTCTAACAAAAAGAGCCCTAGAAAAGCTTTATGATTACCCATGGCCTGGAAACGTGCGTGAGCTTCAAAATGAGATTGAAAGACTTTGCGTTCTTTCTGGCGAAGAATCAAAATTGATGGCTGAAAACTTGTCACCAAAGATTCTTGAAGCTGGCGAAAAGAACAAAGTTCAAGGTTCAAGACTTCAAGGCAAGTTAAAAGATGCCCTCGAAGAGCTTGAGCGCGATATGATCCGCGAGGGTCTGCGCCGCACAGGCTGGAATAAGTCTAAATTGGCCAAGGAGCTCGGTATTAGCCGTGCTGGCTTGATTATGAAGGTTGAAAAATACGGCCTTGATAAGCGCAAATTAGCCCGCTAAGGCTCTGAATTTGTAAAAAAAACCTGATTGAACGAAAGAAACACAGAACCGGCCCATCAAGGTCGGTTTTGTTTTTTAATCCAAAATGTCTACTCTTCTGACATCACCTTTTTACAATTTAAAAATTCGATTGAAAATCAACAATTTCCGAAGGCAATTTTTCACTTCCAGAATTAATTTCTAAATCTGGCCGCAGGGACAATTCTCGGCACGCAGAGTGCATATGGAAAATGCCAGGCGGGAGCTTATGAAAAACGAAAATACTGACGTACAAGCTGTTGAAAAATTAAAGCGAATAATCATGGGGCGCTATGGGAAGGGCTTGATGCTTCGTCAACTTGTCGACCTGAACAAGGCCGACAAGTTGAACGAGCATCAATTAAAAGGGGTGGATCTTTATATTCCACTGCGCTTGAATGAAGAGTACTTGGGGACAGCAATTGTGCCATTTGCCGATGACTTGGCGGAAGATAAGCGCAGTCAGATTTCGCAATTAGTAAAAATGGCTATGGAGCCAGTTTTGTATTCTGATTTTTTAGAAAGAAAACAAAACAACTTACAACAAATTACAGATTTCGAGTTCAGCACTGAAAATTTGGAAGTGTTTGAAGATGGGACGGCGGCTCCAAGTTCGGATGATGAAATGACCGATGAAGAGATGGAAGCTGGCGATGGCAGTCAGTTGTTGACTCAGATTATTCATCTTTCGAGTGAAAATGAAAATGCATTACGTAAGATGGCCCATCAAATTCATGAAATGACCCATCGCTGGGCCTTTGTCCCGTTTCAAGATATCGCATCACAAATTCATGGCGTTTCTGATTTAGTCAAACTGGGTGCAATGACAATACTTGTGACAGACATTGAAAAACTAGACCAGAGTTTACAAAGCATTTTGGTTGAATACATTAGCGAAGAACGCAGTGACCAGGAACCTTTGATCATTTCAACATCAGGTTTAAAGGCCTCTGAGATTGAAAAGCACGAAAATTTACTTCCACTTTTACGAGATGAAATCACGATCAATACTTTTGATGTGGACCGTGCACCATTTAGCTATTCACAGCTGAAAGAAGTGATCGAGCTTTTCTTCTTTCGTCAGACTTGATTTGTTGTATTTCATCAGTCATTCTAAAGTGAATGGCGGCAACAGATTTACAAATTCAAAATTTTTTAACGAAGCATTTCGGATCGGAAGGCTTTAAGGTTTTCAACCTGGCGGGGGATGCCTCGAATCGTCGCTATTATCGTATCGTGTACGATAATCAGTCCTGGGTTTTGATGAACTGGGAACCTTTCGAAGTCAAAAAATATCCATTTATTAGTGTTTTGAGCCACTTCAAAGAAAGTGGTGTGCGCGTTCCTTCAATAGTCACATATTCCGAAAAAGACGGTCTTGTTTTACTGGAAGATCTTGGGGATTTAACCCTTGAGCGTAAATTTTGGGAAAGCCAAAACCAACAGTCATCAATGGTGTATTATGAAATGGCCATTGACGAGATGGTTAAAATTCATATTAATGCCACCGAAAATAAAAAAGAATGCACAGCTTTCAATATCATGTTTGATACAGAAAAATTTTTGTGGGAAATGAACTACGGAAAAGACAATTTGTTGTTGGGTGTTTTAAAGTTTCAAATGAGCCCCTCTGTTGCCGATGAATTGCAAAAGATCTATATCGATATTTGTCAGCGCTTGCACAACGAACCCAAGCGCATTGCTCATCGTGATTATCATTCCAGAAATTTGATGATGAAATTAGATCAAATGACAGTAATCGACTTTCAAGATGCAAGGCTTGGCCCTGTTCAATATGATCTTGTCAGCTTGTTGAAAGATTCCTACGTGGATTTAAACGAAGAATCGACACAGCATTTGATCAATAACTACCTTGAAAAAACTAAAGACTATTTGCCCAAAAATTTTTCACGGGAACAGTTTGATTTGATTTATGAACTTCAAAGTATTCAAAGATGCTTTAAGGCCTGCGGTAGCTTTGCCAGCTTTTATCATCAACGTGAAGATCGTCGCTATTTAAAATATTTAAGTGGAACTTTAAAACGTGTTTTAAAAAGTCTGACTGAATTTCCAGAATACAAGGTCTTTGCAGAAATTTTAATTGATTCTGGGGCTTTGGCTAAAAAGTACGAACTCTTATGAAGGTGATGTTGTTGGCCGCCGGTGAAGGCACTAGGTTTAGACCCCACACCTTGCGATTACCAAAACCTGCATTACCCTTTTTAAATATTCCATTGGGCTACTATACTTTGCGATGGATAGATGAACTTAAGCCCGAAGGTTTTGTTGTGAATACATTTCATTTGCCAAGCGAAATCCACAAGGTTTTCAACAAGATCAAACCCAGATTAAAAAATTTAGAATTTTCTGACGAGAAAGAAAAAATTTTAGGCAGCGGTGGCGGTCTTGGCCATGCGAAGAAATTTTTTGCAAAGACCGAAACAATTTTATTAGCCAATGCGGATGAAGTCTTTTTTCCGATGGAAGAAAAAATTCTTGCCAGAGCATTACAGCAACACAAAGACAATAAAGCCTTAGCGACTTTGATCGTTATCGAACATCCCGAAGTAGGTCAGCAGTTTGGCGGGATTTGGGTCGATGCCAATGGGCAAGTCATTGGGTTTGGTAAGAAAGAGCCCGTTGGCGCTGTAAAGGGTTATCATTACATTGGTGTTTGTTTATTGGATCAAAAAGTTTTTGATCTGATTCCAGAAGGCGAAAGTAATATTTTACATGATGTCTTGATTAAAGCTCTTAACGATTCCAAATTAAGTTCAGGGCCAAGCTTAGGCAAAGTTCAAATTTTTAATACCCGTGGGGTTTGGTTCGAAACCGGGAATTTAGAAAGTTATTTGAATGCCACCCGCGAAAGTTTGAATTTGTTGACTCAAAAGCTTGAGCCCTTCGACGAGATGGCCAGGGCGCAAAGATATTTGTTTGATGTGACGCAAGAGTTCGCTCCAGATAGTGAGCTTTACCAATATGAAAACGGTATTCTTTGGAGCTCGAAGTCCGCAAGCCCTTTACCGCATACAAGCATTAGTGGCTTTGCCGTGGTCGGCGAGGGCGCAAAGATGCCCCGATCTGTTCGCTTAGAAAACGCTGTCGTCGGCGCAGGTGTTCAGCTTGAAGATTTTGAGTCGATTGATAGCCAACTGAAGTTGTAAATAGTCTGAATTTTTGTAAAAATTGAATCGCGTGAATGTAATATATATATTGTATTGACGCGCGTGAATATAACATATATATTATATTCACGATGATTGAAAGATCCATGCCGATATGGCTTCAAGAAAGTTTAAACGAAAAGGACAAAAAACTATTGTCCAAGTCCCAAATGGTTTGGATTACGGGGCCCAGACAGGTTGGCAAAACCCATATGGCTAAAGATTTGGTCGATGGTTATTACAATTGGGATACCATAGAGGTCCGCAAAGCCTTTGCACAAGATCCTTATTTTTTTCGCAATCAAAATAAAGCACGGTGGATTTGCTTTGATGAAATTCATAAGCGTAAGGATTGGAAAAAGTTATTGAAGGGTTATTACGATAGTCCACAGCGAATAGAAAACTTTTTGGTTACAGGTTCAGGACGCTTTGATCAATATCTGCGAGGTGGTGATTCTTTGCAGGGCAGATATAATCTGTATCAACTATTCCCACTGCATGTTGATGAACTTTCTGGAAGTCATAAGAAATTAAATAACGAAGTAGGATTTCAAAATTTTGAGCCCCATGAAAAAACAATTTCTGATGAAGATTTGATTGAATTAGGTGGATTTCCAGCTCCATTTTTGTCTGGAAGTAAAGCCCAGCTTAATCGATGGCAAGACCAGTATATTGATCGGCTAACCAGGGAAGATGTTCGGGATTTTAGCAGTATTGAAAAAGTGGATCAAATGGATTTGCTTGCTCGGCTGTTGCCGTCAAGAACGATGTCACCGTTATCGATTCGTTCGCTCAGCGAAGATGTTGAGGTCAGCCCCGTAGCCATCAAATCGTGGTTGCGCCTTTTTGAGGTCATGTATTTAGGCTTCCAATTAAAACCCTATCATCAAAAAATTCACCGTTCTGTAAAAAAAGAAAAAAAGTGGTATTTTTATCAATGGACTTTTAATGAAGATCCAGCAGCACGGTTTGAAAATTATCTTGCTGTGCAGTTGGCTGCGTGTTGTTCTGCTTGGTCTGAACAGGGGTTCGGAAGATACGAACTGCAGTATTTACGCGATCAAGACCGACGTGAAGTCGACTTTGTCATTACAAGGAACTTAAAACCAATAGCTTTATTCGAAGCTAAAAGCTCATTTCAAGATTGGCCAAACAGTCTAAAATACTATTGCGAGAAACTAAAAGTGCCTGGCTTTTTAGTTTACCCAAAAGGTCCGACAAGAAAACAGGCCCTGGGATGGAGCTTACCAAGTCAACAATTATTGACAGGTTCAATTTTAAAAAAATAAATTATTTTTTAAAATCCATATTGCTTGCAGCATTGATTTCGATAAAAGAATTTTGTTTTTCTTTTAATTTATATCGACGGGTCATCATATTAAAAATTGAATCAGATGCGACACCGATGGGGTCACCGTTGAAATCTTTCGATAAACCCGAAACTGCGTTGGCGTTGGCAGGGTTGCGACCATTGCTTGCCGCAGATCCAAGCCCTGTGCTTCGCGAAGCTTGCTCGTCAGAAGAAGATCCCGAAGTCGAGCCACTGCTTAAGCTTCGACCACCACCTTCTTCGTAACCACTGGCTGCAGTCAGGGCTCCCATTTTGTGTACACGTTTATTCGCATCGGCAGAGATTGAATTTAATGCTGAATTAAATCCAGAGGGATCTAATCCTGCGGACTGAAGTGAGCTAGCATCTTTAAGATCACCAACTTTTACGTCTTTTCCATTAACGTTAATTGTTGCATTAGGGTCGTTTAAATCAATACCAGATTTTCCTGTCAGATCTTTCATTGTTGATTTAAAGGCATTCACATCCATAGCCTTTTGAATATTTGGATCTTTAAGCAGGTCATCATCGGAAAGCGTTCTATTCAGAGCCTTTTCGTCAAAACCAGAAATGCTTCCGCCTCCGCCATCAACGCTTCCCCATCCATTGGATTGCCCCATAGTGTCTGCTGCAGATGCAGCAGCAGCAGCATTGTTTTTTGCTTGTTGGGTAAAAATTTTTGAACCAACAATCAATGCAATTCCAGTAAAACAACTTGGTAATTTTGGAATCGGTGGGCAACCACTAGCCATTTGCATGGCTCCAGTTAACTGCATTCCAGTTGAAATCATTGTACTGATTAACTGCCCAGTTTTATTTTGCTTTTTAGAATTAGTAGCTGATTGATAAACGGCTTCACTTCCACCGTCTGCAGCTTTAGTGTTTCCACCGCTTTGTGCAGAAATTTGTCCTGCCAATTGTTGAGCCTTGGCTTCGCCAGCCGCTTGCTTGCCACCACCTGCGTAACTTTGCTGAAAAGAAACAACTGTAAGAAAAAATAAAATTATTTTCTTCATTGGACTTCCTTATTTACTCATTAAAGTTCTACGGTTCGCGTTGTAGCGATCTTTAATTTTATCAAAATTTGATTTGCCAGACTCGGGACTGACTTGTTGGGCCCATGCGGCGGCAGCAACTTTTTCTGGGTCACTTAAATCTGCTTTTTCTTTTTCAAGGGCCTGTTCAAGTGCGGCAGATCCACCGCCAAAGCTTCCGCCTGACCCGCCACCTTCGCCTGAAAGAACATTGGTGTCTAATCCTGATTTACCTGCAGCTTTCGCTTGGTCACCTACAGAACCGCCACCACCTGACCCACCACCAAAGCCAAGTCCGCCGCTTCCGCCACCGCGTGGGCCTGATCCACTTGAATCTGCAGATTTTCCATCTCCCGCTGCTAAGGCAGAAGGGCTGCCGCTTCCAAGGTCACCAGAAGTTAATCCGGACTGAGTACCATTTGTGGCAGCTGCTGCCCCAGATGTTGATGTTGGAATTCTAGAGTTGTTGTCACTCATCGCTGAAAGAGAGTTGTTGCAACCTGCCATGCGTGGATTTGCTAAACAAATACATTTTTCATTTGAAGCATTTTCCGCTTTTGAACAATCTACATCAGATGGATTCGTTGCAACTGGTGGCGCTCCCCCAGTTGAAGAGGCCTGATCACATCCAGAAGATTTTTTAAAAGCATCCATCAATCCTTTGATTGTTTGTGCTCCACCCAGAACCATAGTAGTGTAATTTACTGCGCACGCATACTTTTTGCTTGCGACAGATTTACATTCATTGTCAGAATCTAATTCTTTTTTAGATGGATCTGGGATGGTATGGGCCCAGATTTCGTTGAAATTGAATTTGTTCGCAGTACAAACTTTAAATTCAGATTCCCTATCAGACATATCCTTAGTTTCTGGCTTACATTCTGATCTGGTGGGTGGCGATGTTTTCATTGCAATGTTACAATTTTCGAGCTGAACTTTGGCAAGATCTTTAGCTTTTTCTTCTCTGGCGCATCTATCTGCCATAATTTTATTTTTTAAATCCGTTACTTTTTTGTCGAGCTGCTCAAGGGCCTTAACCGCGCCTCCACAAGAATTCGCACAAGTTAATTTGCTTGCTTCACAAGCTGCAATATATCCAGACAAACCAGTTTGCATAATATTAAATATTCCAGAGCTTTTGCTACAGCTATCATTTACTGCAGACGCGCCTGATGAAAATAACTGTTGACCTAGTGACATTGCCTGCATCATTTGCATGCTACTATTTGTTAAACACTCTTTTGTTGCTTTAGGTTGTGATTTTATACACTGACTTCGCTTTTTGTCGTATTCTTCTAATTGTGCCTTAATAATTTTGTCGGCTTCCTTGTG
>DGYJ01000086.1:28135-28626 GCA_002396665.1 Bdellovibrionaceae bacterium UBA5009
AGAAATCCATATACGTGTATTCTTTTTTACCACTGGTATATTTTTCTTTTGATTTAGCATCTTTAAGGGCCATCAAATCTTTGTATTCATCAACAATGGAACCAGGGTTTTGCTTGCACTTATCTTTTTCTTCAATTTCAGAGGTTTTTTTATTAGAGGATTCATCAGAATAAACAACTTTGCCAACATCAGTATCGCGGCTTGCAAAAGAAGTATGCGATGCAACCATTAGCAAAAATGAAACGAATAACGTCTTATTAATAGAAGTCACACAATCCCCCTACTGAACAGTATCGACTGAATCCTTTTAGTTCTGAATAACAAACGCTCATCTTCTCAAAATGAGACATTAAATTTTTTGGATTTGTTTCAAATAGGGAATTTAAGGCCCTAAAAATGCAAAATGCGAAGCTGACCATCTCAGCTCCGCATTATGAGTCATTCAAATCTCCATTTCGGATTTGGAGGTTCAAATGACGAATAAATCGACC
>DGYJ01000108.1:0-7771 GCA_002396665.1 Bdellovibrionaceae bacterium UBA5009
CTCTTCAAGATCATTTGTGCTTGTCCGTGGCAGAAGCATTGGAATCTGCCTTTGGCGGGTGGCAAAAACCACAGAATTAATTTATTTCACTAGACACTTTTTTAAATGTCTTTTTTTGAGACATTTTGAAATTTTAAAATATCTAGTCCTTTCCATAAATTAAAAAAGTTTCGTAAAAATAGCTTCATTGTAAAAAAATTCATTTGGATAAATAAGTCTGCCGATATCTTATTTATCCATGACTGGGTATTTGCTTTTGCGAATGCCTGCTTTATTCAGTTCTTGTATTTGGAGGATAAAAAATGGACCGTCGTAAGCGCGAAAGAACAGCTATCGAATATGATTTGATTCTTTTTATAAAAAAAGAAAATCAAGCGTATCGCCCCTACCATGTCATTGACTTAAATGAAAATGGAATACGAATTTTTTCTGGCAAAGAACACTTTGATGCCAATGAAACACTACATGTGACCTTTGAGTCGAATCGAAAACGTTATGAAGTCCCAGCCAAAATCGCGTGGACAAAACACATTGGCACTATTGGAAACGAGAAAACACCAAATTTGTTACTTGGGATCCATTTCGCAAAACAGATTCCAAGCAGCATTGTTTCTGAATATTTATTTNNCATCTTTTACAGAGCCTTCGATCAAGAAGGCTGCGTAATTACTTCAAAGAACAGTTTTAAGAGAGCGAGTTCGTGAACAGCATTTCCCGATACTTCGGCAATGGCCATGAACTATCGTTCACATGCTTTTCAGCGATATCACAAGCTTCACGAAGTTGAACACTTAACGGCTGCACATCGTGGGCTAACTTTTTCATCTTTTCAGATTCGTCAGAAAGCGCGCGAACTTGATCCATTTTATTTTTCAACTCATCCACACGAGTTAAAATTTTCTCGAAGGCGTCTTCAAGAATTTGGACCCTTGTCCCGTGTTTTTTCTTCAAGGCCGAAGAGCTCAACTTCCCTTGGACATCACTTAAGGATACCAATTGTCCTTCGATAGTTGGGATCACTTGGGTTTCGACCATTTCAATCAGCGTTTCAATTTCGATATCAATGGTTTTTACATAGCGCTCGACATTGATATGGTAACGGCTGTGTAGTTCTAACTCAGACAAAACTTTTTGTTTGATCAAACAGCTTGTTGCTTTTGGATCGTTGTACACTTCTAAAGCTTCTGCCGTTGTATTCAAAATCGGTAGCCCACGTTTTTTAGCTTCATCACGCCATTCTTGCGAATAGCCATTGCCTTCGTAACGAACTTTTTTAGATTGTTTTACAAATGTTCGAATCAATTCCATGACGGCTTCATCACGGGATGATTTTTGAGTCAGCAATGTTTTCAATAAAGTTGTGGCTTCGTTAAATGCTTCAGCGACTGCGGCATTCAGCATTGTCATAGGAACAGATTCAATGGCTGAAGATCCCACGGCGCGAAACTCGAATTTATTACCTGTAAAAGCAAAAGGACTTGTTCTATTTCTGTCAGTATAATCTTTAGAAATATTTGGAATTTTACCAACACCTAGGTCAATGATTTGACCTTCAGTGGCCTGGGCCGATTTGCCTTCTTCGATTTGATTCAAAATTCTTTCTAGCATGCTCCCTAAGAAAACAGAAATGATTGCCGGTGGTGCTTCATTTGCGCCCAAACGATGATCATTTCCTGGGCTTGCAATGGCTGCACGCAAAAGTGATGCGCGATCATGGACGGCTTTTAAAACCACAGACAACACAGCCAGAAATCGCAAGTTTTGGTGCGGAGTTGTTCCAGGCTCAAGTAAGTTTTCGCCTTTATCGTTGGAAAGACTCCAGTTGTTGTGCTTTCCACTTCCGTTAATTCCAGCAAATGGCTTTTCATGCATCAAGCACACCAAGTTGTGCTTCAAAGCCACTCTTTTTAAAACTTCCATTGTTAATGTATTATGATCAGCGGCGATATTGACATCTTCAAAAATCGGAGCCAATTCAAACTGACTGGGGGCCACTTCGTTGTGTCGTGTTTTCGCCGGAATCCCAAGTTTAAATAATTCAAACTCGACATCTTGCATGTATTTTTTAACTCGTGTTGGAATAGAACCAAAATAGTGGTCTTCTAACTGCTGACCACGCGGCGAAGAACCGCCAAGTAGTGTTCTACCTGTCATCATAAGATCGGGTCTTAATGCGACAAAATTGCGATCAATCAAAAAGTACTCTTGTTCAGAACCCAAAGTCACATGGACCTTTTTGGCGTCCACGTCGCCCACAAGTTTTAAAAATTCACAGGCCTCATTGCTCATGGCTTCGACGGATCTTAACAATGGAGTTTTGCAATCAAGAGCTTCGCCGTTGTAACTAAAAAACACAGTTGGGATACACAAAGTTTTTCCGGCATCGTCCTCGATAATAAATAAAGGTGACGATGGATCCCAAGTCGTATAACCACGGGCTTCAAATGTGGAACGCATACCGCCGCTTGGAAAGCTGGAGGCATCGGGCTCGCCTTGAATCAATTGTGATCCAGTGAATCTTTCGACAACTCGTAATTCTGAATGATGACTAGTTTGAATTGTAATAAAGGCATCGTGTTTTTCTGCAGTTAATCCTGTCATCGGTTGAAACCAATGGCAAAAATGAGTGACACCTTTTGAGACGGCCCATTCTTTAACAGCAGATGCAATGGCTTCCGCTGTTTCCTTTGGTAATTTTTTACCATGGTCTAAAGTTTTAAGTAAATTTTGGTAGGCATCGCGGGGAAGTTTTTCGCGCATTTGCGCTAAACCAAAAGTCATTGATCCGAAAAATTCTGAAACAGGTGTCGTCGTGTGACCCGGCTTTTCAACTTTGATGTTTTCGTGATTAATGGCCGCGAAAAGGGCTTGTGAACGAACAGATCCAGACGTCTCTTTTGACGTGGTACTCATAGGGACTCCTTTTTATGTCTGCAAGAAATGAAATCTCTTACAAATGTTAAAATGTTGAGCCTCAGCGAAGTGATACCTCGTTGAAGCCTTGATCAAGATTAGCTAAAGCTTTGGAAAACCGCAAGACAGACTAAGTATTTTTTTAATACTGCGCTATTTAACGCAAAGTCCCTGCATTTGAATGACATTGGTCCATGAAAAGAATCCATGGCTTGTCGAGTACTGGGTTTGAATACCTTGGATTTGACCCTTTGGGCATTCGTCCTGAAGACGATTATAGGCGATATCCACATAGTTCGTATCAGAAACAAAGCCCATGACTACAAATTGCTCGGCCTTGGACTTCACCCATTCCCCCTGGGCATAGGCTTTAAAACTTGGGCCAAAATCACTTTGGTGTGAAAGATGCAAGCTATGGGTGCAACCCTGTAACAGGACGAATTGTAAGAGGATAAAAAGAATAGAAAGCTTCATTGCTCGGCCCCAAGATCACTGCTCGTGTCTTCAGAAGCCGCACCTCGTTTTTGCTTATTTGAAGCCACATTGCTTTTCACACAATAGCCTGTTGCAGTCAGCTGCTTCTTCCATACAAAAAACAAAAAGTAAGCAATGCTTTCATCTTTTGTTAACAATCCTGTGACTTTGCCCTGGGGACATTGTCGACGTAAATCATCCACTGCACTATCCACAAAATCATTATCAAAATTAAATCCAAGAAAAATCAGTTTGTCTTTTTGAACGCTGACTTTTTGTGAACGCTCTGCAGGAATTGGAGTCAAAGAAACACTATTCAACGAAACACAACCTGTGAAGAACGAAGCTGCAATTGAAAGCAGTAATAATTTTTTTAACATCTTAACCACCTTTTGGAATTAAACAGTAGCCTGTAATTTTAACAATTTCACCACTGATCACTGGATATTTTCGGGACTCACGAACAGACATCAAACCCGTCACTTTACCGCTTGGACATTTTTCATATATCAACTGCACCAAGTTTTTTGCATAGTCTTTAACATAAACAGGATTTCCCGTCACAGGACCCATTTGAAACAAACTAATAATTCCCGCAATATCACTGGCTTGTTTTTTTGTTTCTTCGGATTGGGTCACAGCTTGTGCAATATTTTTAGCATCTTGCAAATTAACGCCAGTTTCACTGATTTTGACGTCGAATGGCTTCATCACATAGTCAGGGTGACTTTGAATATCACCAATTTGAACATGGTGAAGCTGAGCGCATGATGAAAATATAGAAAAAATGAAAACAGATAAAATTAGTTTTTGCTTCATAACAAAAGCATGAACATTTCAAAACTTGATGTCATCAAAAAAGAATTTCATCGCAAGGCAGAATTTCTTTTTCAAATTGTTCAAGATAACTTTTCATATACAAAGTCCGCTCAAAACCCATTTTTTTTGCAGCGCCCGTTTGTAATGTATCTGCTACTTGAAAAAGTTTTGTGTAAAAGTGATCCACAGCACCTTTTTTATCGTCGGCTTGTCTTAGGCGACAAAAAGGATCTTGCTCTTGGTAATAGGAAGTTTTCATCAAGCCCGCCGTCGTAAAACAACGGGCAATTCCAATGGCTCCAAGGGCATCAAGACGGTCAGCATCTTGAACAACTTTTGCTTCTAAAGTTTGCGGCGTAATTTGAGCACTAAAACTATGGGCTTCAATGGCATGGGAAATTCCCGAAAACCATTTTTGGTCATAGCCAACCGAATTTAAAAACTGAATGGCTGCTTCAGCCGAAAGCCGAGAGGCCATTTTTCTTTGCGGACTGTTCTTTGGAACAACCACACAATCATGGAACCAGGCCGCTGGAATGACAATTTCCATTTGCGCCCCCTCTTCCAAGCCAATTTTTTTTGCAGCAGACACAACTCTCTTGAGGTGCAAAATGTCGTGGGAGGGATCGCCACCATTTTCGATTTCTAAACTTCTTTGCAAAAAAATACTTTCCCAGTTTTTCAAAATAGCTCCTGTTAAAAAAATCCTGGCCGGTCAGACTGATGGCGCCACTGACTAAAAACATTGTTCATAGCCCATACAAATGTAATCACGAAAAATAAAGGAATAAACGTCAGGTAGGCTGATGACGAAAGATGCTTCCACCCCTCTTGAATTAGCCCGCCCCAGCTTGAAAGAGGTGGCTGAAATCCAAAACCTATAAAACTTAAAAAACTTTCGAAAAAAATATGCTTTGGAAGTTCTAAGCCAAACAGTAAAATTATGGTTTTCAAAAGTGCAGGCAATAGATGGCTTTTAAAAATTTGCAAACTTGTAGCCCCAATGGAAAAGCTGGCTTCAATATAAGGTTCACTTCTGATTTTCATCACTTCATGCCGAATCAAGCGCGCTGGACTTATCCACTGGGTCAGCACCAGACAGGCAAACAACGAAATCCAAGACGACATCTCCGATGAAACTGTTGTAAGATAGCTTTTACTTACAAAAAAAATAAGGGCGGCCAATACCAATGACGGAACAGTTTGAATAAAGTCCATCAGTCTAAGTATTGCTTCAGAAATCCATCGTCGTGACCACCCACTCAAAAAACCAAGTCCAACACCTAAAAATATTGCAAATAAAGTGCTCATTGTCGTCAGCCCCAAGGTCAACAAACCGCCTTGGGCGACTCTTAAAAGATAATCCCGTCCTAGGGAATCAGTTCCTAACCAAAATTTTGCACTTGGTACACTTAAAATTTCAGAGGAATCAATGGAAGCTTCAGCAGAATGCAATACATAATACAGCATCAAAATCACTAAGGCCGAAAGATAGCCCATAGAAATTTTTTGTAGGCGTCCAAGCTTATTCAAACTTGCTGCCTTTCTTGCAAAGCTTGCAATCGCGGATCAAGGTGGATCTGAATCAATTCGGCAACAGATGAAATAAAAATTAAGCTGCCGCCAAAAAAAATCGTACATCCCATCATGACGGGATAATCCCTTTCGGATAAACTTTGCACAAAGCTTGATCCTAATCCTGGTACAGAAAATAGAGATTCAATAATCAACGAGCCCGAATACAAGCCAACAACCAAGGGACTCAACCAAGAAAACAATCCACTACAAGAAGCACGGAAGCCATGCTTCCAAATGATATGTTCCCTAGACAATCCTTTGGCAAAGGCTGTGCGAATTGAAGGATGGCTCAGGGACTCGCTCCAATTTTTAGATTGCACACGTCCCATTTGGGCCATGGGCCTTAAGGATAGTGCAATCACAGGTAAAATATAACTTTTTGCACTTTCAAGATAGGCCATGGGTAGCATATCCCAACGAAAGCAAAAAAAATAAACTAAAAATGGTGCCAAAAAATACGAAGGAAAGGAGCTCATGAATATCAGCAATTGCTCGGTCGCACGTGATACTTTCGATTCTTTATCTTTCACAACTAAATAACTAAAAAAAATTGCGCCAACAAAAATAAAAATTATGGCTAAGGTATTCAGTACAAATGTATTTCGAAAACCGTTTTGTAATACGGATAAAACATTTTGATCGGGGTTTGAAATTGAAAGACCTAGCTCGCCTGAAAATACATTTCGCAAATAGGTCAAGTACTGCTCTGGCAAAGTCCGATCAAGTCCCCAATGATGTTGTAACTTCAGTAAAACTTCTGCGGAAAAATTTTGTTCTAAATCAAAAGGCCCGCCTGGCAAAATGTGAAATAAAAAAAAGATAACTGTCGTAAACAGCCAAAGCAAAAAAATGAAAAGAAAAAACTGACGGACTACAATTCTTCCCATGTTTCCCTGGTTGGAGCTTTTTCGTTGTATTTAAACGGCAAAATATCTGCAAGATAAGGGAATACGTTCTGAGAATTTCCATACAAATGGTTGTAGACATTGGCATTGGCCATAACTTTTTTGACATAGTTACGAGTTTCCAAAAAAGGAATATGTTCGATGAACTCGTCTGTCTCAAGATAGCCAAAACTATTCAACCAATTTTTTACCCGGTGCGGACCTGCATTGTAACTGGCGGCCACAAGTGGAAAAACTTGATCAAATTTTTTCAGAAGTCTTTGAAGATAACGACTGCCGACAGGGATTGCGACTTCAGGCTGAAGAAGCTGTGAACTTTCAAATCCGCGGATCCCAGCTAGGTCTGCTACTCTTCGACCTGTGACTGGCATCACCTGCATCAGACCCAAGGCCCCGACAGGGGAAATAGCATCCCTGCGAAACGAACTTTCGGCCTTCATAATTCCGTAAATATATTCCATCGGCACAGAGGTTTCCTTAGATGCTTTTTTGACAATAGAATCGTAGGCCTGGGGGTAAGCATATTCCCAAATGTTTCTCATTCCGTCGATTCCGCCTTGCGCTCGCCAAGATGAAAAATAAACTTGTCCAATGTAAGAAGACCGATGGAAGTATTCGATGGCCGAGTACTCACTCATCAATGCTTTCAAGTGATCTTTATTCCGTGTTTTCTTTTCAATATCGTAAAGCTCCCACTTTGCCCAGTCATTCAAGCCCAAGACGATAAGATCACGCGATCTTTCAAATTTTTTGATTAAATTTGGATTTTTAAGCTCCATCGATGGAGCCGGTGGATTTTCTACTTCAGAATTTTTTTGATCTGCACTTGCGACGTCTTCAGGACTATCATCAGTTTCAGTTTTTGTATCTTCCAAAACTTGAGTCACTTCGGCTTCGCTACTTTCACTGTCTTCTTCCTCAAGATCAGAAAAGTCATCAATCGACGGAAGCATCATTTCTGTGACAGAAAATCGTGGTAATGATTTGCGACCTTCAGTTGCTAAACCTTTTCCTGAACTTCCCTGGGGCTCGATCTTTTTTAATCGAGTCGATGCTGCGATCGAATAATAACCCATCATGGG
>DGYJ01000108.1:7884-20784 GCA_002396665.1 Bdellovibrionaceae bacterium UBA5009
AATAATAACCCATCATGGGATCACGACTTAGTTTTTGCAATTCAGATTTTGCTTGCTGAATTTGCCCTTGCTTGAGCAAACAAACGCTCATCCAGTATTGGACTCGATCTTGCCCGGTGGCCTTGCGATGGCGACGTCCCGATTTGTTTTTATTTAAAGCCTTCATCGCTTTGTAGGCCCCGCTATAGTCTGCCTTTAGATATTTAAGCCAAGCCAAATGCCAACGGGCCTCGTTGGACAACTTTGAGCCTTGATTCAATTGAATGAATTCTTGAAATCGACGTTGAGCCCCATCGTAATCTTGGAACTGATAACTTAAGAATGCCGATTGATAAAGGGCACTGCGGCCCTTTGTCGACTTCGGTGATAATTTATAAACTTGATAGTAGGTTGCCACTGATGTCTGAACTTCTGAGGCCCGCGCTGCCGTTGAAGCATACAGCAATAAAAAACCAATATTATTTTTATTTTTTTCAAGATGGGGCTTTAAGATATCAAATGCTTTCTGTGGCTCTCCGGCTTGCAGTTCGAACTGGGCCAACATTTGATCTGCCACATATCCATTTTCTGATCCAATTTTTTGTTTGAATTCGGCAATTTCTGCCAATGCTTTTTTTTCTTCTCCGGCCCATAACCAATTCTTCAAGCGCATTTTAAAATCTTCATCGCGCACAGAGCACTTTGTCGGAGCCCCATCAAATAAATTTGCAGACAAATCATAGCCCCAGTCTTTCAGCTGAGGATTTCCTGGAAATTGCACATACAGCTTCTTCAGTAGGTCACATTTCTTGACATGATTTTGCAGGCCACGCTCAAGCAAAGCCAAATTATACAATACCTCAGGATATTTCTCTGTTCCACGGGCTTGCTTTAGAAGAGGGCGAATCAGTGGCGCTGCTTGAGCATACTTTTTTTGAGATAGAAAAATTTCAGCCATCTGAAATTGAGTTTCAACTTTAAGCTGCAAACTGCTTTCCTTCAGGTCCACTTTATGAAACTCGGCCAGTGACTGGTCCACTTGATTGAGCTTTCGAAGAACTACTCCGCGATAATAAGAAGCGTAGTCTTTAAGAGAGGACTTTACATAATATGAGCCGTCTAAGGACTTAAGGGCTACTGCAAAATCGTTCATTTCAATCGCTGCCATTGATTTTTCAAAATAGTACAAATCCAATTCTGAGGACTGTGGATTTTGCGATAAGACTTTATCTACAAGCTCAATAACCTCTTTGTATTTTTTTTGCTGCATCAAATTTTTTGCACGTGTCAAATTTTCAGTCTGCGCCATCGACATCGAAGCAAAGAAAAACAAAATCAAGATCAATTTTTGCACTTCAGACTCCATTTGAAATGACTCATGAACGAAATCATAATAGCGAAAAATATCTGTAAAAACGATTCTTAAAAAAATTAGCTAAGCTCTCAACGCAGCAGGTCTGCCCACCTTCGCTGGTTAGATCCCATTCCTCAATTGTAACCACGTCATTCTAATAAGGTGACTCGATCAAAGTCTAGGCGCGACGCCAACGACCAGCAAAATTGACTGTGGCCGACCAAATACTTATGCGAAGATAATTATATGAAACAATTTTCAGTTCATTTCTATGCTTTCTTCATTTTTGCATTCAGCCTTCAAACTTTTGCAGACATTGATAAAATTGAATCCAGCATATCCATGCCTTGGATTTCACCCAGTCAACTTTCAAAACTGAAAGCCGATCAAAAAGATGTCGTCATTGAGTCTGCGCAAAGCTTAAGCATTAGCAGTGGGGCCTTAAAGCTAAGCCAAGGCTCTTGCCCCGGCGATCAGTATCAATGCCCCAATTATTTTGGCCAAAAAGTATGTATTCTAAAAACAGCCTCTAGTCAGCAATGTCGAAAGCAATCAGCTGATTATAGAATTGTTGCAAAAGAAATTCGTCAAAATCCGAACGATTGGAATCTGCTTGGAAAACAAATTGCTGAAACCTGCAAAGAAGGTCAGATTCGCAATGATTGCTATCGAAATTTCCAACAAGTCACGGATGCTCAACGCATTGTTGGACTGCAAAAAGAGAAAAATAGGCCAGTACCCATTGAAAATAAAATCTCAATAAATCAACAAAGCCCTAACACTCCTAGCGCTAGAAGTAAAATGCTAATCCCTGAATCTTCCCACTCAAAACCACAGGCCAAGAACTGTAGAACAAATTTACTTATCGAAGGATTGCGGTGTCAATCAACTGATAAAAATGTGTCTGCATTATCTTTACCACTGACCTACGCTATTTTTTGCCAGAAACAAATTCAAAATCAAAAATGGCAAGATGAATTTAAAAATCAATTTTCATATTTTGAAAAATGTCTAGAGTACAGCACCAAAAATTCTAAAGGTTATGAGAAAGCTTGGGCCAAGGATGCCTATTACAGAATTCAGAAAGATTTAATTCCTAACTTTAATTCATGCCAACAAGAATTTAACGAAGGAAAGTCCTTTGCCACTTCTCTAAAAGGACAAATAGAAATTCAAGACTCTATCGCTAAAATAAAAATTGGAAATGAAAACATTGTCACTCAAAAATCATATATTGGAGCGACTCTTGAATCTAGAAAATCTAATCTTTGTGACTTTGAACTGCAAGAGCAGAACGTAACGTCATCTCAATCGACACCATCTGTGCAGACAATTCAAGCACAGTAACTCATTCGGTGTATTTTAAGAAAATTTCACGTTGGACATCCATAAACATCATTAACATTTTACCTTCTAAGAAGGAATCCAATTGGATGAATTGGATTCCAAACACTTGGGGGTTCCCCGCGTCGTTGGCTAATGTAAATTTGTGTTTGATAAGTCCACGTAAAATAATGGATTTACGGTAGCTAAATTGCAAACTTACTTGAATCTCTTGGTTTTCCTTGAATACTGGCTCTGCTTTGGGAATCGAAACTCGGCATCCACCGCTGCTAAAATCCAAAGCTACACCTTCAATAAAAACTCCCTTGCCAAGATACTCTAAAATTCGAATTTGGTGGGGATACTTTTCAGGTATATCAATCCGCGCTGTTTTTCGTCTCTGCAGAACAAATAAATCTGGAACTAAATCAATGAGCATTTGATTTTCTGCAATGATGACATTCGTATTAAAAAAATACCTGTCCTCAGAAATTTCAAAATTAATAATTACACCCTGACTGTTTTGCATGCGAACTGGTTCGTTCGATGGATAATTGACGACAAGAATTTTATCATCTCGAACCTCGTAAGGAATCATTTTAAAAATATGATCCTCGGCCCCTTTGATCAGTAAAACTGATTTCTCTTGCGGAATAAGTCTAAAAAGTGCTTTTTTTTCAGAAAGATTCACTTTCTTAAAAATCTGTTTTTTATCATTTTCCTGGGCCATATTCTTATATTGCGTAGATGACGCAGAGAACACAAGAGATTATTTTTTTTGCTCGAAAAGATTAAATAGATCTCTTTGTAAATCTAAAATCTGATTTGCGATAAGCGCCTTTGTGTACGCAGACACATTATGAAACTCTAGACCAATTATCTGCTTGTAAGTGTCTTTCGGAGTTTTTCGCACATGTCTGACGTAGGTCCTGACTTCGACTCCTTTTCTTTCATCAAGACGGAACACCCCTTGTACAATTTGACCTGACTCTACCCTTGGAAGATCGGTGACTATTCCAATTCGCAGCCCACCTTCAGAAATATCAAATATTTTGCTTTTAAAAAAAAAGAGTTCGCTATCCACCCTTTTAACAGATAAAAATGCGGGGTAACTATCAGGGATTGTAAAGCGCTTGTACTTTCGACGTTGAAGAAGAAAAATATCCGCTGATAAATTCAATTTCACTCTTTTATTTTCGATATTTACAACTGAAGAAAAAAAATAGCGTTCACCAGCTACAGCCGCAATCACAGTCGCAGTTTCACCATCGAATAAAGCATGCAATTCTTCAGGCTTTTTACCAAAAAATGATTCCCCCGACTTTCCAATTTGGACTCGAACCTTAAATGCCAATGTCTTTTCGAATTTAAAAAACAAAGGAATGGACTTTGAGTGAATATCTTCAATCAAATGCTTTTTTTCAGAAGGAGTTAACTTTTTAAATATCGCCTGACCTGTGCTCATCGGACCCTTTTAAGTGCCCTTTCCCAAGACTGACGGCGAACAAGGCGCAACTTCATGCTCTTTCGATTAGAAAAACTTTGATCAATTTGCACTAAATGCAGCAATTGATCTAAATTTTTATACAGACCACAACCAAGTCCCGCCATCAACGCAGCCCCGAAGGCTGTTGTTTCGAAAACTTTAGGTCTCTCGACTGGAACCCCAAGATCATCTGCTTGAATTTGCATCAATAATTTATTTTGTGTGGCTCCACCATCAACTCTTAATTTTTTTAATTTTAATCCAGAGTCCTTTTGCATAGCCAACAAAATATCTGCATTCTGCATCGAGATCGCATCCAATGTCGCCCTAGCAATATGGGACTTGGTCGAACCTCTTGTCAGGCCACAGATAAGGCCTCTGGCTTCTGCATCCCAGTGTGGGGCCCCAAGCCCAGTCAAGGCTGGAACAAATGTGACTCCTTCAGATGACTCGACAGATTCTGCCAAGGCTTCAACTTCGGAACTGCTTTTAATAATGCCCAATCCATCGCGAAGCCACTGGACAGCTGCGCCACAAACAAAGGCTCCACCCTCTAGGGCAAAGACAGCTTTTTGTCTTTCAAGACGCCAAGCCACAGTAGTTAATAATTTATTTTTTGATTTTTTAATTTCAGTACCTGTGTTCAGCAAAATAAAGCTGCCAGTTCCGAATGTGCACTTCGCTTCGCCCTTAGAAAAAGCACCTTGGCCAAACAACGCCGCCTGTTGGTCACCTAAAATTCCAGTGATTGGAATTCCATTTGGCAAAAAATCTAAATTTTGTGTCTGTCCAAAAAAAGAGTTGCTCGATTTAATTTCAGGCAAAACCGATCGAGAAATTTTAAAAATTTTCAAAAGCTCATCATCCCAATCCAAAGTTTTTAAGTTCATCAACATGGTTCGAGAAGCATTTGAAACATCTGTTCCGTGACTTTGCCCGTTGGTTAGCTTCCATAATAAAAATGTATCAATTGTTCCAATTTTCAAATCCCCTGATTTTTCTCGCTTGCGCATTTCTGGGTGATTTTTAAACATCCAACTGATTTTGCTCGCTGAAAAGTAGGGATCAATCACCAGACCTGTTTTCTGAGTGATTTTATTTGCAACATTAGATTTTCTAAGCTTTGCACAATCATCAGTTGTTCGTCGGCACTGCCAAACAATGGCATTCATAATTGGTTCGCTATTGGAGGCTCTCCAAGCTCCGACAGTCTCTCGCTGATTGGTTATCCCAATGCACTTAATATTTTCCGCACCAACCTTTTCAGCAACCTCTTTTAATGTCATCCGAACAGATTCCCAAATATCTTCAAGATTATGCTCGACCCATCCTGGCTTTGGAAAAATTTGCGGAAACTCTTTCTGGGCCTGAAAAGCTAGACGTCCGTCTTGGTCGAAGGCACAAACGCGCGAACTGGTCGTCCCCTGGTCAATGGCTAAAATATATGTTTTCATAATAGTATCATGATCAATTTTTTTAAGAAACCCAACGAAAAAATTTTCAATCTGAAAAATTTAGATCGTGAAACTCTTTTGTATAAAGTCTTCCCTCGATTTTTAATGGAAATTTTAAAAAAATATTTTCGGCTGGAAGTTGAAGGCCTTGAGAACATCCCCAAAAAAGGCGCGGTGCTTTTAACGCCGAATCATTCCGGATATTCAGGATTCGACGCCGTGCTGCTTTCATACATTATTTCTGAACAAGGTAAGCGCGTCCCTAGAGTTCTGACCCATCACCTTTGGTTTTTAACACCAACGACGGCCCTCCCTGCGCAAAAACTTGGTTTTATTGAGGCCACCTACGAAAACGGATTGCAATATTTGAAAAAGAAAAATGCTGTTGTGCTATTCCCTGAAGGTGAAAAAGGGAATTTTAAACCCAGTCGCAAAATGTATCAACTGCAAGAGTTTAAGCGCGGCTTTGTTCGCATGGCCCTTGAAAGCGAAGCCGTTATCGTTCCCGTTATTATTGTCGGTGCGGAAGAAACCCATATTAATTTAAGCCAGCTCAAATTAACAAAATTTTTAAAAGGCATTATCATCCCACTTCCGTTGAACGTGATCCCTTTGCCTGCAAAATGGAAAATAAAATTTTTGCCGCCAATTCAACTTCCCTACAAACCAGAAGCCGCCAATGATCGCGAACTGGTTCATGATATTGCCCAAGACATCCAAGAGCAAATGCAAGAAGCCTTAAGTAAAGAATCAAAAAACCGTGAAAGTGTTTATTTCTAATGAAACTATTAACGAGACTTTTTGAAAGAATTTTATTTTCATTATTTATGAGTTTGATTTTATTTTTAGCAAGTTACTCATTAATGACAGGGAAATTTCCCCCTAAAATAGATGAAATGAAAAAATCTTTTTCATTACTTCGCGGTCTGGCCACGGGGGCCGGATCCTTCAATGCCATGAACCAAGATCTAGCAAAAATGCAAAGCAGTGGCCAGCAGCCAAGCCTTGAGCAAATTGAACAATTTCAAACCATTGCATTAGAAAGAACTCGAATGGCGGCTGAACTGATGAAGACTTTTAATTTGATGAAAAACCAACCGCAAAATCCAGAAGTCCAAGCGAAAATTCAAAAGATAAATGAAAATTTTAAAATCTTAGACAAGGACATCGAAGAGCTGAATGTCCTTGTTGGTCCATCTCGAAAATAAATATTAATCTGGCATATCCTTGCCAATAGAAACCATGACCTCTTGCCATTTTGTCACAATCAGACCCGGCGAATCGGGGTTTCGACTGGCGACTAATTTAATAACCAAAGCTGCGATTGTGACGGCGACGACAAGAAGAAGTACATACTCCACAGCCACTTGCCCCTTCGTTTTTTTGATCAAACGATGACCCCATTGGATTGGAGCCCGAGAAGTAGCCCTATGGAATTGATTGAAATCAGAGTCTTGAGTTTTGTTCACTCCACTAGTGAATCAAATCTCGAGCGGGCGTTCAAGACTTTGCTGTTCATTTTGCAAATCTATCCATCTTTGAAGCGCTTTTGAAAACTCGATAGCAAACAAATCTAAATATTGATCATCCAATGGACGACTTAAACCAAGCACCACGTCCTGGTTCCAATTTTCGATGTGCATTTTTTCACTGGGTGTTTGGTGATCAAAACTTAAAGTGAAATGATCAGGGGTTGGATACACCATCACCAAAAGGTTTGATGAAGAGTTCTTAGAGTAATTTTTATATTTATTTAAAATATCTTTAAACTGATTTTGAATCACAAAATACAACTTCAAAGCAAAAGATTCATGAAATTGCGCAAAATAGATACGAACTGGACCATCGAAAATCGCTGAGTTAAATGCTGGACTAAAGTACTTAGACTGCATCAAATTCGAGTACGTTGACTTCATGCTGTAGCTCCCCCTGTTGACACTCCATGCCCTATGTCGCTAAGGCTAGATCGAAGTTGAAACAGCAATCAATCAATTTTTAAGAATCTTAAATTTTTGAATGCGTAGCGTAAATTTTCTTTCCATGACAAAAGACTAGCTCTGAAGATTGATTTCCTGCCGAGTAGAACAAATCTGTCCACTCTTTTTTAGTGCATAAAAAATCAGCACTCATTCCGACCTGCAAACTGCCCACAGAATTTTGTCGATTCAAGGCATGACTTGCGCCGACTGTGTACGCGGCAATCACTTCCGGCAAAGACATTTTCATTTCAAGCCTTGCCAACAATCCAACCAAACTCAAATCCTGTGTAGGACATGTCCCAGGATTAAAATCTGTCGCCAATGCAACCCTGACTCCGGCATCAATCATTTTTCTAGCAGGAGGATACGAACATCTCATATACAAATCCGCAGATGGTAATAAAACTGCAGTTGTATTTGATTTTGCCAATTTTAAAATTTGTTCATCTTGCAACTGAATCACATGATCTGCAGACAGAGCATTCAGCTGAATAGCTAATTCAGTCCCACCAGAAAGGGACAATTGATCTGCATGAATAGTGACCCCTAAGCCCAAGCCCTGGGCTTTGACCAGCAACTGCCGAGCCCCAGGCACTGTAAAGAAACCTTTCTCGATAAATATATCAATTCGCTGGGCCAATTTCTTTTTTGCAAGAATCGGTAAAACTTTTTCACTGATAAAATTTAAATACTCTTCTTCATTTTTAAATTCTGGCGGAATCGCATGGGCCCCTAGATAAGTAGACACAACTTGAGGACCTTTGACTTTTTGAATCACCCCAAGACACTTCAGTTCGTTTTTTAAATCTAAACCATATCCGGTTTTAATTTCTAAAGTCGTCACACCTTGTTTTACAAATTCATTCACACGACTTTGGGTTAAAGCCAGTAGAGATTTTTCAGACTCAGATCGCGTGGACTTCACTGTTGATAAAATACCACCGCCCTCGGTGGCAATCTGTTGATAACTCACCCCACTCAATCTTTTTTCAAATTCTGCTGACCTAGAACCTGCAAAGACCGAGTGAGTATGGCATTCGACAAAACCAGGCAAAACAGTCCAATCCCTGGCATCGATGGTTTTTATTTTCTTTTTTTTCCACTCTTTTGGAATTTGCGAATGGGGGCCGATCCATTGAATAATCCCATTTTCGAAAATAAGACTTTGCTTTTCTGCAATGCCAAGATCAGATTCAAGAACATGGCGGCCCTGCTTTTCTGTCGCCCCCTGAAGGGACAATAAACAGCCAATTTTTTCCAGCATCATGGGATTTCCCATTTCAACTCCAATTACTCAACAAAGAAATTTAAATCGCCTACTCAAGTCTGCACTATCTAAATTCAATTAAATTTGCTTCGATATTTTTGATTTTCAAAAAATCTTCTTGCAGATAATCCGTCACAAACTGCTTAGGTTTCAAACCCAGAACAGTGGCGTGATCCCCGGCATTCTTTTTTAAGTAACACACCAAATCGCCCGTTTTGTAAGACTCATCACGAGTAAGCAAAGTCAAAGTTTTGTCACTTTCTTGAACCACCAATTCAAATGATTTTTCAAAAATTGGTGATGAGTAGGGTTTAATATCCATTACCTTCGCCAACTGCACTTCTACTTTTTTTGCATTTTCAGCAGCCAGGGCCGCGGCTTCGGCCTCTTTGACTTTTTTATGATGATAGTTTTTAAATTTTTGCAAATGAACATCTTCGATGGTGTTCAATTTTTTCTCGTTCACCTTATCAATTTTAAATTTTATTTCACTCTCGACACGCAACTGCTCGTCGCGCTTAAATTCTTTTGTGATTTTTAAAATTTGATTGGGCTCAATTTGTGAATATTTTTTCACAGGTCCAATGCGGTAGTCCCCATACACATCAATTCGAAGATCGTAACCCATCAGCAAAACTTGCCCGGTGTAATCTTCAAAAAAATCCAAAGTGTAAATAAGGTACTCTTCAATGGCCCAGCTCAATTATTTTGCCTTTCCTTGGCCAGCGACAGAATCCATGGCTTTTTTGACTTCATCAGCATCACCCAAAAATTCTTTTTTCAAAATTTTCAGATCATTTGAAAGTTCATACATCAATGGAATTCCTGTCGGCATATTCAGCTCCATAATATCAGCTGAAGAAATTTTTTCAAAATTTTGAATCAAAGCTCGCAAACTATTTCCGTGGGCAACAATCAAAATATTTTTGCCAAACTTCAAGTCCGGCAAAATTTTTTCATTCCAAAGAGGCAGAAATCTTTCCACCGTGTCCTTCAAAGACTCGCCAAGGGGCAAATCCCGCATTGGAACATTTTTGTATCTGGGATCGTTTTTAGGATGTCGTGGATCATCGTTGTCCATCAATGGTGGCGGGGTATCGTAACTGCGACGCCAAACTTTAACTTGGGCTTCGCCGTGTTTTGCCGCAGTTTCAGCCTTATTCAAGCCTTGCAGCTGACCGTAGTGTCTTTCGTTTAAACGCCAATCTTTGTGGACAGGAAGCCACAGTTGGTCCATTTCTTCCAAGGCGATATTCATCGTTTTGATCGCTCTTTTCAAAACACTGGTGTAAACGGTATCAAACAGAATGGACTTTTGTCTCAAAACTTGCCCAGCGCGCAGGGCTTCTTGCCGACCTTTGTCTGCCAAATCAACATCTTGCCAACCCGTGAAGCGATTTTCTTGGTTCCAAGTGCTTTCGCCATGGCGAATTAGGACTAGAGTAGGCATTCAAGTTCTCCTTTGAGTGATCTTTTGTCGAGATTTGTGACCCAATCATCCTAAGAAGTTACAAAAAGCAAAACAAGGTTTTAAAATAAGTATGCCACGCATTAAGCCGTGACGGGAACCCCATGTTTTGAAAAAACCTAAGGGTTATTTCGAACTTGCAAAAACGACGTTCTATACGCAGAAGGAAACCACCCATGAGCACATCAAGTTATGCCAACCGAGGCAACCTGGAGTACATCGAACAACTTTACCAACAGTACAAATCCAATCCCGATGGAGTTGGACCCGATTGGCAAAGATTTTTCGAAGGTTTTGACTTGGCACAAGAAACCAGCTTCGGACTTTCTGAAAAAGAACTTGATGTTTACCACCTCATCACTGCTTACCGAAATTATGGACACTTCGAAGCCCAATTGGATCCTTTAACAAATACAGCATCACCATCGGATCAATTGTCACTTTCACGATTCAACTTAACAGAAAAAGATTTAGAACAAAAATTTCAAATTGGTTCCATCATTGGAAAACCAAATGCATCCCTTCGTGACATCATTGCCCACCTAAGAAGCTGCTACTGCGGAAAACTCAGTGTTCAGTGCGCCGAAGCCCTGCCAGAAGTTCGCAATTGGTTTATTAAAGAATTTGAAATTGAAAATTCTAAAATTAAATATTCGACACAAGAAAAAAAAGATGCCTTTGCATCAATTACCCGCGCAGAGTCCTTAGAAAAATTTATTCACACACGCTATGTTGGAACAAAACGTTTTTCTGTCGAAGGTGGCGACGCTTTATTGCCAATGCTTGAACGTCTTGTGCAAAAAGGCACGGGTTTAAAAGTCGCTGAACTGATGATTGGAATGGCCCATCGTGGTCGAGTGAATGTGCTTGCCAACTTTATGGGTAAAGCCTTGGAATATATTTTTGCAGACTTCAATGGACCCACCGAGCTTGCAGAACCCTTGGATGATTTCGATGGCGACGTCAAATACCACTTAGGTTATGTCGCACAAAAAGAAACACCAAATGGACCTTGCCAAGTAACCTTGGCCTACAACCCTTCCCACCTTGAAGCCGTGAATCCTGTAGTCCTTGGCATGACCCGCGCGGCACAACGTCGTCACAATGATACTCAAGAACGTAAAAAAGTGATCCCTGTCTTGATCCACGGTGATGCGGCTTTCTCTTCCCAAGGTGTGGGCTTAGAAACTTTTCAAATGGCCCATGTGAAAGGCTATACCGTTGGCGGAACTCTTCACATTGTCATTGATAACCAAGTGGGCTTCACCACTTCGCCTGAAAACGGCAGATCATCACATTACTCTTCAGACACTGCAAAAGTTTTAGCCACTCCAGTCATTCATGTGAATGGGGATGATGCAGAATCTTGTTTGCGAGCCATGGACATCGCTTTGAAATTCCGTCAAGAGTGGGGCCGTGACATCGTGATCAATATGATGTGCTATCGTCGTTTTGGACACAACGAAGGTGACGAACCTGCCTACACTCAACCCCAAATGTACGAGATCATCAAAAAGCACCCCACACTTCGTGAGATTTACGGCAAACAATTGATTCGAGAAAATGTCATTGATCAAAAATTCTATGATGATTTCTTCAATGAAAAGATGGAAAACATCCAAAAAGTTTACGAAGAAACTAAAAAAGGTGCGCCTAAAATCAAACCTTTTAAATTCGAAGGTTTTTGGAAGGGACTTCGCAAAGCCAAAGGCGATGATGTTCTTAAGCCCGTGAATACTTCCGTGGATTTGAAAACATTGGAAAAAATTGGTATTGCACTTTCTGAATTCCCTGCAGGATTTACACCGCATCCAAAACTTTTGAAATTGCTCGAGACCAGAAAAAACATGGCCCTGGGTAAAGAAGATTGCGACTGGGGAATGGCTGAACTTCTTTCCTACGGAAGCCTTTTATCTGAAGGGACTTCCGTTCGTTTGACAGGCCAAGATTGTGTGCGCGGAACATTTACCCACCGTCATGCAGGACTTTACGACTTTAAAACTGGCGAACGCTACATGGCCCTTGATCAAATCAATGGCGACAAAGTTGAATTCTGCGTTTACGACTCCATTTTATCAGAATATGCCGTTCTTGGTTTTGAATATGGCAATGCCACCTGCGACCCAACGTTCTTGACTCTTTGGGAAGCCCAGTTCGGAGATTTTTCGAACGGCTGCCAAATTATTATCGATCAGTTTTTATCAAGTGGTGAATCAAAATGGATGCAGATGTCTGGCTTAGTTCTTTTACTTCCCCACGGATATGAAGGCCAAGGACCAGAGCATTCCTCTGCACGCCTTGAACGCTACTTGCAACTTTGTGCCCAAAACAATATGCAAGTTGTGAACTTGACGACACCGGCACAAATTTTCCATGCCCTGCGAAGACAAATGAAACGCGAATTTCGTAAGCCATTGGTTGTGATGTCTCCGAAATCATTACTTCGCCACCCACGAGCTGTTTCAAATATTAAAGATATTGCTACTGGCACATTCCAAGAAGTGATTCCAGATTCGACTTTAAAAGATGCAAAAAAAGTTGAAACCGTGGCCTTTGTCAGCGGTAAACTTTATTACGAGCTTCTTGAAGA
>DGYJ01000108.1:20991-27768 GCA_002396665.1 Bdellovibrionaceae bacterium UBA5009
CGTGTCGAGCAACTTTACCCATTCCCAGCCCAACAAATTGCTGCAGTTTTAAAATCCTATCCAAAACTAAAAAATGTGGTTTGGACCCAAGAAGAACCTAAAAATATGGGGGCCTTCCAACATATTTACTTCCGCTTCGTCGAACTATTCCAAGCTGACGGCATGAAATGGGATTTAAAATACATTGGCCGTCCGGAAAGATCTTCACCTGCGACAGGTTCGATCTACAGACACAAAAATGAACAAGCAGAAATTATTAAAAACGTTTTAAGTTTATAAATTCGATGGGGCCCCTTGGCCCCATTCAAAAAGATTGAATGAGGAGTAAACCATGAAAATAGATGTGAAAGTTCCCGCGGTGGGCGAATCCGTGACCGAGGCAACAATTGGAAGTTGGAATAAAAAAAATGGTGAATTTGTAAAAAGAAATGATGTCTTATTATTACTTGAAACTGACAAAGCCAGTGTTGAAGTTGTCGCTGAAAACGACGGGGTATTGAACATCGCCGTCGAAGCTGGACAAACGATCAAAATCGGAAGTGTTGTAGCTTCCATAGACACCGATGGAAAAGCTTCTGCAGGCCCAACAACAAGTGCCTCTGCCGCGACGTCTTCATCTGCTGCTCCAAGTGCAAGTGCTCCCGCTCCTGCGGCAAGTGCTGCCCCGGCGGCCTTTGCAGGAAATGGAGCTTCAGCAAACACCCACCTTTCGCCTGCAGTTCAAAAAATCGTGGCCGAAAGAAACATCGACACATCCAGCGTTCAAGGCACGGGTAAAGATGGCCGTCTGACAAAAGGTGATGTCCTTGGCGCACCTGCTGGCGGCGCACCTGCAGCCACATCAGCTGGTGGTGCAGCTTCTGCAAAATCCCCAGCGCCTGCGAAACCAGCGGCAACACCAATTTTCCCAACTGGGCCAAGCGCTTCTGGAACACAAGAAAAGAAACTTGTGCCAATGACTAATATTCGTAAAAGAATTGCTCAACGCCTGGTTGAGTCCCAACAATCAACTGCAACTTTGACAACTTTTAACGAAATCGACATGAGCAAAATCAACGATCTTCGCGCCAAGTACAAAGACAAATTCAAAGAGAAATATGGAATCTCTTTGGGATTCATGGGTCTTTTCACAAAGGCTGCAATTGAAGCCCTGAAGGCCTTTCCTTCGGTCAATGCCTACATCGTCGGCGAGCAAGTGGAATATCATAATTACTTCAACATCGGAATGGCCGTCAGCACTGAAAAAGGCTTGATGGTTCCAGTGATTAAGAATGCTGAAAATCTTTCTGTGCCCCAAATCGAAATGGCAATTCGCGATTTTGCATTGAAGGCCCGTGATGGTAAAATCACTGTGGATGATTTGAATGGTGGAACTTTCTCGATCACCAATGGCGGCGTGTTTGGATCATTACTTTCAACTCCGATCTTAAACCCTCCACAATCTGCAATTTTAGGTATGCATAAAACTGAAGACCGCGCTGTTGTTATCAATGGTAAAATCGAAGTGCGCCCGATGATGTATGTGGCTTTGTCCTATGATCATCGAATGATTGATGGCAAGGAAGCTGTGGGCTTTCTTGTGAAGATCAAAGAAGGCGTCGAAGACCCAGAACGTCTGTTGATCGAAATCTAAAAAGCAGTTATATATATTCTAAATCAAAAGAAGCCGCTGTTGCGGCTTCTTTTTTGTAATTTAAGTATTGTTCAACGCCCTTGATTTACAAGCAATCAAAGACGTTTCAAAAATTGGAGCATAAATGGAAAATCAATTTGATCTTGTTATCATCGGTTCTGGCCCGGGTGGATATGTCGGTGCAATTCGCGCGGCCCAGTTGGGATTTAAAGTTGCCGTTGTTGAAAAAGACAAAGGACTTGGCGGAACATGTACCAATGTCGGCTGCATTCCATCAAAAGCACTTTTGGAAAGCTCTGAACATGTGGCTGCCCTTCAACACGATATGAAAGCCCATGGCATTACTGTGGGCCCAGTCAGTTTTGATCTTTCAACGATGATGACCAGAAAAGACAAAGTTGTTGGTTCTTCGAATTCTGGAATTCAGTTTTTGTTTAAAAAAAATAAAATTGAATCCCTGAATGGCTTCGGTAAAATTTTAAAAGCTGGCGTCGTTGAAGTGACCTTGGCTGATGGTTCAAAACAAAATTTGAATACTAAAAATATTATGATCGCGACGGGATCAATTCCAACCGAATTGCCATTTTTAAAATTTAACGAAAAAAATATTGTCTCTAACACTGGTGCGCTGGCACTGACTGCAGTGCCTAAGACTTTACTTGTTGTTGGTGGCGGTGTGATCGGTCTTGAGCTTGGCTCTGTCTGGAGCCGCCTGGGATCACAAGTGACAGTGATTGAATTTGCTGACCGTATCAGCCCCACCATGGACAAAGAAGCCATGGATGTCTTGCAAAAATCTTTGGCCAAAGAAGGCATGAAGTTCATGGTTTCAACCAAAGTCACTGGTAGCCAAATCACCAATGACAAAACAAAAGGCGAACAAGTCACTTTAGATTTTGAAGTCATGAAAGATGTCGCAGCTAATGGCGGCCTTGGAATTCTGGAAGGCAAAGCAAACACCAAAGGACAACTCACTGGTGATGTCGTGCTTGTGGCCACGGGCCGCCGCGCCTTCACCAATGGCTTGGGCTGCGAAGATGTTGGAATTCAAAAAGATCCACAGGGCCGTATCCAAGTCGATGCCCACTACCAAACTAATATCCCTGGAATCTATGCCATTGGTGATGTAATTGCAGGACCAATGCTTGCTCATAAAGCTGAAGAAGAGGGCGTTGCCGTTGCTGAAATTCTTGCGGGCCAAGCTGGGCATGTGAATTACAATACTGTCCCAGGAGTCATTTACACTCACCCCGAAGTGGCCAGCGTTGGCTTGACTGAAGAACAATGCAAAGCCCAGGGCCTCGACGTGAATGTTGGGAAATTTCCATTCATGGCCAATGGCCGCGCCCGCGCCATGAACCAAACCGATGGCTTCGTTAAAATCATTGCCGACAAAAAAACAGATCGCATTTTAGGTGGACACATTGTGGGCCCCAAAGCCGGCGAACTACTAGGTGAAATTGTTGTGGCGATGGAATTCGGCGGAAGCAGTGAAGACCTTGCACGAAGCTTCCATGCCCACCCCACATTAAGTGAAACAATTCGCGAAGCCGCCTTGGCCGTCGAAAAACGCCAAAGACAGATGTAAATAAGCTGTCATTAATTATTAAGCCAATAAAATGCAAAAGAGCCATTGGAATATTCGGCGTTTTTTAAAGAATAATTGATCTGTTTTTATTACTGGCAAACCTTAACCATCAATAAATAGGCCCTTTTTACAGAAGGCTCCTGCGGTAGATTCTGAGTCCAAGATTTTTCAAAAATATCAGATTTAAATGCATTTGGATCGAATTCAAAAAATACTTTTCGAAGGTAATCAGCACACTTTATTTTTGTGCTCTGGTTTTCAGGAATCACCTTTAATACTGAAATCAACAATTCAGAACTGATCTTTAATTCTAAATTGGCGTCAGTCATAACTCGTGTTCTTTGCTGCAAACTTTTTAGGCCAAGGTACATAGCCTGGATTCGTGTCTCGAAGTTAGTTTGACTTAATACGGCCTTTTCAAAGTTTAACCACTCCTTATTGTAGGCTTCGACAACTTCTGACGGCGACAGTGCTGTTTTGGGCTCTGCTATGGATCCCTGCTCTTTCTGATCCCTAGCCTGCTGGATATTATCGTTCGGAGTATTCGTTGCATGATTAAGATTCGAGTTGGTATTCACTGAATCCCCAAGGCCATGCTGTTCAATATCTTTTAATGCGACAGCCTTATCCTTAGCATTTTTTTGCAATGGCAATGCATTGCCATTGGCAACCCCGCCCGCAGCTTCAGACAGCTTTCCTAGATCACCATCTCGATGCGCAGCTTGTTTTTTTCTAAGATAAGAAAATCCACCGGCCAACGAAACTAAAATTAAAACAATTAAAACTGTAAGTATTTTGGACTTGTGCAAACACCGTCTCCGAATTCTTTATTCAATTTTTTACTTCGACCTGCAGCAAATGTCAGATAGCCTGGGGCCCCCGTTTTTTGCACTAACCTTAAAAAAAGAGGAAAACTAAATTTATAAGCAACAAGCCTAGCCTCTGATAATTTTCTTAATCGAATGTTTTCTAATTCTTGATCCCCACAAGTCCAAAACAAACTCATATCTTGATTTTGAAAATCAAAATCAGCAGCAGTTAATGGCAATTGATGAAGTTCACGGGCATCTAAATAATTTTTCAAAAATAAAAATGCAGTATGGACGCCAGCGTTGTATCCCGATGTCAGCATCATTTGGCGAAGGGCTGCCATATTGGGCTCGACACCCATTTTTTTAAGTCTATTTTTAATATTGTAAGTTGCAAAATAACCATCAAAGTTTTCTGTTTCCCTTGGATCATGGAACAAACGACTTCCATCGGCACGCAAAGAATATCCTGCTGTGTATGTCACACCTGTTTGGATGCGCATCATGTAATGGTAAAACAATCCGGTGTAAAAAATATTTCTTGTTGGGTTTTCTGGCAATCCGATGATGCTACATCTTTGAGACCCCGCCGAAGAGACAGGACTAAGAATATTTTTTTGCGCAAGAATTCTTTGGCAGGAAGCCTTACCACTTTTACGCATCTGGCTTGCCATGTAATCAATATGTTTTGCACTCCCGGTCGGAAAATTTTTGACTTCAAAAACCGCAGCAATGGCCGAATCCGTTAACTGCCCGACCCCACCGTCGAAACCTTTTCCTAAAGTGTTCGCATGGAATCCACTCTCTAAAAATAATTTTGGAATTAAATCTTTTTGTGGGATGTCCAAGCAGTCCATCACGTCCACATAGCTATTGTAAATTGTCTGAGTGTATTCTTTTAAAACACAGTGGGTACGCACCCCGCGCCGCGGAGAGCCCGAAGCCACAGGACAGAATGAAAAATATTGCGATGGCAAATCCGGAGAAAATAAAAAATTCTTTTGAATATACAGCAAACACTTCGAAGGGAATTCGGCTTCGGGAAATGAACTTCTTTCGCTAGAATACAAAGCAGGTACAGCCTGCAACCCTTTCAGAAAATACAGCCTCGAATTGCCACAGCTTTCTTCGGTTTCATATTCTGTCGGCTGCGGAGGAACCACAGGGCCTGGTGGAGGAGGTGGAGGGTCACACACATTCATTTGTGCCAATGCACCAGAAGCCACACCCAGTAACAAAAAAATATAAAATGGCAGAATTAAATTTCTTAGAAAGCTGAAAATTTGTTTGATCATTGCAAAATCATAATCAGTTTCTAATCAATCCACAAGGATCTAACACCACGTTCTTTCGCCACTTGCTTGGCCTCGTCATAGCCCGCATCCACATGCCGAAAGACTCCCATGGCGGGATCAGCCGTTAAAACTCTTTCAAGTCTTCGGGCCGCAGCTTCAGTTCCATCGGCCACAATCACCTGCCCGCTGTGTTGGCTGTAACCCATGCCAACGCCACCACCGTGATGCAAACTAACCCACGTCGATCCACAGGCCACATTTGTCATGGCGTTCAGAAGTGGCCAATCAGACACCGCATCCGATCCATCCTTCATGGCTTCGGTTTCGCGATTTGGTGAGGCCACGGACCCGCAATCTAAATGATCACGGCCAATAACTAAAGGCGCCTTCACTTTGCCTTCAGCCACTAATTTATTAAATAATAATCCAGCCTTTGCACGCTCGCCATATTCAAGCCAACAAATCCTTGCCGGCAAACCTTGAAAGGCAATGCGCTCTTCAGCCATATCCAACCAACGAAGCAAATCTTTTTTATGGGGGAATAATTCACGAAGGGCATCATCTGTCACTTTGATATCATTCGGATCACCAGATAAAGCCACCCAGCGAAAAGGCCCACTGCCTTTACAGAACAAAGGCCGAATATACGCAGGCACAAAACCCGGAAAGTTAAAGGCATCTTTCACTCCGACCTCAAGGGCTCGGGCCCTTAAGTTATTTCCGTAGTCAAAAGTCACGGCTCCCATTTTTTGCATTTCCAACATTCCGCGAACATGTTTTGCCATGCTTTGGTAAGCCTGTTCTAAATAACTTTTTTGATTTTCTTTTCTAAAAGTTGCAGCAGATTCTACAGTGTAAGCTTCTGGAATATAGCCCACCAAAGGATCATGGGCCGAGGTCTGATCTGTCAGCAAATCAGGAACGAATTTTTTATCAATCAATTGATGAATCACGGTGGCCATATTGCCTTGCAAAGCAATGGACTTGGCTTCACCGGTTTGTTGGTAGTGTTTCACGCGGCGAATGGCATCATCCAAATCTGTTGCAACTTCGTCGATGTATTTTGTTTCTAAACGTTTTTGAATTCGCGTGGGATCAATTTCCACCGCTAACACAATGGCGCCAGCAAAAACGCCTGCCAAGGGCTGGGCCCCACCCATTCCACCAAGTCCCGCAGTCAAAATCACACGTGATTTTAAATTTCCACCAAAATGCTGACGACCCGCTTCGACAAAAGTTTCATAGGTCCCTTGGATAATTCCTTGGGTCCCAATATAAATCCATGAACCTGCTGTCATTTGACCAAACATCATCAAGCCCTTTTTATCGAGCTCATGGAAATGCTCCCATGTGGCCCACTTCGGAACTAGATTTGAATTCGCCAACAAAACCCGTGGAGCATCTTCGTGGGTCTTCAAAATCCCAATGGGTTTACCGGACTGAACCAACAGG
>DGYJ01000108.1:27957-30637 GCA_002396665.1 Bdellovibrionaceae bacterium UBA5009
GAAACAGGGTTTCATTATTTTCTAAATTTTTCAGAGCAGATAAAATTTTATCAAAACTTTCCCAATTGCGGGCCGCTTTCCCGATCCCACCATACACAATTAAATCCTCTGGATGTTCGGCCACCGACGGATCCAAATTGTTTTGGATCATTCTGTACGCGGCCTCTTGCAGCCAGCCTTTGCAGTTCAATTTTGTTCCGGTGGGGGCTCTGACAACGCGGGATTTTGAAGACATACAAACTCCATTTAAAAGGAAACGATTTAAGTTTCGTTTCAACATCAATTTAGATATCTAAAAGGCCGATTTCTTTTTCAAGAACACCAAGAATTTTTCCATTCAACATCATCTCTTTAATTTTTTCGACGTCTTTAGAAAAAATTCGGTCTTCTTTGGCAAAGGGCACAGCTTGGCGAATTTCATTTTTTACTTTTTCAATCACCGGCGATGACTTCAAACCACCCAACATATCAAGGGCCTGGGTGGCACTTAAAAATTCCATGGCCAAAACATTTTGAGCATTTTGCAAAATCTGCCCAGCTTTACGTGCTGCGATTGTTCCCATGGACACATGATCTTCTTTTTCTGCCGAGGTCGGAATGCTGTCCACACTTGCAGGATGGGCCAAAATTTTATTTTCGCTGACTAAAGAAGCCGCCGCCACTTGTACAATCATATGACCAGAATTCAACCCGCCATTGGGGGCTAAAAAGGCTGGCAAATCACTCATGGCAGGATTAATCATTTTTGCAATTCGGCATTCAGAGATACTGGCTGTTGATGAAAGGGCGATGCCTAAAAAATCTAAAGCAAAAGCCACAGGTTCGCCATGGAAATTTCCACAGGAAAGAATTTTTCCATCATCTGCAAAAACCAGGGGATTATCTGTGCTTGAGTTCGCTTCAGTTTCTAAGGTTCGCAAAACATACTGAAACGTGTCCTTCGATGCGCCATGCACAGCCGGCATACAGCGAAGCGAATAGGCATCTTGGACCTTGTTGCAGCCCGCATGGCTTTCTGCAATTTCAGATGTTGTGCCCAAAATTTTTAAAAGATTTCTGGCCGTTTTAATTTCACCCGCATGGGCCCGTGAAGCCGAAATCAAAGGGTCAAAGGCCGAACGGGATCCACGCAAACCCTCGAGCGACATCGCCCCTGCAAGGTCTGCAAGATTTAACAAATCTTTCGTTTCTGCAAGGCTTAGTAAACCAATGGCTGTCATCACTTGGCAGCCGTTGATCAGGGACAAACCTTCTTTGTGCTTCAACACCAAGGGCTTCATTCCTAATCGCTGAAGTTCGGTAGCAACAGGAACAGGTTTTCCGTCAGCCCCCCAAACTTCACCTTCGCCAATCAGGGCCAAGGCCAAATGTGATAAGGGTGCCAAATCCCCACTGGCGCCAACACTTCCTTGGGATGGAATCACTGGAATTAAATCCTTATTTAAAAATTCTAAAATTTTCTCGATCACTTCGACACGACAACCACTATGACCACGCGACAAAGCATTGGCCCGCAAAATCATCATGGCCCGGGATTGTTTTTTCGTGAATGGAGCTCCAACCCCCATCGAATGCGAGCGAATCAGATTTTTTTGCAAAAGTTCAATTTCTGAATCAGAAATGCGAACACTCGAAAAAGCCCCAAAACCTGTGTTCACTCCATACATGACTTCACCCTTAGAAAGTCGCGAATCAATGTATTGACGGGATTTTGTGACTTTGGCTTTAGCATCGGCAGAGATCTCAACTTTTACGTCGGAACTGCTACAAGCATGAAGAAGGGCCTTTAAATCGAGCTGGTGACCATCTAGAACAAGTGTGTTTTTCATAGACCCATCGAATACTCAGACGCACCGCCTAAGGTCAACAAAAAAGCCCTAATTAAGGTTGAATCCCTTCACGGCAAAGACTAAATCCTTGTGTGAATCGATACTCAGGGGGGATTATGAAAATTCAATTTTTAATTCTAATATTTATTGCCAGCCTACTGACGGCATTGGCTCCAAAGTCCTTAGCTCAAAATTTAAGCAAAATCAGAACAACTGATCGTCAGAATAACAATCTGACACTTGTCATTTCAGATGTGGATGACACCATTAAGCAATCCAATGTCCAATCCAGAATTTCTGCATTATTGCGCGCCCGCGATGACAAAAGTCGCTTTCTGGGAATGTCAGAATTGTATCAATGGATCGCCCGAACCCAGGCCAATACAAAATTCTATTATGTTAGCAATGCCCCAGCGAGATGGATGGAAAAAGTTCATCAAAGTTTTTTAGCCAATGGCAACTTCCCGCCGGGATCCTACCATCCAAGACGAAATTGGGATGCCAGTGTTCATAAAATCAATACCATCAGTCGGATTTTACAAAATCAAAAACCAACTCAGGTTATCTTCTTTGGGGATAATACTCAAAAAGACGCCACTGTTTATTCATTCTTAACAAAAAAATTCGCCAAAGCTGGAATTCAATTTCATACATTTATTCGTGTTGTTTACCCCGCAGGTCGCAGGGCTTACAACTTTGAAAGCGACTCCATCGAAACGACAGATCCAATTCAAAATAACCAATTTGCCTTTGTGACTCCGGTCGAGGTTTCTTTAGAACTTTACAGAAGACAAATGCTTCCCGCAGATGTTCCAAAATGGTTTGCCGATTCAATTGTTCCATTTATTTTA
>DGYJ01000108.1:30792-31960 GCA_002396665.1 Bdellovibrionaceae bacterium UBA5009
TTAAAAGAGAAACAGGGCCAGGCCCGTGGCATCTTAGCGTTTCCAAACTATGTGGACTGTCGCGGCTTTCGTTGGCCCTTTTCGAATTTAGATTTTGTTCATCAAACAACTTTAAGCAAAACCCTAAGTTCTGAGAGCATTGCCCTGTTCAACTTGCTGCAAAAGCGGGTCACTTGGCGCTGTTCACGAGCTGCAGATTCTATTGAAGATTAAGGATATCCATGCAATTTCGTTTATGGACTGCTGAAGAGTGGGAAACCGCAAGCTACGTCGTCACTGTCGTGGGTTTCCCCTTTGCATTACTGGTATATTATCTTGAACAACGGGGCGAGCGCCAAAACGAAGAAGAAGAAATCTACCAACGCCTGTCTGACGAATACGCCGACTTTTCAAAACTTCTGATTGAAAATGCAGATCTGCAGCTGATTTCGAAAGAGCTCGACCCAAAAGATCTGACACCAGAACAACGGGAACGTAAAAAAATTATTTTTGAAATTTTAATATCCCTCTTCGAGCGAGCCTTCATCCTTGTCTACGAAGAAAAGATGAACAAACAAACCGCCCGTCTTTGGGCCTCGTGGGAAGATTACATTGTCTTCTGGTGCAAACGAAATGACTTTCGCCAATCCCTTGACGAGCTTCTGCAGGGCGAGGATCCAGACTTTGCAAATTACGTGAAGAAGATTGCGAAAAGCGGCCGTCAATCTAATTAGAACTTATTCAAGTCCATATGAATAACCGAAATCATTCCAAGAATAGAGGTTCTGTAATATTTTTTTATTTATTGCAACAGAACCTCTGTAGAAAAAATATTATTTTATATATCCAGCCCTAATTGATTCGCAATTTGCTTTTGCTTCTTCATAAAAAGGAAGATCTGGTGATTTAATAATTTTAGAAATTCTTTCCACAACAATATTGTCTGATCCTTCTACGAAATGGGCCTCATCCTCGGATATTACTCGCCATCCCCAAAGCCAATGCTTACTCAATTGAATCTCCTGTTGAACATATCGATACAATACTTTTTCGCGAGTCATGAGCTCAAAACCATATCGACTATTATATGATTCGACAGCATGACAATTCCCTACACTCAATACTGTCGAGCCTAATACTTCTCTATCAACCCATTCGCGAGTCTCAGTCTTAGAATTCCCTTGCAGTT
>DGYJ01000094.1:0-2770 GCA_002396665.1 Bdellovibrionaceae bacterium UBA5009
TATTCCTTCCTCCCCCCAACCAACCCCGTAACCCCCGAAGTGTTTTCCTGACCACTTTCAATCGTAGAGTGGGAGTGGTCAGGAAACTTGAACGAGGGGGTGAAGGGGTTGGCTTTTTCAAATTCCTTATGGCTATCGAATAGTTCTGAATTGGCCTGGATCAAACAAATCCTCAAACGCTGGGCTTGAGTCATTGTTTGACCCTTTGTTGGTGCTCTTCGTGAATTTTTAAAACTTCGTTTAAGCTTTTAAATTCAAAAAAGTTGCCGCTGGTTTTATGTCCAAGAGGCACTTGATAGCCTTCTAGTTCCGACATTATTTTTTGGTCGATGTGATGATTGGCCGTGATGTAAATGACTTTCTTGATCTCGCGGCTTGACCTGAATTCCGCGATGATTTGCCGATAGCGACTAGAACTTTTGACTATGAGTTCTAGTTCAATGGCAATAAAGCCTTCCTGATTCGACATTTTTAACACAGCATCAGGGATTTTTCTAAATCCCTGATTGTATACCAAATACTTGCCATTCATCCACTCAAACCCCGGGTGCTCACCACAGATGGCATCTTTGATGTCATTTAATAATAAATCATGGCTTAAACTTTGCGGACTGATCGACGGCACTTTGTCGCTAAAAATTTCACCCGGAAATTTATTCCTAAGCACTTGAGTCCCACGACCTGTCACCTGAAACACCACGCCAATTTCTCTTTTTTCGATTAAAGCGCTCATGCGCGGGATGCGATGACGAAGGATATAATTATTTTCTTCTAATAATTTTAACCTATTCATTACCGTTGAATGACTTTTGCCAGTAAAATACTTTTGATGAATTTGGTAAAAGCCCGTCACGGTATTGTCATAAAGACCTTTTAAAATTAAAAAATCCCTGTCAGTTAAAATCATATTTCTGCTAAGTTCTTGGATCAAATTGCACCTCCTCGGTGAACGGATAACCATTCACCAATAGACTTAAAACCCCTTGGCCTTGGGAATAATTTTTAAGCTTGTTTGGATGAATCTTGTAATTTTCAGTCTCTCGAAGTGACATTTCCCCCATTTCTTCGATGTCACCCCAGGCAGACTTTGTGGCACGTTCAGTGGATTTAATTTTTGTTTTTGTTCCAAGATGCCTAGCCATATAATCAGCCGTGTCTGGATCATTAAGCCCTAAAAGAACTTTCACGTTGGTGTTCACATTGACAGTTTTTGCAAAGCTTTCCGACACACTTTCTAGATCACCAATACTTTGATGCGAAAGATGAAGCCCCACACGACGAGAGCGTGCTTTGTTTAGCAACTGTTCAAAGCCATCGAACACAAAGGCCGAGAACTCGTCGATAAATAGTGGCACAAAGTAAGACCCGATCTCACGTCTTGAAGTAATCCATGCCACTAGCTGCATCAGCATTTTACCGAAAAGCTTCGCGGTCTTTTGAAACTGCAAAGTGTTTAGTAAAATCACACAAGACTTGTACTGGTAAACTCCATCCATGAATTGCTTAAGATCTAGTTCATTGCTTGATGTCAGACGCCTTAGCCTTGTTGTTGAAAAAGGTCTCAACTGCGACAATATTCCGGAGAACTTTTCTTCTCTCAGATCGCGGTTCATTTGTGAAAGCCGTGAAAGCTCCACGGTCAAATGTTTGGGGAAATCTTTACTTGCCTTTGATAAATCCAAAATTTGACCTGGATCAGATAAAAAGTCATACAATGCAGAAAGGCTCGCTTCGACTTCGCACGCGGTAAGGGATTCTAAAATCAAAAGCACCGCTGAATGTTGCACGTCTCTATAGTAACTGCTTTCAAAGTCTAAAGACTGGATCAGCCTATCGGCCACTTCTTCAGGGCTTCCACCGATCAGGGGATTCATTGTCAGTGAATCATCATTGGACAAATCAAACAATGCGATCTGCTCAAATTGTTGAGACGTGAGCTTTCGCTTTAAGTCGAAAATAATGGATTCATCACCTTTGCCATCAATAAGAACTGGCCTATTGCCACAACGGATATCCCGAATAAACCATGGTAAAACCACGGACGCAGTTTTGCCGCGTCCCGTGGCTCCGATGATTTGCACATGGCCTGATCTCATTTGATTGGTTAAATACAAAGGCTGGCAGTCCCTTAAGGTTTCACCGACATAGATCGAATCATTTGATCTATTCATCAAAATTCCTTTTTTGACGAATTTGCATTTGCTTAAGCGCAAGCTCACGCTCGTAACTTTCAGGGTGTTTCATGCGAAATCGCCACTTCATAAAATATGAAATCACGTAGCAAACTCCAACCCCCATCACAGCAAGCATCATCCAGTGGTCATCAGCCCAGCGTTGCATTTTGTCGATATTCTTTGAAACCATAATCGCAACCACCCCAAGAAAAATCATCATTAGCCCTGCATCGCTTGAAGAATCGTTTTGTTTGTTATTTCCCATAATAGCCTCCGTTTTCTCCCCTAAGTGGGGTTTTGGTTAAAAGAGGTTTTTTCTTCTCTCTTTTAATTAGGTTAAAATCGTGATCGTAATAATAATCCGACCCGCAGGGGATTTCTTCCCTGGCCACATGATCTGGCTCTTTGGTTTTTGCTTGCATGATCCAGTTCAGAATAAACTCACTAGAAATCACCACGGGCTCTTGCGGAAGATCCTTTAAAACATCCGTCGTAAAGTCGTGGTAGTATTTATTGGTAAAATCTAAGTCGTCGCCAGAAAAATGGATCAAAATATTTAAGGCCAGATCCAAGGGACCTGTTCCATAATAGCCCCA
>DGYJ01000094.1:2935-4654 GCA_002396665.1 Bdellovibrionaceae bacterium UBA5009
CCAAGGGACCTTTTCCATAATAGCCCCAGTTGATGGATTCAGAAAGCCTGAATCTTTTTGCAATATTGCTAAATTGTCCGTGGGAATTTTTATTTAAGATCACATCTTTAAATTCGCCAGGAGCAAGTATTGGGTAAAAATTCAGGTCTTTTTCATCATCAAACAGATTTCTAAAATCACCGTAGTAGTCATTTTTAATTTTCATTTTTTCCTTTCAATTAAAAATTATTGGCACAAGCCGTGCTGATTGTGAAAATCGCAAAAAGCAGTGGCTTGCGCATTGATTGGGTCTTGAATTTTTAAAGCGCCAAAAAGTATTTTTTGGTCTTTAAGACATGGATTTACTCATTTGAGTTTTGGACAAGTGCCAAATGAGATTTTAAAAAATTAAAAATATTTATTTTAATTTTTCACTTGCGAATTTGTTGAAATTCACCGATACTAGTTAAAGTTTTCATCACAAAACATCACTTGTATTAGCTACGTTTATTCCACTCATAAAAACAAATTCGATTGTTGGCACGATAGGTGCTAATTAATACCTCCTTACCATTATAGGCAACTTTTGGGGGTATATTGGGTCCCCAATTTTGTCTAAGACCAGGAAATCTCTACAAATAAAAATTATTGACCCCCTCTAAACAAAGATCCTGTTGTATAGATCCGATCACGTTCAAACCAACAAGGGGGCTTTGGTGAATGGGCGTTTAAGTATTCAAGAAAAAGAAGACCTGATCCAGATAGCTCAAAGGGTGATTTCTATTACTTCTGAACAGCAATCCACATGGGTCTTAGCTGCAAAGTGGGATGATAAGTGGAAGGGCTATAAGCCATTTCTGACAAGCTTTAGTCACTTTGATAATGATCCAGGGGCTATCTTACTTCGATCCCATTTTAAGCCCTTTGTGCGCGAATTAGAACAAACGGGGATCAAATCAAAAGCGACACATCCAGATGACCTTTCAGAATTTTTTAGGTCAAAGCCAAAAATAGCCAGCTCAAATAAAAACGGACCTGTTTATTTACGAACCACAAGAACCCCCATCAACTGGAAAAAAGAAAAGCCTTTTGTTTGGCCCACGGACCTTGACCAGGTTCCTGGCTGGTCCAATGAAAAAGAAAATAAGCTTAATGTAGAGCTAAGAGCGCAAGGGTTATATAAGCCAGAGTCTGAACCCCTGTGGCCGCAGATGAGTGATTTTAGGCAAGGCTATAAAAGAGAAGTTTCAAGTCAAACTCAAAAAATTATAGACAAAGTAATACCTGAGATCAGACTTCGGTATCCAGACAATAAAACAGATGAAACGCTTCAAAGGTTTTTTGATTTCAAAAGCGTATTTGATTCATTGTCTGGCAGGTCTATCGTCAATCAGTTTATGGCAAATCCTCCACAGGATTTAAAACAGTCCATTTTACAAGAGCTGGTGGAATCAAATGCGCTGGAAGCGATGCCGTTTAAAACTAAGGCCACAGCCTTTATGCTCTCTAAAGGATTTAGAAATCCCGAGACTGCAACTCAAGTTTTTTTAAATGAGTGTTTGGGGTTTAAAAAATTGCAAATTTCAAAACATGATGACTATCAAAATATTTTTACGGTTGATGATTTTTATATTCATCAATCAGTCCTTGAAAGCTTGCTGCAAAAAATAATTTCTGCTTCAAATATTTGGGGTAGGTTTTATCAAGTTATGGGTGAGCTAACGGATAAGCAAAAACAGG
>DGYJ01000122.1 GCA_002396665.1 Bdellovibrionaceae bacterium UBA5009
GGTGTCGTAGATGCGAAGTAAATCCCAATAAACAGAAGTCACAACAGTCAGTTCACTTGTTCGCGCAGAGTCCTTAAAATGCTCAGGTTTTAAGTGCTCACCTTTTTTGCAATTGAAAACGATTTCTAAAATACGCAAATATTTTTCGTAGGACATGGCTGCATCAGGGTACAGCTTCATGGACATCGAGCGGCGGGCTTTTTTGATCAAATTTACACGGCTCTTCCAAAGCTGCAAACGATGTTGTTCTTTGGCCCGCTCTTGCGCCATCAGGACTCCGCCACTCATTTGTGAAGCTAGCTTTCTTAAATCCGAATGGCAGGTCATGCAAATTTCAGAAAATGCGGACTCCCCAAGCGCTTGAAGTTGGGCAATTTGTGGTGCTGATAATGGATGAAGCTCAGTGACCTGAACTCCGCAACGAGGGCATGCTATCATTGGTTTTATTATGATAAAAATTTGGTCCGGATGTCCAATGGTTTTGTTTCAGAGGGGGAAAACCCTACAGAAGTGAGATCGGATCCACATCAGTCAGGATGCGAGTTTTTTGGGAAACCCATTTTTCATCGCCCAAGAGCTGTTGGACAAATTGGTGGAGGGCTTGGCTTGAGGGCCCTTTGAGTAAGAAGTGGTATCTAAAAAGTCCGCGCAATTTAAACAAAGGGGCTTCGGCAGGACCAAGAAGCTCGATGGACTTATAGGATTCAAACTTATCACGGAGCTGTTGGGCCCTGGCGGCCAAGGTTTCTGTGCTTTTTTGCACATCTTTCAACTGAGACCCTTGAATGCGAAGTGAAATTAATTTTCCGAAGGGGGGATACAAGAGGCTTTTTCGACTCTTCAGTTCGGCTTCGGCAAAGGCTTCAAAGCTTCCCATTTGTGAATAAACAATGCTTTCATGTTCAGGGTTATAGGTCTGCAAGATGACTTGCCCCGGCGTATCGCCCAGCTTCACATGGCGACCTGCGCGGCCGCTCATTTGCGTGACCAACTGAAAACTTCTTTCTGTGGCCCTGAAATCTGGCAAATTAAAACCAATATCAGCAAGGACAAAGGCCACTAAATTGAGATGTGGAAAATCTAAACCCTTGGCCATCATCTGAGTGCCAATTAAAAAATCGATTTCGCGTTTTTCCATTTGTTCGATCAAAGATTCAAGATCATTGCGGGATTGAATTTCGTCGCGATCAGCGCGGGCAATTCGCGAAGTGGGAAATAAATTTTGCAAGTCTGTTTCGATAAGTTCTGTGCCAACGCCCACGGGTTTAAGTTCGCCTTCTTTGCAGTCGGGACAAACTTTTTTTAAATTTTCATGATAGTCGCAATAGTGACAGACCAGATGATTCGAAGAGTGAAGTGTCAGTGAAATATCGCAATTAGGGCATTCCATCGTGAAGCCGCAGGCTTCGCATAAAACTAACTGGGCTTGGCCGCGACGATTTAAAAACAAAGCAGCCTGCTCGTTTTTTTTCAATGATTGATCTAAACCAATGTAAAGTTCTTTGCTCATCCAAAATGGGAGCGGAGGAGTTTCAATTTTTTTAAGTTCAGGATCTTGGGCCTCGTGTTTGAGTCGAAGATCAATGATTTTGTATTCAGGCAAGGCGCGATTTTCAACCCGCTGGCTGAGGCGGTGCAGATGATATTTTTTTTCTAAGGCATTTTTCCAAGTTTCAAGACTGGGGGTTGCCGAGCCTAGAACAATGGGAATATTTTTTAGTTTCGCCAACATCACAGCCGCATCACGACCGTGGTATTTTAATTTTTCATCTTGTTTAAAGCTGGGCTCGTGCTCTTCATCGACAATGATCAATCCCAGATTTGGAATTGGACAAAACAGGGCCGACCTTGCGCCAATCAAAATTTGTTTTCGCCCCTCGACCATGTCCCACCACTGATTGGTTTTTTCACGCTCGGTCAAATGGGAATGTAAGGTTGCAATTTTATCACCAAAACGTTGGGCAAAGCGAAATATCAATTGTGGAGTCAGTGAAATTTCAGGAACCAGAACAAGTCCTGTTTTATTTTCTGCCAGAATTTTTTCAAGCAATCGCAAATAGACTTCGGTTTTTCCAGATCCAGTCACGCCAAAAAGCAAATGTGCCGAAAAAGAATTGAACTTTGCAATATCCTCCACAGCTTGGGATTGTTCTTTTGTGAGTTGCGGCGGATTTACTCTTTCAACTGTGGGGATAACGGGACTTTTGCGAGTTTTTGAATTGATGTTTTTTCGAAGCGGAGGAATAAATGTCGATGCCACAAGGCCAACGGGGTATAAATAATATTCAGAAATCCATTCGATCCATTGAACAAGGTCTTCCGTTAGTGGGCCATACTCTGTTTCTGCGGACTCGATACTTTTAATTTCGAATTTTTGATTTGTCTCTGCATTTGCTGGCGTGGCAGGACCAAGACACAATCCAAGGGTTAGTCTAGAACCCAATGGAACCCGCAACCACTGGCCACGCTGGGGAATAAAATCAATTTTTTCAGCAGAGTAGGTCAAGGCCCCCTTCATTGGGGCTTGAACTGCAATTTTGTAGAAGCTCATCGAAACCGTTTAAAAAATTCTTCGGCAAGTTTTTTAGAATCATCAGATTTAAATCCCTCAAACGAAGGGCTTTGATCCAAAGAGGTCAGTTGAAATGAATTTGAAGCATTGGTGGCCTTCAGATTCACGCTACTGACATGGATTTGAGCATTGGATTGTTCCCACTGAATGTTTTGGTTTTCGGCAAGATGCAAATTCTTAGCATAAATTTTATAGTCATCGGCAGACATAATGGCCTGACTTGGCCATTTTAGTTTGCGAATAACAAACTGATCTTGTTCGATCCACAGGGATCCAAAGCCAGTTTGCTCTAAATCTGTAAAGTTGTAATTCACAACACCTTGGGCCCTAGAAAGTCGAACATATTTTTCGGATTCAACTTTAAAATCCAATCCTGTTTTTATTTTTTTAGGACCCTGCGGGGCAGGAATAGACGAGATGATTTTGTGGCTGATCAGAGCTTGCGCCAGAGCTTCGGGCTTTTTAAAGAAGAACCATTTTTCAGCGAGCTCGTCGGAAATTTTTTCAGAAACTCGTTTGCGGTCGTTCGATAGAGTCCAACGATTGCCCCCACTGTAGATGGCTTGAAAGCGAAAAAGATTTTTTTGTGAAGCATCTATCGGAGTTATAGTTAGGCGCATGGTTTTATCGTTTTCGATGACCCAGGTTTCTTTGAACTGAATTTGTTCTTG
>DGYJ01000123.1:0-272 GCA_002396665.1 Bdellovibrionaceae bacterium UBA5009
ACATTTTTTTGTTCAAGCAGAAGTTCATATTTTGGCACTGTTGAAGTTGCTCCGCCTTGGGCCCAGCTGTCGACGCTAAATATGGTGTTCGTCGATTGACTATAGTCAGTCGGAAGACGTTGCAAAAGGACTTTGCCCATTTTTTTCCCCACAATAATGCCATAGCTTGCAAGTTTAGCTTTAAGCAAAGCCTTCTTAAGAGCTACAGACTCGCTTGGATTATTTTCATTTTCATCTTCAGCGGAAATTGTTTTTAATACTTTGTTATTTTT
>DGYJ01000123.1:450-12439 GCA_002396665.1 Bdellovibrionaceae bacterium UBA5009
CAACAACTTGAATAGAGGCATAGGCTAATCCCGAACCATCACCAATCGCAGTGTCTGCGTAGGCCATTTTGGAATTATCCTGTGAAAAACCGAGGAGACGGAAATTGGCTGCATCGCCAGCAAATGCAGAAGCAGAAAGTCCTAGGGTTAAAAATCCAATCGTAATAAATTGATTCATATGATCTCCTCTTTTTTGAAATATAATTTCATGGAGGATACTCAAGATAAGTTGAAGTAACACCTGTCATTATTTGGACAGGTAATATGTACATTTTAATGATTTGATTTTGATAATCTGCTCGAAGCTGGACTTCCAATAACAGAAGTAAACAGTTTTTAAATAAACTTTTCCAACTGCTCTTTTAAATTTTCAATAAAACGAATTCGATCTACAGGCTGCTGCTTAAGTTGTTCAAGGCTGATCATTGTCGACGAACTAAATCCACAGGGATTGAGGCCCTGGAAGGCTTTCGGATCGTGGTCAAGATTAATGGCAGCGCCGTGGTAGGTGACCCATTTTTTGATTGCTATTCCAAGGGAGGCAATTTTTTGTGAGCCCACCCAAACACCGGTTTCGTCTTTTCCTTCTGCTGCTGGGTCTTTTTTTTGTAAAGACTTGCCAACACTTTCAATGCCATAAACTTTTAATGTTTCAATGATGGCCTTTTCGAAGTCGCGAAGAAAACCAAAAATTTCATTGGGGTTACGGCCATGGCGTGAATATTTTAAATTGATGATGGGGTAAACAACAACTTGTGAAGGCCCATGGTATGTGGCCCTTCCGCCGCGGGAAACCTCGACGGTGTCGCCATTCCAGGTTGTGATATCACCATTTTGAGTGGCTCGCCCAAGTGTGACAACCGCAGGATGGGAACAAAATATAATCACACCTGGTAAATTTTCATCGGCCACTTGCTGGACAAGCTGCAGTTGTTTTTCGAGCGCTTCACTGTAAGCAATAAGTCCCCAATCCAAAAACAAAAGAGGGGGGGCTTTTTCGCAAATCATAGATTGATTTTCAATTTGATGATCGGCGCTGGTGTTAGACATGGGCTGTGGATGTTCCTTTATTCAATGGCTTTTGAATCACATGGATCGCATGGCCAAGGGTGGCTTCTGCGGCCTCCATCATTGTTTCGCCAAGTGTAGGGTGGGGGTGAATGGTTAAAGCCATGTCTTCTATACGTGCGCCCATTTCAATAGCCAATGCGGCTTCAGAAATCAAGTTGCTGGCCTCGGGCCCAACGATGTGAACACCAAGAACAATGTGGGTTTTCGCATCGGCAATAATTTTAACAAAGCCTTCGGTTTCTTGCATTGAAACCGCGCGCCCATTGGCAGCAAAGGGGAATTTTCCAATTTTTAAATCATTGTGTCCCTTGGCTTTTGCTTCTGCCTCTGTCCAACCAGCTGATGCAATTTCTGGATCAGTAAAGACAACGGCTGGGACAGTTTTCACATCGTAGACTCGGTTGTGGCCTTTGATCACTTCAGCAACCAAAACACCTTCGTGGCTGGCCTTGTGGGCCAACATTGGTTGCCCGCAAATATCACCAATTGCAAAAATATGTCGAGTAGATGTTCTTCGTTGAGCATCCACTTTAACAAAGCCACGCTCATCCACTTGGACTCCGGCGGCCTTAAGGTTCATTTGGTCCCCATTGGGGCGACGTCCAACAGTCACAAGAATTTTATCAGCTTGAATCACTTGATCTTTGCCACCAATTTCCACGGTGACTTCGTAACCACTTCCAGATTTTTTTTGTCCCTTGGCTTTGGCTCCGTAAAGGACTTCAACCCCAGATTTTTTTAATTTGCGTGTCACTACCTGTGCGCATTCTGGGTCGACAACACCGGCTAGCAATTCGGATTGGGCTTCGACCACAGTGACTTCACAGCCAAACTTTCGCAGGTAGGACGAAATTTCAAGACCGATGTAGCCACCACCAATCGTAATAACTTTTTTTGGAGCATGATCCAGGGCCAAGGCCCCAGTTGAAGACAGAATTCCTTTTTCATCAAAGGGAAAACCTGGGATTTCGATGGGACGTGATCCCGTCGCAATAATAAAGTTTTTAGCGGTGATAGTGTCATTGATTTCTGATCCAACAACAGTGATTTCTGTTGGGGATTTAAAATTTGCAGTGCCTTTGATGATGGTGACGCCATTGCCTTTTAGAAGTTGATTCACTCCGCCTGACATTTTGTCGCAGACAGAATTTTTCCATGCTAAAAGTTTTTTAAAATCCACTTCGATTTTACTTTTAAGATTAAAACCCATGGTCGGGAAGTCATGTTCAGCCTTGTGCAGCCAATGGCCAGCTGTGATCATGGCTTTGGAAGGAATGCAACCGACATTCAAGCAAACTCCACCTAAAAATTCTTTTTCAACAACAGCAGTTTTAAATCCTAATTGTGCAGAACGAATCGCTGCCACATAACCACCAGGACCCGCACCAATCACAACAACATCAAAATTTTGAGCCATAATTTATTCCATTTCCTTTTCTTAACGAAGATCCAACATCAAGTGACCAGGTTTTTGCACACGAGAAATAAATGCTTTCAAAAAGTTTGCAGCCACGGCGCCATCAATTAAGCGATGGTCGGCAGTGATGGTAAAATTCATGACTTTCACAGAATCAACTTTGCCGTCTTTTAAAATCAAGCGGTCAGAGATTTTGTACATTCCTAAAATGGCCACTTCAGGATGATTAATGATCGGTGTGGCATAGGTTCCGCCAACAGATCCAATATTTGTAATTGTGATCGTTGCACCTTTCATTTCTTCTGGTTTTAATTTTCCATCACGGGCCCGTTTTGAAAGATCAATGATTTCGCGGCTGAGCTCAAGGATACTTTTTTGATCTGCATTTTTAATCACTGGAACAACAAGTCCATTTGGAGTGTCTGCTGCAAATCCGATATTGAAATATTTTTTGTAAACAATTTCGCCAGCAGCATCATCGATGGAGGCATTGAACATTGCAAACTCGCGTGATGTTGCAATCAAAGCCTTCATCACAAAGGGAAGGTATGTAATTTTTGTTCCCGCTTTTTCTGCCACTTCTTTTAGGGACTCGCGGACTTGGACAAGTTCAGTGACCTCTGCTTCATCCATCAATGTAAAGTGGGGGATGATAGCCTTTGCCATTTGCAAGTTTTCAGCAATTTTTTTACGAATTCCGCGAAGTGGAACTCTTTCTTCGATGGCCCCTGCTGGGCTATTGTAAGCTGGGCGTGGAATCGAAGCGCCAGGTTTCGCGATTGTTGCATCACCTGCTCGGGTTGCGCCGGCCCCATTGGCTAAAGAACCATTTCCTTTGTAGCCAACAACATCTTCACGGGTGACTCGTCCAGCAAGCCCTGTTCCAGAAAGAACATTGATATCAACTCCCATTTCACGGGCCAAGCGGCGCGTGGCAGGTGTCGCAAGCACGCGGGATTCAGCTACAGGTGGGTAAAAAGCAGCTCCAGTGGATGCAGACATAGAGGCTGATGTTGCGGACATACTCATCGTCGGAGCTGGTGTTGGTTGTGATTTTTGTACTGATGGTGACGAATGTCCATTGGCGCCAGTTGAAGCAGAGGCCAAGCCTGAAGTTTGCAAAGTCATCAGAACTGATTCCACTTTAACCACATCACCAGCTTTGAATTTTAAATCTTTCACTGTTCCAGCTTTTGGAGAAGGAACTTCAACAGTGGCTTTGTCCGTCATGATTTCCATAATGGCTTGGTCGGCTTTGACAGTGTCACCTGGTTTCACCAACCATTTGATCAATTCACCTTCTGTCACGCCTTCACCAAGTTCTGGAAGTTTAATATCAATTGTTGCGCCTGTGGCAGTGGCAGCCCCATTTGAAGCAATTTGTGGGCTTGCAGGTTTAGAATTTGTGTTTGACGTTGGAGTAGATGTTGCTGCTGGTGCTGACCCAGTTGCGGCCGCGGCGCCAGAAGTTTCTAAAGTTAAAAGGGTCGATTCCACTTTGATCATGTCGCCGACTTTAAATTTTAAATCTTTTACCGTTCCAGCTGTTGGGGATGGAACTTCAACAGTGGCTTTGTCCGTCATGATTTCCATAATGGCTTGATCCGCCTTTACGGTGTCGCCTGGTTTGACTAACCATTTGATCAATTCGCCTTCTGTGACGCCTTCGCCGAGTTCAGGTAATTTGATTTCTTTCAAAGCCATTTTGATTCTCCTCTGTCGATCATTTTCATTTTTAAATTATAAATTCAATTCCGTTTGGCGCTGGCGATCCACAAGCGCCTTCATAAAAAATTCCCCAGCACGATAAGAGCTTCTGACCATGGGGCCCGAGGCCACATACAAAAAGCCCATGTTTTCAGCTGTCTTTTGCCACTCTTGAAACTTTGCAGGCGTAATGTATTCAATCACCTTCAAATGCTTTGGTGTTGGTTGAAGATACTGACCAAAGGTGACCACATCGCAGCCAACAGCGCGTAAATCTTTTAGGGACTGAAGAATTTCATCATCACCTTCGCCAAGTCCAAGCATGATGGAAGATTTTGTGTATCTTGTCGGGTCGATGTGTTTGACCATTTGAAGAACATCCAAGGACTGACGGTATTTGGCCCGGGGATCGCGAACACTTGGGCTTAGTCGTTCGACGGTTTCAATATTATGGGCGAAGACATCGGGTTTACTTTTAACAACGATTTCAACAAGATTTTTTTCGCCACTAAAATCTGGAGTCAAAATTTCAACAATCAATTTTGGTGCAAGTTTTTTGATTGTTGAAATCGTACGTGCAAAATGATTTGCGCCTTGGTCTTCCAGGTCGTCACGATCAACGCTGGTGATGACCACATATTCTAAATCCATTTGCGAAATCGAATAGGCGACTTTTTCGGGTTCAAAAGCGTCAACGGCCCCTTTGGGATTTCCGGTTTTAATATTGCAAAAACGGCAGCCCCGGGTGCAGACCTCGCCAAGCAGCATAAAAGTGGCGGTTCCACCTGACCAGCATTCTCCAATATTAGGGCATTTGGCTTCTTGGCAAACTGTTGCTAATTTAAGTTCGCCTAACATGTCTTTGATGCGGCCGTAATTTTCGCCAGAAGGTGCACGGACACGAAGCCAATCGGGCTTGGCAAGTGGGGCTTTTTTAGCCGCAGAATTTGAGTTTGGCGCATCAGACATTTTGTTTTCCTTCAAGGGGTTCTTATGTCATATTCTGGTTCAAATAAATCTTCACTTCATAACGCGGTAACACTATGAAAATCCAGGAAAAAATTCATCAAGGAAAGTTCCTCAAACGCTATAAACGCTTTTTCGCAGACATTGATTGGAATGGCCAGGTCGTTGTCGCCCATGTGCCTAACACGGGCAGTATGAAAGGCTGTAATCAGCCCGGTAGTCCATGTCTTTTTACAGAAAGTAATAACCCCGAAAGAAAACTAAAATTCACCTTGGAAATGGTTCAAGCGCCATCTGGAGCATGGGTCGGAGTTAATACCTCAAGACCCAATGCCCTGGTGAAAGAAGCTTTGGAGGCCAAATTGTTACCCCATTGGAAGGGTTTCGATGAAATTAAGCCAGAGTTTAAAATCACGAAAGAAAGTCGTTTTGATTTTGCCTTGCTTAAAAATGGAACAGACAAAAAGCATTTTATTGAAGTGAAAAATGTGAGTCTGTCTGAAGGTTCAAAAGCCATGTTTCCAGACGCAGTGACAGAGCGTGGACAGAAGCATCTGCGTGAACTGATTCGTCTTCAAGGCGAAGGCCACAGCTGTGAAATTGTTTTTGTTGTTCAGCGTGAGGACGTGGATTCATTTTCTGCGGCCCGTGAAATTGACCCAGACTATGCCGACTTACTTGTGGAAACGGTGAAGGCAGGGGTGAGAGTCACCCCATTGAAGACCAAATTCAAAGATCAAGAATTGTCCCTGCAAAAAGATTTACTGAAGTTTCTTAAATAGGCAGGCAGACTCTTTGTGAAAAATCATTGGGACAACATAGATCACGCCCGCACTTTTATTTTTTCTATAAGCTAAGATATCGCCGTTGTTTTTTTGCTCGATCAGGTCACGAATATCAAGTTCAGCATAAATTCCACCATACTGAACAGTGGCTTCGCGTTCGACATGGCCTTCAGGGTTGATGGCAAATATTTTTGCTGCAACTTGCTTGTAATCGTTCAGATCTAATCCTGACCACCAAGAATTTTCAAAACTTCCGCCGCTTGAAAATTGTTTTTTAACAGTTGCCATGGTCATTAATTTTGCAGAATTCAAAATAAAGTATTCACAATTGTTATTTGCTGATTTTTTAAAAACATAGGAATAGGTTTTGGCCGCTGTTTTGTCAGCATCTGGGGAATTGATCCAAGCCTTCATCGAAGGATTTAGTGCCGTTGAAGCATCTGATCTGTACTGACAAGTTTCAGCTTGGACCTCGTCGGGGTGGACAAGGGATTTTTTAACTTTTTGAAGATCTATAGAGTAGATGCCTTCAAGATTTGGACACTGAATTTGTGCAGCCTGGGTGACCGATACCAAAAGTAGCATTGCGACGAATAGAAGACTTGGAGTGGTGTTTTTCATGGTCGCAATATACGCCTTTATCTACCCAACAGCAGTTCTTTTTGAAGCTTTAAAATTTTTTCAGGGTCATTGATGGGTCATAGAGATCCAGCCCTCATCGGCCAAGTCATCTAGATTCCAAATTTTTGAGCTAGGCTCTTTTTCTGTCAAAAGTCGTGAAAGCAGCTTCAAGAGGTCCTCGCTTGTGACGATGCCATCCAGGGCTCTATCTCCTTGGCCTGCCACAAGGACACAGGATATTTTTTCACGAATCATGGTGTCGGCGATAATTTTTATGTCGGTATTCCGATGAACAGTTCGGACAGGGGTGCTCATAAAGTCCCTTACAAGCAGGCCTTTGGGGAACTGATAGGAAGTTACAGGTACGCTTCGGCTGACTTCTACTTCCATGCGAAGGGCCCTTGCTAGATCTCGATCTGAAAGAATGCCAACAAGTTCATTGGAATTATTAACTACTGGCAGATGGCGAATTTCATTTTCTTGCATACGACGAAAAGCTGCATGAAGCGTTTCATCAGCATTGATGGTGATCAGATTTTTAGACATTTCTGTATGTGCTTTGTGGCTCATGGGGCCTCCTTCGGTTTTTGTTTAGAGTTGCAAAGTTTTTGATTTGCACCTGTATAGGACTTGTAGACTAGGCTTTCGAAGGACTTTTGAATATGATGTGGATCATAAAAAAAGCCGCTTTTTCAAGCGGCCTTTTGAACTCAGGATATCATTCTAGATCGGCGATGGATGGATTACGCTTTGAGCTTAATCCATTGCCATCTCATTTGACTACTTTGCAGAAGCTAAATGACGGTCGATGATTTTTTTGAACTCAGGGAATGGGTAGGCTCCGCGAAGACTTACACCGTTGATCAAGAAGCCTGGAGTTCCAGAGAATCCGAATTTTTCAGCTTCAGCGCGGTCAGCATCGATACGTTTCATTAAAGAAGCATCTTTAAGATCAGCTTCTAATTTTTTCATATCAAGACCCAATTTTTTGGCAGCGTCTTTCATATAAGATTCGCCTTTTGCCGCCATGTCTTTTTGGTTTTCAAACATCATGTCGTGGAATTTTTCAGCTTTAGCATGATCTTGTCTTGCAACAGCTTCGAAGTATTTCGCAGCAGGCAAAGCTTGTGGATGGAATTCCAATGGCAAATGCTTGAACACGATACGAACTTTATCTCCGTATTCTTTCATGACTTCATGGACAGTTTTGTAACCACGGCTGCAGTAAGGGCACTCGAAATCAGAATATTCAACGATTGTGACTGGCGCATTTTTGTTTCCGAAAATAACGCGACCATCTTCGATTTCAGCTTTCAATGGATTAGCAAATTCATCATCACGTTTTTTAGTTTCATCTTCAGATTGTTTTTCTTGAGCTTTCTTTTGAGCTTCTTGTGCAGCTTTGTTCGCTACTTCAAAAAACTTTTCAGGATCTTTTTCGATGGCAACAAAAACGATCGACGGATCTTTTTCGATGGCCTCTTTAAGTTGTTTTGCTGAAGGTGCACAGTTCACAAGCGTAAGTGCAAGCGTGGCGACACCAAATATTTTTCCGACGGTTTTCAATGTTTTCAATTCTTCCTCCATGGTTGAAATCCTAGTTATTTTGACAGCTTTCCTTAGAAGTGAAAGTTATTTTAAGCATCCTTAAATGCTGCGTCGAGACCCTTGAGGTCATTTCTAAAGAAATGACTGACTTTGTGGGCTCTTTATTCATAGAATTTGACTATGAAAAAACACATTTTATCACTCACTTTGATGTTAGCCATTTCGCTTTCGGTTTCTTTTTCTAATGCTGGTCTTTTATACACCTACAACCAGTTGGTTTTGAAAGATTTGGATGAGGTCAATAATTTGATCAATCAAAAGGTGAAAGAGTCCCACAAAGCCAGCTCGGGTCAGTCGGTTCCATTGAAAGAAGCGCTTCAGGCCGTGGTTTCAAGGCCGAATGAGGACGGAACTTTAAGCAAGGTTTTGCCAACTTTACGATCTGAACTTGATCGCTTGGATATGTACGAAAAAGTAATGAATCAGTTGATTGATGAAGCGATTTTTGCGCTTCGCCATCCCAAAAACTTCAATAAACAAGCTCAAATTACCTATGCACTTTTTCTAAATAATTTGATTCTCGAGGTTAAAAACCTAGCGCTCGACGATGGTCCAGAGAAAATGTGGATCGAAAAAATTGCTAAATCTGAAGTCGAGGTTTCAACCGATGCTTTAAAAGAAATAAAGTCAAAGCTGATGAAAGAAGTCCCTTCGCCAGCCAAGACGGCCCAGTCCGCTTTGGATGAAAACCAAAAAATCAAAGAAGAAAAACAAAAAAAGGCCGAGCAAGAAGCTTCGTCCAAGTCTGAAAAAAAAGAATAGTTCAAAAATTTCTGTCTAAGGAATCGACAATTCTTTAGTCCGGAAAATCTCATTTCGACTCAAGTTTATAATCCAAAACTCCGATGAAATCCATAACAACACTGAAATGGATTTCGGGGAGTTTATATGTTTATTCAAGGAAATTTACAGGCAATTTTTGATGCACTTTACACCGTTGGAGCCATTGATCCTGTTCTGCAAATGGACTGGAGTTCAATCACAAATGAAATGAAAAGAAGCCCAGATGTCGTTCACAAAGCCATGATTCATTTGAATCAATGCTCTGGTGATCACTCGAAGCTGGTCGATACTTTAAGTCAAATGGATAACAAGTTAGTTAATTACGTTGCAATGGAGGTAGCTCGTGAGCTTTGCGAGTTCCAAGAACGAAAAACCTTACACTAGAACTAAACAAGTATTTCTTCTTGTTGTTAGTTTGCTTTTGATTTTATCAATTGTGGAAACTGTACATGCTTGGGAAGTTGATTTTTCTAGGCGCCAAGGGGATTTGGAAAAGTTGAAAGAAGAAAGCCGTCTTCCGGCTTCAGTTGCAACTCCTGTGGGCAACACCCAAAAGCCTTCTATTTTGGAAAAAGTCATCGAGGTTTCTGAGCCGTCACAAGACATCGTGATTTTGAATACCGAAAAAGGTTTCGTGCCAGAAAATTTAAAACTTCGTCGTGGCGGTAATTATCGAGTCCACATTGTGAATGTGAACGAAGAACAAAAAAATGTCAGTTTTGTTTTGGACGCTTTTTCTGAACATCACAACACTTTGTATGGAAAAGAAAAAACATTTACTTTGAATCCAAAACAAGATGGTCCATTTTCATTTCAGTGCCCAGAGACTGGTAAACAAGGACAGATTTTTGTGTTTTCTGAAAATAGAACTCCAGCAAGCGAGTAGGAATCTATGTCAACATCTGACGTCTTTAAGCAAACCATCCGGCAAAATTTAGGGCCGGTTTTGCCTTATCTAGAAGATAAGACGGTCAGTGAAATTTTAATCAATGGCCCCAGTGAAATTTTTATCGAACGCAAAGGAAAGCTTGAACGTGTTCCCACGCAATTTCCTGATGAAGATGCTTTGCGGGCTGCTGTGACAAGCATTGCTCAAAGTGTTGGTCGTCGAATCACTGATGAAGAACCTCGTTTGGATGCACGTTTGCCAGATGGTTCAAGGATTGCTGTTGTTATTCCGCCGTGTTCTCGGAAGGGAACAACTGTCAGTATTCGAAAATTCACCAACAATAAAATTTCATTTGCCGATTATATTAAAACCGGAGCAATCACGGAAGACGGCGCACGCTTTTTAGATATCTGTATGTTTCTTGGAAAAAATATTATCGTTAGTGGCGGAACAGGCTCTGGAAAAACGACATTGTTGAGTTTGTTGTGCAGTCGAATTCCAAAGGGCCAACGTATTATTGTGATCGAAGATTCGAGCGAGCTTCAAGTGGAGTACGAACATGTTGTGATGTTTGAAACCAAGCAGGCCGATGCCCAGGGTAAGGGCGAGGTGACAATCAAAGATCTTGTGAAGTCATCCTTGCGATTACGCCCAGATCGAATCATTGTCGGCGAAGTTCGTTCGGCTGAAGCCTTAGAGTTGATCAATGCCATGAACACTGGTCATAAAGGTTGCTTAGGGACTGTTCATGCGAACACTCCAGATGATGCGATCGTTCGACTAGAAGCCTTGGCCCAGGGTGGAGATGGTAAAATTTCTGAAAAAGCCTTACGAACACAGGTGACTTCAGCCATTGAAATGATTGTGCAAATTTCAAGATTTTCAGACGGTTCGCGAAAAATTTCACACATCAGTGAAGTGCGTGGATTTCATCCCGACGGCTCTTACAATGTTGTACCCATTTTTCAAATGTCTCGCATGACAAGAAGACCTGATGGAACTTTGGATGGTCGCCTTGAACCTACAGGAAATATCCCTAGCTTTGCGCAAGAGATCGTCGACAATAACTTGCCATTTCCAATGAGTAAGTTCAGTCCTGCAAAATCTGCATAGTCAGAACCGACGGTCCCAGCTTCAGCCAAACGATTAAAATCGAAGTTTTGCCAGCTGAAAACGCGGGCAAAAAGTAATCTGATTTGCCCAAGCCATCGTAAGTATCTAATATTGTTAACATAATTAAATTGTATTTTTTTAATCATGGCCTGATTTAGAGCTTTCCCGCGGGCTTATTCTAAGTTAGAACAAGCTCGTGCATTTTAGCTGTAAAATTACAAACTCTATATTGAATTACCTCGAGGAAAATGGTGAAGACCTTAGCAGTCTTTACGAAGTTTCTCCGTTGCCAATAGAGCTTTTGAAGGATCCTTCTTATTGGATGAGTGCTCCAACCATGGAGTACTTTCTTCAGCAAATATTAAAGCTGCCATTGAAAAATTCGAAACCAGATCTGTACACAGAAATTGGTCACCAAAATCCTTTTCTTTTGTCATGGGGGGTTTTGGACAGCGTTTTGAAAATGGTTCCAGAGCCCCACGAAGTATTTAAGCAACCCGCGCGATTTCTTTCTTATTTTATTTCGCCAGAGCCTCCGATTGAAAATTTGGTCAGCACAGATCAAATGATCAGTTTGGATCTTCCGCTTCCAGCAGAGCAGTATCCATTGGTGACGAGCTATTTGGTGGCCGCATTTGAAGCCTTGCCATTGTATGTTGGCCAAGCCTTGGCGAAATGTGAGTGGTCGCATATCCATTTGAAAATTCAATGGAGTCCGAAGGCCGCGATAATTCCTTTAGAATCCCAAGATCGTTCGTTGAATTCAGAATGGTTGCAAGGTTTGGTTGAAGATCTGCAAAAGAGTCAGCAGCTTCTAGAGGAAAAAAATCGCGAGCTGATGCTGCGAAATGAAGAGCTTCTACGTTCGCAAAAAAATCGTCCAGCAACTGAGACGAATAGCAATATGGATTTGGACTTAAGGTCGCAAATTTCTTCTTTAGATATGGATTTAATTTTGGGGGCCTCGCCCATTCACCAAGTGAATCAAAATTTAGCACGTTTGCATGATTACATGGTGCGTGCTCAGCA
>DGYJ01000123.1:12549-27041 GCA_002396665.1 Bdellovibrionaceae bacterium UBA5009
ATTACATGGTGCGTGCTCAGCAGTTGATTACACTTTTGCTTTCGCAATCGAAGATGTCTTCTGGGCTTAAAGAAATTTTACGCCGAGTCGATTGGGATCATGTGAAGGCACAGTACCCAATGACAATTTCTGAAAGTGTTGAAGCGCTTCGCGAGCTTCAAAAAAATATCAATATACAAAACGAAAAACATCAAAGTTCACCATCACAGGAGAATAAAAATGTCTGAAATTCAAAACTTACATGCCCGTGAAATCCTCGACAGTCGTGGCAATCCAACCATCGAAGTGGAAGTTCAAACAGTGACCGGGGCCTTTGGCCGCGCGGCTGTTCCATCAGGAGCTTCAACAGGGGCCCACGAAGCCTATGAGCTTCGTGATGGGGAATCAAAACGTTATGGTGGCAAGGGCGTTCAAAAAGCTGTTCAAAATGTTAAAAATAAATTAGCGCCAGCTGTGATTGGAATGAATGTTTACGATCAGGTTTTAATTGATCAAACAATGAAGCAAGTGGACGGCACTGAAAACAAATCCAGTGTCGGAGCCAATGCCATCCTAGGGGTTTCTTTGGCCGTCGCCCGTGCTGCAGCCAGCGAAGCTGGACTGCCTTTGTATCGCTATGTTGGTGGATCGCAAGCCTGTCGTTTGCCAGTGCCATTGATGAATGTTTTAAATGGTGGAGCCCACGCGAATAACGGTTTAGATATTCAAGAGTTCATGGTTGTTCCAACGGTGAATAATTCTTTCAAAGAATCTTTGCGTGCAGGTTCTGAAATTTTTAATACTTTAAAAAAGATTTTGCAAAAGAAGAAGCTCTCAACAGCCGTTGGTGATGAGGGTGGATTTGCTCCGGTATTAAGTTCTAACCAGCAGGCATTGGAATTGTTGATGGAAGCTATTTTGGAAGCGGGCTACGAGCCTGGCCAGAATGTTTTCTTGGCATTGGATGTGGCAGCGACCGAGCTCTACGACGGTGGCCAGTATCGTTGGGAAGGGCAAAAAATAAGTCCTCAACAACTGCAGGCTGTTTATAAAAAATGGTGTGATCAATTCCCGATGGTCAGTATCGAAGACGGTTTTGCAGAAGACGATTGGGACAGTTGGCAGCGGGCTACGGCTGAACTTGGAAAACAAGTTCAGTTGGTGGGCGATGATTTGTTTGTCACAAATCCCAAACGTCTTCGTCAGGGTCTAGATAAAAAAGCGGCCAATGCATTGTTGGTCAAAGTAAATCAAATTGGAACTTTAAGTGAAACGTCTGAGGCCGTGGGCTTAGCCCAAAGACATAATTTTAAAACGATCATGTCCCACCGTAGTGGCGAAACTGAAGATACAACAATTGCTGATCTTGCAGTGGCATTGAACTGTCACCAAATCAAAACAGGAAGTCTTTGTCGAAGTGAACGTACGGCAAAATACAACCAGTTGCTTCGCATCGAAGAAGAACTTGGTGCGGCCGCAATGTACTGGGATAAGTCTGCATTTCGTTAAAGAAAACTAGACATTTGTCTGTACCAAAAAGGCGCTTATCAATGGCGCCTTTTTTTATTTTTAAGCACTGGCCCTTCGCCAAGAATTACTAAGGAACCATGTCAATATCTATGCGTTAACGATAGAATAGAGAGATGCGAGTTCAAAAAATGTCCTATCGTTTACGCGAATTTCTTCATCGACCGAAAAAAGTTTTTGTTATTTGTAGCCTTGTTGTTTTAAGCACTTTGCTAGTGAATGGAACTTTTTTGCGCCTTTGGAGTTTGCATGTCGATGCCGACCGAAAAATGAAAGACATTGCAAGGACTCGTCTTGAGAATCAAAAATATCAGGCCCAATTAGAACAAGCTAAGGACCCTTCGTATATTGAAAGATTAGCTAAAGATAAATTGGATTTGGCCGGGGAAAACGACTTGGTTTTTGTATTTCCGGCGGAATAGCAAGGGCTTGCAGAGGGTCCTTCGCCAGTGATGCAGAATATTCATTGCTCAAAAAAAAACCTTGATAATTTTGCAATTTGAACTAGTATATGGACTCTAAAGTTTACATAAATACTTAGTAAATATAAGTAGTTATGATTAACTTATAGTAATAAGCAAATAGCTGTCTTCAAGGTAGAAGACCATAAGCTCTGAATGTCAAAGACGGGACGAGGTATATTGTGAGTGCATGGACAAAAGAAACAATTCGATCATTGCGTTTAAGATTAGGTTGGAGCCAATCGGATTTGGCTCGCCGACTGCATTGCCAAGCTGAATTTATCGAAGAATGGGAAAATGGAAATGTAACTCCAGAGGGCTCTTTGTGCCAAGAATTGGAATTGATTTCCCACCAAGCAGAGGCCTGCTGTGATGATTTGCAGAATCAAGCCCGAGCCGAAAAAATAATTGAAGAAGTCAGCCTGTCGCAAATCCGAAGTGATGTTTTAGAAAATTAGAATCTCTCTTCTCGCTTGCCCTGAATGATCTCTGGGGGTAGGTTTTGCAAATGAAAAAAATCTACCTTGTCGATATCAGCTCGTTATTTTTTAGAGCATTCTATGCCATACGCCCATTAAGTTCCCCAAGTGGTTTGCCTGTCAACGCCATCTACGGCGTGCTTTCAATGATTATTAAACTTTTAAAAGAAGCAAAGCCTGATCACATTGTGTTTTGCTATGATCGTAAAGAGCCTTCTTTTCGTAAAGACATGTACACAGAATACAAAGCGAATCGTACAGAAATGCCTGACGATTTAGGTCAGCAAATTCCCTACATTAAAAAAATGATCGAGCTCTTGGGGCTCCCCACTCTTGAAGTCCCAAGTTTTGAGGCCGATGATTTGATCGGAACACTTTGTGTTCATGGAATAAAAAATAAATTTGAAGTTGTGATTGTCAGTGGTGATAAAGATTTTGGTCAGCTGGTGCAGCCTGGGGTCATTTTGTGGGACACGATGAAAGAAACCAAGCTGGATATTAACGGAGTGAAAGAAAAATGGGGCGTTCGCCCTGATCAGTTCATAGATTATTTAGCTTTGGTTGGGGATAGCTCAGATAATATTCCAGGTGTTGACGGAATTGGCCCCAAGGGCGCGCTTAAACTTTTAGAGCAATTTCAATCCATTGAAGATCTGTATGCTCGCATTGATGAAATCGAAAATGCTAAGTTAAAAGAAAAATTATTGAAGTCCAAGGATGACGCCATTCTTTCTAAAAAATTGGTTACGATCATTACCGATGTGCCCATAGAGCAAGACATGGATCACTACAAGCGAAGACCCTTTCATTCCGTTGAGCTACGACAACTTCTGCAAGAGCTTAATTTTAAATCCTTTGAAAGAACACTTTTGGATGATCAAAGTTTAGATGTGGGTGGTAAAACATCATCTGAATTGATGACTTCGGATGCATTAGCATCATCGCCAGAAGTGCCATCGGGCGCTGGCATTGATGTGGTGTCTGCACGCGAAGCTAAGAGTTCTGCCCCAACAGGTAAAATGACTCAGCAAGGTAGTTTTGCCGGGATTTATCTTTCGTCAGAAAATTTTGCAAACTGGGAGGGCTTAAAATCCTTAGACCCGGCTGTGGCACTTTATTTCTTTTTAAAAGATGAACAGTTGTATTTGATGCAAAATCAAAAAATTTGGTGTCTGTCCCAGGACCAAACTCATCAGTTACATGCAGTGTTTCAGTCCACAGCAGATTGGATTTTAAGAGCCTACAACTTCAAAGAAATTTGCCATTTTTGTAAAGTTCCAAGTTACAAATTAAAAACTCCAGATTGTGATTTAATGTTGATGGCTTATATTCTGAAAGGCTCGGACTGCAGTGACTTTTATAAAATCAGCAGTTCATTTTTAATGGAAGATATTCAGCCAGAGGCTGATGTTTCCTTGCAGTTGAATTATTTATTGCAACTTGAAAATTTACTGAAAGACGAATTGAAAAAAGTTGATGCATTGTCGATTTATGAAAACTTAGACCGCCCTTTAATTTCGATTCTTTACCAAATGGAAGTCCGTGGCGTGCGTTTAAATCAAAAAGCCTTGGCTGAATTTTCGATCGAGCTTGGTGGTGAAATTAAATCTTTGGAAAAAGAAATTCACAAGCTGGCAGGTCAGGAATTTAATATCGCTAGTCCAAAACAACTTGCGGTGATTTTATTTGAAAAACTTGGTCTAGAGTCCTCGAAGAAAACGAAAACTGGGTATTCAACAGATACAGATGTTTTGGAAAAGTTGACCCATCCAATTGCGAAATTGGTTTTGCAATTTCGAGAGCTTTCAAAATTAAAATCGACCTACGTGGATGCTTTGCCTGCGTTGATTGATCCGCAGACTCAGCGTTTGCACACACATTTTAATCAGGCGCTGACCACGACGGGGCGACTTTCAAGCACAAATCCAAATTTGCAAAACATTCCAGTTCGTACAGAAAAAGGTCAAAGGGTCCGCCAGGCCTTTATTGCGGCCGATTCAAAAGTTTTACTCTCTGCTGATTATTCGCAAATCGAGCTTCGTATTTTGGCCCATATGTCTGACGATCCTGGATTGAAAAAAGCTTTTCAAGATAATTTAGATATTCATACAGCCACGGCTGCAGAAATATATTCTGTTCCCTTAAAAGAAGTCACTTCAGAGCTTCGTCGGGCAGCAAAGGCCGTGAATTTTGGAATTGCCTACGGGCAAGGGGCCTTTGGATTGGCTGAAAATTTGGGGATTTCCCGTGGTGAGGCCCAAGGTATTATTAAACGTTACTTTGAAAAATTTAAGCGTGTGCAAGACTATATGGATGAGACTGTGAAAATGGCCTATGAAAAAGGCTATGTCGAAACTTTGATGGGACGACGTCGTTATATCCACGAACTTAAAGCAAAAAATCCTGCGCTTAAAAAATTTGGCGAACGTGCCGCCATCAATGCGCCGATTCAAGGCACGGCAAGTGATCTGGTGAAAAAAGCGATGATTGATATTGTTGCTGCCGTGGAACTTCCACTGTTGTTGCAAGTCCATGACGAACTGATTTTTGAAGGCGCCATTGCTGATGTCGAAAAAGCCAAACCCAAAATTGTCCAGATCATGGAGTCAGCCGCGAAGCTCTCTGTCCCCCTGATGGTCAATGCTTCGATTGGTTTGAATTGGGACGAGGCTCATTAGGTCATTTTATTTTTGTTAAAATATCATGCAATATTGTTGGAGAAATATTTCCTCCGGACAAAATTGCGACAATATTTTTAAATCCATGGATTTTTTGAATTTTTTTTGCTGCCGCATAGGCAACACCTGCGGCGCCTTCGCAAATAAGTTTATTTTTGTTTACCAGTTGTTCGATTGCAATTTCAGTATCCAAAATTGATACGACAATACTGTCTTCTATAAGATCTAAGATATCAGCAAATACGTAGGGCAAAACCTCTGGAGTACCTATGGCATCAATAAATGAAGTTTTTCTTTCAATGGAACTAGCAAAACCGTTTTGTAAAGATGTGGCCAGTGGGCATGCAGTTTCGGGCTCACAACAAAAAATTTTAATATCAGGTCTTTGCTTTTTCAAATGCCGTGCAAGCCCTAGACTTAGTCCGCCAACTCCAAATGGAATAACAATGGCATCCGCTTCTGGTAAATCCTCTAGAATTTCAAGTCCAATTTGCCCATACCCGTGAAGTAATCCATTGGTGAGAACTGGGTGAATAAAAAGGCCTTCGGTTTCAGAGGGCTGCTGGACCATTTTCCAAACATCTTCAAATGGAAGTTCAACAAGCTTGGCATTGAGTTGTTTGATTGCATTTTTTTTGATTTCCGGAGCGCTCAATGGAACAAAAATGCGGCAGGGAATGTTTAACATTCCTGCGACAAAAGCGACTGCTTGGGCCATATTCCCGGCGCTTGCTGCAAATAAACCATTTTTAAGTTTTTCCGATGGCGCCGCATGAATTGCCGAAAGGACACCGCGAATTTTGTATGACCCAAAAGTTTGCAAGTTTTCAGCTTTTAGAAATATTTTATTTTTAGCGCAAATATCAGAGTCAATTAAAGGAGTTCGAAGAATAAATTTGGTCATGTCATTTTCCTAAAGTTGAATCGTTGTTCCAATTTTATTTTCAATTGCTTTTTTATAAAACAATGAACCCGCATAAATATCTTCGATGGCAAGGCCTACTGACTTAAAAAAAGTGATTTCTTCTTCGTTCTGCCTTCCAAATTTATTTTTACTCAGCACTTCACCAATTTCACCTACAATCCTTAATGAGAGTGGTGCTCTTGATTGCGGTCGAAAGACCTCATCAGCTTCCTTCAAACAAGAAGCGGCGTGATCAAGATATATTTTTAGTTTTGGGTGAAATCTTAAATTAATTTCTTGCTGTCCTGGACGGCACGATCCAATGGCATTGATGTGCATCCCACTGGAAAAATTTTCGCTATCAACAATAGGTACAGATGAAGATGTGCAGGTGACCAGGACATCACTATTTACAAGGGCTTTTTCAACTGATGAGTGAATTTCTATTTCAATTTGATTTTTAAAAGTAGATTGTATTCGTTGGGTCCGGCAAGGATTTCTGCAGTAAATATTTACTTTTTCAAAATTTCGAACTTTGAGAAGGGCCCTTAGGTGTTCATAGGCTTGTAAACCAGAGCCAATAATTGATAGTACCTTTGAATTCTGTCGACTGAGCACTTCTGTCGAAAGTGCACTCACAGCTGCGGTTCTTAATGCTGTTATTGCCGATCCATCTAAAATAGCTTTTACTTTACCTGTCTCTGAGCAAAGTATACAGACTATTCCTTGGTGTGGGTTGAGATTGAGTACAGCATTTTCAGGAAAGACAGAAACTGTCTTATATCCAAGAATTTGTGCGCTTTTACAATGGGCTGACATGAAGCCAATGACATTTGGTGCTTTCATGTCAACAACATGTCTTAGCTCGTTGCTCGCTTTAGATGTGGAAAGGCTCAGAAGAGCTTCTTTCATTTGAAGACGAAGCTCATCAAGATCGAGAAGTGTGTAAATATCATTGGAACTTAAAACCAAGGTTTTCATAATGCTCTTTCTTGCGTGGTCCGATCACGACAAAGTCAATTTCTGGATTATTTGTAATAAAATGAAGCGCCTCAGAGGTTATATCTCTGCCATTGTGTATGGCCACTGCTTGTAATTCGCGAATTTTTTCAAAATGGTGGGGTGTAAAATATTTTTCGTATGGGCCAGGTACTAAAGTGAGTCTACTTCCCTGTGGGAAATTTTGTTCTAAGCAGTATTTTCCGCTGAGGAGGCCTCCGGCGAGGGGACTATATGCGCTGTAGTGGATGTTTTTAGTTTTTAAAAATGGAATAAGTTTTGTCTGATCTGTTGTTCTGAGATAGTGGTATTCGTTTTGAACACAAAAAAGTTTTTTAGATAATTCTTCGTTCAACAAGGAATAAAAATTTTCCATTTGAGAATAATTAATGTTGGAAATTCCAAAGCGAAGAATTTTTCCATCTTGAATAAGTTTCGAAAATGCGTGAAGAGTTTCTTCTAGAGGTGTTTTCTGATCTTGCTCATGAATTAGATAGAGATCTAGATAGTCAGTTTTTAAACGTCTTAATGAATTTTCAGCATTATAAATGATTTCATTGAAATCAAGGGCTCCTTTTTGAAATTTGATGCCATTGGGATTGCCAACTTTGCTGTGCAATTCAATTTTTAGCCGTTTATGCGATCCTTGCTTGTGAAAAAAATTTCCTATAATTTCCTCGCTTTTGCCACCTCCATAGGTATTTGCTGTATCAAAGCGACAAATTCCAATATCGAGGGCTAATGTTAAGAGCTGAGCGGCTTGTCGAGGAGAATCCCCCTTTCCAATGGCGGTGGTTGAGCTACCAACCCCGCCGAAGTTTCCGCAGCCTAGAATGAGTTTTTGCATGATCATTTTATTTGCCTAGATTCAGATCTTTTGAAGCCAACAAAGGAGGCCACAAATTGAGGCTGTCCTTGCAAGTTTACAAAGCCAACAAATTGACTATGTGTGGAGTTATCAAAAAAAATCAGACGGTAGCTAAAAATCATATCTTTAGGGCGGGCTGAATTTTTTGGAACAAATAGATCAAAGCTCATTTGTTGGTCACTGTGTTTGATATTGAGTAGTTTTCCATTAAAATCATTTGGGACAATCATATCTCCAATCAGTTGGCCTCCTGGTCCCTTTGAAATTTTGACTATGTCTATAAATTCTTTTTCATTAAAGAAAAGATGTAGACCATATGTGCCTGTCATTTCTGCCTTTCCAACGCAGGAATACCCGAGGCTTAGAATTGCGGCTATAAGTAAAATTGGTTTTTTCATTTTGTTCTCCTTTTTTTAAAATCGGTCATTCGATTTGAGGTATTTATAGAGAAAACAATACTTGAATAATAGTTCATTTTAGTTATATATAATTAACTAATGGATATAGATCGAGTCAGGTACTTTCATATTTTCGCTGAGACAGGGTCTTTGGTTAAGGCTTCGGAGATACTGCACATTTCTCAACCAGCTCTGTCAAAGGCTATTAAGCTATTGGAGTCTGAGGTCGGCTGTCAGCTTGTTGAGTCTGATGGAAGAGGACTTAAGCTGACAAGCTATGGAAATTATTTTCGAAACGAGACTGCGGACTTGCTAAGACAGTGGTTATCGATGCCTGACAGAATCAAGTCAGGGGAGGCTTGGCAGCCAACAAAAATTGGATCCTTTGAGGTTTTTACAACATACTTTTTAAAAAAAATGACTGAATTTGTTCAACTTGATTCTTTGGAGCTCCATGAGTTTGGTCCCGGAAAATTAGAGCAAGCCATAGTTAACGAAGTTATAGATATTGGTATTACCTATTCTCCGATTCCAAAAAGTGGCGTTGAATTTGTAGAGGTTACAAAAATCCAAATGGGTGTTTTTGGACTCAAGAAAATGAAGTCAATAAGACTTATGCAATTGCCTTTCGTAGTCCCATTGATGCCATCGGAGGGCACTCCATCAAAAGTTGTTGGATTAGACGGTTGGCCTGATCATAAAATCCAAAGAGATATTAAATATAAGGTCACAATGATGGAGTCAGCCATGCAGCTTTGTCGACAAGGGCTGGCTGTTGCATATCTTCCCCAATTTGTTGTGGATCTCCATAATCTTTATGTTGATTCTGACTTTAAACTTATCGAGCTCGATAGCCCCATTCCAATCAAAGAAAGGAAGCAAAGCGTATTCATAGTAAAAAGATCAAACTCTGAAGAGTCTGTTCTGTATAGACAAATCGCTAAAAGCTTGAGGGCATTGAGTTAAAAGTCTGGATTGAAATTATTTACGTGCATCAAGACAACATCTGATGATGTTTTTAATTGATTGTTCAGAAGAGAAAGCTGGTGCAGTGTCTTCGATATATGAGTCTGGTCTTACAAGGACAATTTGATTATTATATTGCTTGTTTGTAGTCCAATAGCAATTTTTGATGTCATTTGGATATATGTGTATCATTTGCACAAATTCAGGTAATTGAATTTCAACATCGACCTCGCTAAAAACGAGGAGAGTAAACTTTGTGTAATCGAGTAGGGAATAGATTCGTGTTTTACTTTGATTCTTGATGACTTCAAAATCAAAAAGACGTTGACCACGCAATCCGGCATCTCCATATCGGATGCCCATTCCTGTTATGTGACCCGATCTGCGCTGGATAATTTCAACGTAATCTTTGGCGTGCGTTCCTTCTTTCGAAAACTTTGTTGCTCTTACAAGCTCGCCTGATGTTTCAACCACGCTCATTGCCACTGGTTTCCTCTCTTCTTCATAGGTACTTAAAATATTTTTTGTAACATTGTGTTTGATCACCATATTCAGTTTCCAAATCAAATTGAATGCATCCCCCAAACCAGTATTAAGACCTTGTCCACCATTAACTGAATGAATGTGACATGAGTCGCCTGCGAGAAAGATTTGATTGTTAATGCAGAATTTTTCAGCCACGGACTCTTTCACTGAAAATTGCGAGAACCAAATAATTTCCTTAAAAATTATTTCACGGGGCTCAAGCGCCTTTTTGATTTTAACTAATGCATCTTTAAATGAAAAATCTTTAGACTCCATTTGAACATAGAAGCGATCAATTTTTCCTTCTCGTGGAATCCAGGCGACATCAGACGTTTCATTTTGAAATACAATAATTTCAGGAACTTTTGGAAAATCTGTTTCGATGACACCATCAACGACTGCCCAAATTATTTTCGGTCGAGTGATTTGAAAAGGGACTTGAAATCGTTGCCGCACAAAAGAGCGAGAACCATCAGTTCCAATTAAATATTTTGATTTAATTAAATCTCCGTTGGATAACGTCACAAGGTACTGATCATCGACAATTTCAATATCTTTGACCTCTGCTTCACGTTGAACTGAATGGCCTGATTTATTTAATTTTTCATCCAATGCTTTTTCGATAAAAGACTGACCTAGCATTAAAAAGTGTTTATGAAAACATCCTTCAAGTTCATCCCACCAGGCAGATTGGCGAGAAAGAAATGCTCCTTTTGACCATATAGAACTTGTGTTGCACGGTTTTCCCATTGGGTAGAGCTCATTAAACAGTCTGGCGATTTCAAGCAATTGTAAACTTCTAGCATTCAATGCATCGGCTCGGCCGACATCGATAGGACTTTTTGATTTATCTGCAATTTTGAAGTTAAGTCCGCAAAGATTTGCCAAATAGGCACACATTAGGCCTACAGGGCCAGCGCCAACAATAAAAATATCTGTCTCGTGTGTTTTCACTCGTAGGATCTCAAAGCGGGGTTATTGTAGGGAGGATCGCTTAGTACGTGAACGCGCTGGAGGTGTCTGGGTGCTCCAGATACAAATTTTTCACGGCCATGCAAGAGTGTAAAGTTGTCAGCAATGACAATATCTCCTGCTTGCCAATCGTGCGCATAGAAATTGGAAGTGTTATACAAGGCGGATTTCAGACTTCTATGCAGATTGTTTAAATCTTTTTCATCAATCCCTAGGAACTCAAGTTCAGGTGGATTTACAAATTGTCCTTGATCATCTGAAGGGGGTTCGTTGTAACGAATTACTTCATAGTCAAGATGAGGATGTTTGGTGATGATTGGCGAAACTGTTTTGCTGCAATAGAATTCCATTTTTCGTTGGTAGCTTCCAGTCACTTTTTCCCATACTAATTTTTCTTCAGCAGATGCATTTTCTAGAAGCAGTTTTGTATTTGAAAAAGTTGTTCTGCCTCCCTGATTGGACATTGGAGCGTTTACGCATTGAAAGATTTGATATTCTGGTACTTGTGGTCGATACATACCATCCCAGTGCATTGGCACGTAGTTATTATCAAAAATATGATCACTTGGATTGTCGTGTTCAATGAGCTCTAAGACTTTTCCGAATGGCCAAATACTAATTTCGCCCCAAAGTTCGCAGAATTTGATGAAATCATCTGTGTTTTTAAAAGGGGTAAACCCTCTTAATAAGATGAGTTGGTGTTGTCTAAATAAAATTTGAAGTTCTTTCGTTTCCAGATTCAGAATATTGGAAAGTTCAGCAGTTGCTTCAATTTTGATACCAAATGGTTTAATAAAATCAATTCTATAATTCATCATTATTTCTCTTGATGGGAAATCATTTGTTTATTTGTTAGTAAAAAGTGGCTAGGCTTTCCATTGGAAGAATGAACCATTTGTGCTCCCAAGGACTCGGCCTCTGATCGCTTAAGTAGTATGTAACCATTTTCAGTTTCAACAGCAACTCCATGCCACGGGGTCATCCATGTATCTGCAGCCATCAGCCGAAGCCCTAACTTTTTCGATCCGCATCCTTGGGGATGAATAGATAGTCGCACAGCAAATGGAAACTGTTCTTCGATAAGGTGACTCCAGGCTCCACTTTTTTGGATGACTTCGTAGGCGCGTATTCGTGATTCATTTTGAACTGCAGTACGACTTTTTTGCTGTCCCGGAAACATTTGGTCTTCGTGCAAGAAACGGGTGATTCCGCAATAAAGTCGATGAAGTTCTTTAAGTTCTGATTCAGAATTTTCTTCTTTACCAAGTCTTACTTTATCTTTTACTGACTCAAGTGTATCACCATATTGAAGCATCAACGCTGTCCGCATTTGATCAAAATTCATATTGGAATACATATCGTCCAAATTAAAAATTGAAATAAAATCTAACGACAATTCCTTGATCATTTTTTCAATGCCATGCTGGTAGGAAGTGACATCTTCATCACGCATTCCAACGGCATCACTAAATACCCGACCATCTGAACACAAAATTATATGAATTCCTGGCGAGTAAATTTCGCGAATTTGCTTTTCAATTTGAGCAATGAATAGCATTGAACATTCTTCAGCCTTATCCGGTAGCACACCAAGAACCTTTGCTAAATTTGGCGATTTTCCAGGAAATGCTGGCAATACAAAAGTAACAGGCAGATTTTGATTTATTGCTAAAATAATCCTTTCAAGGTGAGGCAAGACACATTTTTTGCAAGGCGAAATTGCACAAGTCTCATTAGACTTTGGGAATCGACGATACTTCATGATTAAGCTTAAAATCTGATTAGCTAGGGCAGTGGTACTGTCATAAGAAGATGGCCGATCATAAGTTACATCATTGCAATTATCTGATTCTGCAAGTTCAACTTCATGCGATGTAGGATTCAATAATGCCATTGGGTCTCCTTTAGTAACCTATTAAATCTTATGGATTTTAAATAGAACGACATTGGGTTGTATTTCTACCTTGGGCGGAAACACTGAAAGTAAATTGGGAATTGTCCAGAAAGGATGCCATAACGGCGTTCTTCTGCTGCCACGGCAAACGTTGTAAATTTTATGTGTTTTCCATTCACACCAACAAGATCAAAAATAGTTCCTGAGGATGAAGAATTAATTGCTAATATTTTATAATGAAGAACTTGAATGTCTCCATCTTTATCTTTGCGAATGATAACATTCCCTATTTTTTTTTGTGAATTAAATATCATATTAAGAGTAGTTAAGTTCCCATAGGTGTCATTTAAACAAGTTATTTCCGTAGATTTTGAAGTCGAAGAAACTAATAGTAGTAATATTGAAAGAATTTTGAGTTTCATTTTTTCTCCTTTTGTATTTATTTTTGAATTCCATTTAAAATATTTCGTTTTCAAAGGCTTGAGTTTATTAATCCTTTTTTCGTCTTTAAATTACGAATTCAGGGCCAGCCTTAAATCCTTCAGCCTATCTTCGATCTGGCTTATGATTTGTAAGCTCTTCGTGGTCTCCATTTTTTCATGACCAAGTAATTCGTTCACACTGATGCCAAAGACGGTGGCCAGTTCAATGTAGGGTTGGCCAGTCACGGCGCGACCGTTTTCCCATTCTCGATAGGTTGTTGTTGCGACGCCAATGGCGGTAGCGACCTGGGTGACGCTAAGGCTTTCCTTAACTCTAAGATTTTTTAGTCTTTTCCCAAATTCAATGTTTCGTTGAGTCCGTGTTTTCATGAAGTCTGTTTAGAACAAACTTGATATAATTTGTAATATATAATAATTATAATGATATTATGAAAAACAATAGCTACCCCAATCCCTGGGATCTGATTTACTTTCAAGAAATCGCCCTGACTGAAAACTTATCCAGGGCCGCCGAGCGTCTGGGGGTTGCCCAGCCCACTTTAAGCCTGGCGCTGTCCCGATTAGAAAATCAACTGGGGACAAAGCTGTTCAAAAGAAAAAGCAAGGGCCTGTCTTTGACATCGTCGGGTGAAAAGCTTTTAAAGCAATGCCATCATCTTTTGACGGCGTGGGAATCTGTGGTTTCCGAAACAAAAAAATCACAAAGTGAACTTAAAGGTCATTTTCGTTTTGGCTGTCATCCTTCGGTTGCGATTTATGCGCTCAACCCTTGGCTTGCCACTTTTTACAAACATTACCCAGGGATTGAATTTCATTTAATCCATGATCTTTCAAGGGTGATTTGTGAGCAGATTATTTCTGGTGGTGTGGATTTTGGACTGGTCGTGAATCCAATCCCCCATCCTGATCTTACGATTAAAATTTTAGCAAAGGACGAGGTCGCTTTTTGGAGGACTTCAAAGTCAAACGAAGACACATTGATTTACAATCCAGAAATTATGCAGTCTCAAAATCTTTTAAAGAAAATCAAGAATGTGAGTTTTAAGAGAAGCATCACTTCAAATAATTTAGAAGTTATAGCTTCTTTGGCCAAATCTGGTGCAGGCATTGCAATTTTACCAACTCGGGTTGCACTCATGAATTCCAGTGAATTAAAAAGAATTCCTGACTTGCCCGTGTTCCAAGACTCTGTGGCTTTTGTTTACAGAGCAGATATTGATAAATCTGAAAGCATTAAAGCGATTTTACATTTTTTCAGAAAAATTGAGTTTTAGGTTTTTGCCCAAAATATATAAGCTACTTCATTTTTTCTATTTTGCAAAATTCACTAAAGGGAAGAATTTTAATTTTGTCGGATACATTGTACGAGCTTTTTCCAGAGTGAACTTGATAGAATTTA
>DGYJ01000123.1:27234-46349 GCA_002396665.1 Bdellovibrionaceae bacterium UBA5009
ACGCCAGGTTTGGAGAGATCTTTTTTTCCCCGGATTTGCATTCAACAGCGAAGAGGGGTTTTTTATTTTTCAGAACCACAAAATCAACTTCGCGCCCCAGGGTGTCGCGTAGAAAACGCAATTCCATTTTATCGCCTTCGGTATCTTCTAAAAAATGACAGTATTTAAGCAAGTGGGAGGCGACAAAATTTTCCCATCGTGGACCTGTTTGTTCAAGTTCACTCCAGTCCCAAAAATACAATTTTTGTTCCTTTTTTACAGCTTTGATTTTGGGCTGACCAAAGGGTGAAATTCGATAGCAGTAATAGACGCTTTCTAAAATGGTCAACCATCTTTCGACAGATTTGAAGTCGACGTCCAATTCTTGGGCTAGATTTTTTCTTGATAATGGCGAACCTATGCGATCAACAAGGGAGTCTGCAAGAAGTTCAATGTTGGAAATTTCTTTTATATTCTCAAGGTCGCGAACGTCCGAGTAGATGATTCGTTCCCGCCGCTGTCTGTGCCATCGTTTGAGCGCTATGGCATTTTTTTCGATAAAGGGTTCAGGAAAACCTCCGTATTCAAGTAGGTCTTTTTGCAGCTTGGATTCGGCGTCATTTGGAAATATAAGCTTTGCTTCGGGTAGGCTAAAAGGATGCATCCGATAATAATGATAGCGCCCAAGCAATGAGTCGCCGCCTTTGCGGTAGTGATCCAAGCGTGCAGATCCAGTGATTAAGAACTGATGAGTATTTTTGAGTTTATCAAAGAGGCCCTTGACGAGGCCACGCCATTTGACGAATTTATGAATTTCATCCAATACAATCAGCTTGTCTGTTGATGGCAAATGTCCTGACATCATCTTTTTTCGATCATCAAGATTGTCCCAATTTAAATAAGCAGTGCTCTGATCTTTGTAGTTTGGAATGATCCCTTGGGAAAAGGTTGTTTTTCCGACCTGGCGAGGACCGCCCAAGAAGACCATTTTCTTCTTGAGGTCCGATAAAATCGCATCTTCAAGGTATCGTTGTAAAGTAGACATGAGTCCACTTTACAACGAATAAAAGCAGAGTCAAGTCTACTTTTATTCGGTATCCCAGCCAGCGACGCGGCCGTTTTCAAAGTAGACATAGCGGCGCTCTTGTTTAAAGCCATCAGAAGTTGAAATTTGTCTGACATAGCGCCAGCGCTCATTGCGTAGGGCAGGGTTGCCAGAGACTTCAACAGATTGGGGTTCGCCCCAAGCTTGTCTGACAAAATCCATGGGCATACCTAATCCAATATCATTATTTTGAATTAATTTTTTTTGTCCTTCGCTGGGGGATTGGGCCCTTTGCCAAATATTTTTTTCAATGATCCACTTTTGGCGATCTTGGGTATTTTTAAGGCTTAGCATTTCTATTTTTTCGGCATCATCTTTCAGCCAGGGTAGGACGCGTGCGTACTGTTCTTTTTCTTTTTGAGTTTTCAAAGATTTTTCTAATGACTCAACAGAAACGTTAATTTTTTGAATGGCTTCTTTTTTTTGAGCATTTTCCCCGTAACCGCTGTCTTCGGATCGCTTTAAACTTGAACAGCTAAAGAGGGACAAGCTAAAGACAGGCAAACTCAAGGCCAATAAAAACAGACTTGGTTTATTCCCTAACGACTTAAGAATTTTCATAGAAACCCCAATTTCGAAATAAGTTCTCTCTTATTTTGTCCTAAGTCCTTAAAAAACGAAATTGTTCTTGCGATCTAGGGGGCTTGCTTTTTACAATAGTCCAGAGGTTTTACCTAAATCAACGGATTCAGAAGGACGCAAGCTTTGAGCGACACCAAGACGACACCGACCAAAGTCGATGAAGCCCCCCACGAAGAGGGAACCTTCACGCTTGAAGACTTGGACAGTATTTTAAAAGAATCTGATTCTGAATTTGTATCCTCACTTCAGGATTTAAAACAAAGTGCTGAGGCCGCGGCTGGAAATATCGAGCTTCTAGATATAGATGGCATTCTTGCTGAAGAAGAATCTAAAACATTAAAAAATAGATTCTTGCGGTTGCGCCGTAGAATCAATAATGAAATCGTTTTGTTGATTGTTAAAGCCAAAAATATCGGTTTGGATATTCTTCAAGTTCATCTTCCTGACTTTTTAAAATTTCTTCAGAAAAAATTAAAATCTGCGTTGGCCCAGCTTTCAGCGGCCATGAAAGTTTTCAAGCACTGGAGCCTGACAAAAAAACTGGCCTCAGTGGGAATTTTCTTTCTTTGTCTCTTCGTTGTTGCCTATGTTCACCGCGCGATCACCCATGGCATTGTGCCAGAAAAATCCCACCTTTTTGTGAACTCCTTAGACGAGTGGGCCGAAAAGACCTATGTCTACACTCCGGGTGAAAATCTAGAGCCCTTTTATGATTCAGCCCGAGTGAAACAGAATATTATGTCCCTTCGAAGAATTGTCGTGAATATTAAACCTTCGGTAACATCAGGACCCAATCCCATGGTGGCCTTTGAATTTTTTATTGAAGGGCTATCCAGTGATGTCACCATCGAAATTAAAGATCGCGAACCTGAAGTTTTAGATTTGATTCAAAGACTGATGGAAGAAAAAACCTTTGACGAGTTGGACTCTGCCGATGGCAAAGTCCAACTGAATGAAAAAATCAAGAAAGAGCTGAACACTTTCTTGAGCAAGGGTAAAGTCAAAAAAGTTTATATTAAAAATGCCATCGTGAAACCATAGCAGTCAATCGACGATGAATTGAAACAGTTCTAAATCATAATACTTTTGTGATAATCTGGTGCTTTTTTAAAAGCCTCTGCATCGATTTTGTAGGTTTTAATTCTATCGTGCAACGTGCTTTTAGGAAGCCCCAGATCCATTGCCGTTCGTCGCTGATTTCCCAAATTAGCACTCAGACGTTGCATAATAATTTGTCGTTCAAGCTGTTTAATCATAGGAAGTTTTTTAATTTCGTCAGCAGATTCAGTGGGCTGTGCTGCAATTGAAAAATTCAAAAGCTGATCCGTTAAGTTATTTTCAGAGCCAGGCATAAAATTTATCGAGGCACTGAGAAGCTCTTCAACATTTTCTTTTTCAACAGAATTTTTGCCGTATAAAGCTGAAGCCCTTGCAACCATATTGCGAAGCTCACGAATGTGTCCTGGCCAACTGTAGTTTTTTAAGCATTGAATAGCTTCAATTGAAAAACGAACACGAAATTTTTTGGCAAAATCATAAAGTAAAGTTTCAAAATCTTCGATGCGGTCTTTGAGTGCCGGGGTTTCTAAATTTGTAACATTCAATCTGTAAAAAAGATCTGACCTGAATTCACCTTGGCGAATTTTTTCTGCCAAGTTTTGGTGGGTGGCCGCGATGATTCTGACATCTGTAACTAAAGATTTGTCGCTTCCGACAGGGCGTATTTCATTGTTTTCAAGGGCGCGCAGAAGTTTGGCCTGTAGGGCATAGGATAAATCACCGATTTCGTCTAGAAACAGGGTCCCACCGCGGGCAGATTCAAAGGCCCCTTTACGATCGTTAGTTGCCCCGGTGAAACTTCCTTTGACGTGTCCAAAGAGTTCGCTTTCGACTAAGCTTTCAGTTAAGGCACTGCAATTGACGCTCACATAGGGTCCCTGATGGCGTTTTGAAGACGCATGGACTGCTCTGGCAATAACATCTTTACCTGTTCCTGATGGGCCCAAAATTAAAAGTGGAAAGTCAGTTTTAGAAACGGAAGTCATCTGCATGAGTTTTTCATTCCAGGATTTGTTCTTACTTGCGAGGGGAAAGGCCAAGGGCTGTTCTAGTTTTTTGACAAATTGGAACTCTTGCGAGCCAATGCGAATAATATCTTCGTGTTGTAGCGCTGACTCTTGGACTCGAGAATGGTTCACATAGACCCCATCAATGCTACGAAGATCGCGGATATAAAATTGGTCTTCTTTTTTTTCGATTCGGGCATGGCGAGAGCAAATGGAAGGGTCTAAAAGCTGAAGCTGGGTGTCGGCTCCGGAGCCAATGGTAAAATAGGGGCTGAGTTCGATGGTTTCGTTGGTTGTTTCAGAAACAAGATACATATTTTCCTCCAGACAAAAAAATGGGTTGTTATTGGCTTTATTTCTTGAATCTGCACTTCTGCAAACCTTGAGCGCGGTTGAAATGGCCTCAAATAGAATAAAACCGACCTTGTCTGGCCGAATTAGTTTTCGAAGACCCTGTTCTAAGAATTGAGAATATTATTCTTCTAGAGTAGGATGGGACATGCCACGTTCAATTCATTATATTAAAAGTGCCTATAAGCCAGAAGATTATCCCGAAGCTGACCTTCCTGAAGTGATCATCACGGGTCGAAGTAATGCCGGGAAGTCTTCGTTGATCAATGCTTGGATGGGTTCCAAAGTGGCCCATGTCAGTCAAACACCAGGTAAAACCAGGTTGTTGAATTTTTTTAATGTTGAAAAAAAATATATGCTTGTTGATAGCCCGGGCTATGGTTTTGCGGTTCGTTCAAAGGACGAGCAAGGCGACTGGAAGCGACTGATGGAAAATTATTTAAGTCGTCGCGAAACATTGCGCGGAGTTATTTTAGTCATGGATGCCCGCAGGGATTGGGACGATGAAGAAGAATTACTAAGAGATTTTTGTGATTCCATTGGAAGGCCTATGACAGTGGTTCTTACAAAGGCAGATAAACTTTCAAAATCAGAGCAGCTTCAGCGTAAAAAAATCCTTTCAAAGGAATCTGGGCTTAGTGATTTGTGGCTTTGTTCTGCTTTGAATAAAACGGGATTGCTTGAAATGGATGAATTTATTTATAAAAATTGGATCGAGAGAAAAAAATAATTGGAAGGTTTTTGTCTATGAAAATCATCGGAGTTATTCCGGCACGTTTGGGCTCGACACGATTTCCTAAAAAACCACTGGCCTTAATTCAAGGTCGACCAATGATTCAATGGGTGATTGAAGGGGCGAGGCAGTGCCAAAAATTAAACGATGTGATTGTCGCCACTGACAGTGCCGATATTGCAAGGGCCTGTGAAGCCATCGGATGTCAGGCCGTTATGACTGATTCCGAGCTGGCCTCGGGAACTGATAGAGTTTATGCCGCAACTTTGAAAATGGATTTTGATGTGGTTGTGAATATCCAAGGGGATGAGCCTTTGATTGAGGGCTCTTCGATCGACACTTTGCTTGGTTTTTATGCAAATTCCAACAAGTCCCAGTGGCCTGATATGGCGACTTTAGCCCATCCTTTTCGCAATGAAGATGATTATAACTCTCCAAACCTAGTTAAAGTGCTTATGAACAGAAACCAAGAGGCTATTTATTTTAGTCGTTTTCCGATCCCCCTTTCGCGACATGGCGCAAAAGAGTTGGGGATGCCAGCCTATCGACATTTGGGACTCTATGCCTACACCAAAGATTTTTTGAAAAGATTTTGTGAGGCGCCCATGGCTTTGATAGAAAAAGGAGAGTCCTTAGAGCAACTTCGTGCGCTCGATCTTGGAGCCAAGATCAAGGTGGGAATTGTTAAGGAAGCAGCCATCGGAGTGGATACTCCTGAGGACTTAAAAAAAGTCGAACAGATTTTAGCCCAACGAAAAGGATGATCATTTGAAAAATAAAAAAATTTCAACACGAAAATCTGTCAAAGAACCCATGAAACAAAAATTTATTTTTGTGACAGGCGGAGTGGTTTCGTCCATCGGTAAGGGATTGGCAGCGGCTAGCCTTGGGGCTTTGCTTGAAGCCCGCGGAATCAAAGTCACCATCATGAAATTTGACCCCTATTTAAATGTCGATCCAGGCACGATGTCGCCCTTTCAACACGGCGAAGTTTATGTGACTGAAGATGGTGCAGAGACCGATTTAGATTTGGGTCACTACGAAAGATTCACATCTTCTGTGATGACAAGATCCAATAGTGTTTCGACGGGGCAAATTTATGACATGGTCATTGGCCGTGAACGGCGCGGTGATTATTTGGGTGGAACTGTGCAAGTGATTCCCCATATCACTGATGAAATTAAGGCCCGCATTTTTGAAGCGGCCCAAGGTTCTGAAGTCACCATCGTTGAAATTGGTGGAACGGTCGGGGATATTGAAGGTCAGCCATTTTTAGAAGCCATCCGACAAATGAAGTCTGACGTCGGCGATGAAAATACTGCCTATGTTCATGTGACCTATGTTCCCTACATCGCAGCTGCTGGCGAGCTGAAAAGCAAACCAACTCAGCACTCGGTGAAAGAGCTTCGCATGATTGGTCTTCAGCCTGATTTTTTGATTTGCCGAAGTGAAAAGCATATCGATGACAATTTAAAAAAGAAAATCGCATTGTTTTGTTCAGTGAAGGCAGAGCATGTGATTGCTGCCCAGGATTCTTCGACAATCTACGAAGTGCCTTTGGCTTTACATAAAGAACATTTGGATGAATTGATTGTTGAAAAACTACATTTAGATGCCCGCGATCCCGACCTGAAGGGATGGCAAAAAACAGTGAAGACAATTAAAAATCCAGAGCGCACAGTTCGCATTGGGGTAGTTGGAAAGTATGTGGACTTAAAAGAGTCCTACAAATCTTTGCATGAGGCCATCATTCACGGAGGCTTAGCCAATGATTGCCAAGTGGAAGTAGTCTATGTGGACTCAGAAAAATTAAGTGATAAAAATGTCGCCCAGGCCTTAAATTCTGTGCATGGAATTTTAGTTCCTGGTGGATTTGGAACTCGCGGAGTGGATGGTAAAATTTCTGCGATTAAATTTGCCCGTGAAAAACAGATTCCCTATTTCGGAATTTGCTTGGGAATGCAGCTAGCGGCCATTGAATTTGCTCGTCATGTTTGCGGAATTAAAGATGCGACTTCACGTGAATTCGTGGGTGAAAAATTACGCGGCAATTTTGTGATCGATTCCATGCTTGAACAGCGTGCGATCACGAACAAAGGCGGCACAATGCGTTTGGGATCTTTTGCCTGCGAATTGACCCCGCATTCAAAAGCTCATTTGGCCTACAAACAAAATAATATTTTTGAACGCCATCGTCATCGCTATGAATTCAATAATAAATACAAAGATTTGTTTGATAAAAAAGGCATGAAGGCCATGGGACTTTGTAAAGAGCGCAACCTTGTTGAAATTTTAGAGTTGCCTGATCATCCTTGGTTTGTTGGCGTGCAATTTCATCCCGAGTTTAAATCAAAACCCCTTGTGCCCCATCCGTTGTTTACAAATTTTGTAAAGGCTTCATTGAATCGTAAGTCCTTGATTGAAAGTGTCGGCCAAGTGAAAGAAAAAACAAAAAGTGGGATGTCACCTCGTAAGGATGCCCGTCGCGCGACGATGTTGTAGTTGATGCCCTTTGAAAGACAAGGGCTGTGAAGAAGGAAGTCTATGAGTTCTCAAATTGTTAATCAGGCTCAAAAAGTTTTAGATGTCGAAGCCCAGTCGATTTTGTCTTTAAAAAATCGTGTGGATGAAAACTTTGTCAAAGCCGTGCAAATGATTGCCGCAACAAAGGGAAAATTGATTTGCACAGGGATTGGTAAATCTGGGCAAATAGCTCGTAAAATGGCCAGCACATTTTCATCCACGGGTACACCTGCGGTTTATGTGCATCCTTCAGAAAGTTCCCATGGTGATTTAGGTGTCATCGCGCAAAATGATGTGATTTTAGCTTTGTCCTATGGTGGATCTGCAGAGTTGGGTCCGATCATTCAGTATGCCACACGAAAAAATATTCCTTTGATTGGAATGACGGGAAATAAAAGCAGTGTGTTGGCAAAGTCAGCGCAAATCGTAATTGATGTTTTCGTTCCAGAAGAAGCTTGTCCCTTGGGTTTAGCCCCTACAGCAAGCACCACAGCTTCTTTAGCCATGGGTGATGCCTTAGCCATGTCTGTGCTGACGGTGAAAGGATTTTCGCCAGAGGATTTTGCAGAATTTCATCCCGGTGGAAGTTTAGGCTTTCGTTTGCTCACGCGAGTGACTGATCTGATGCATTCAGGTGATGCGCTTCCGGTGGTTCAGCTGGGAACTCCGGTCAAAGAAGTTTTATCGATCATGACCCACAAAGATGTGCGTGGATCTGCAGGAGTCGTGAACGAAAATGGTGAGCTGGTTGGTGTGATTACAGACGGAGACATTCGTCGCCGTCTTGAAAAAAATCTAAATCCCTTGGACGGAACTGCTAAAGACATTATGAACAACCATCCGCGAACCATCGATGGATCAGAACTGGCTGAAAAGGCTTTGTTTATGATGGAGCAATTTCGCATCCAGATGCTTTTTGTTTTAGACCAAAGTTCGCCAACGCCAAAAAAGCCCATTGGGATCTTGATTTTCCAAGATCTGATCAAAGCCAAAATCCGATAGTGAAGACTTTAGTCTAGATCATTTGTGAATCAGTCATTTCACTTGGGCCTTCGTCGAGTCCTTGCTTGCCGGGTCACTTTTTATTTTTCACAATCATTCTGTGGGATTAGAAGTTTCAAGACTTAAAAATATTAAGATGCTTGTTCTTGATGTGGACGGTGTCCTGACGGACTGCCGTTTGTGGATGGATTCCAACGGGCAATGGAAGCGAATGTTTTGCATTCACGATGGTGTTGGCATTCGTCGCTTGATCGACAATGGCTATAAGTTGGCAGTGATCACGGGCAGTCAATCCGAAGACATTCGAGCCCGAGTGAAAAATCTAGGAATTCCTTTTTTGTATGAAGGGGCTTTGGATAAAAAACCAGCCTTTGAAGATTTGAAAAAAAGCACTGGTATTGACCCCACAGAGATGGCCTATGTCGGTGATGATATTTTTGATATTCCCTTGCTTCAGCAAGTGGGATTTGCAGCCACTGTTCCCGAGGCCATAGAAGAGGTCAAAGGACATGTTCACTATATTACTCAAAAATCTGGTGGATTCGGTGCTGTTCGCGAAATTTGTGATTATTTATTTCAGTATGGAGCTTATTCAACAGGAAGGCCTGCATGATGGGAATTTCAAATATGGGACTTAGGACTCTTCTGATTCTTGGAAGTTTATCAATTTGCACATCAAGCTTTGCTTCGAACATGATTGATTTGCCTGAAGAAGAACTGGCCCGCGAGTCTGTGACACCGGTGTTTGATAAAAATCCTTCCACAAAAAACCGTAGTATTGTTACTGAAGGCAAAGTGGATATGAACTTGTTCTATGGAACGGCTTTGACGGAACCCATTGCCAATGTCAGCAAATTTGGACTGTCAGGCTATTATCACACTTCTGAAAATGCAGCTTGGGGTTTGATGTTAAACAAAAATTCTTCAGGTTTGTCGACCTATGCGGCCCAGCTCAAAGAGACTTACAATCTTGATTTCACAAAAGCGCCGGCGCCTGACATGACGGCGATGCTAGATTACAATCACATGGCCTTTTACGGAAAAATGAGTATCACCAAAAAGACTGTTTTGAATTTACATCTGTTTGGCTCATTGGCTGGGGGTATTGTGAAGTACGTGCACAAAAGCTATCCAGCTATAGCATTGGGTGTTGGGGAAAAATTTTATTTTTCTAGAAATTGGGCGTTCAGATTTGATTTCAGAGTTTTTATGCACCAAGCACCGATTCCATTTCTAAAAGACAAATTGAAATCTTCATCAAGCGGGTATCCACCAAGCTATGATGATTTCAGCGAGCGATTAACAACGACTTCAGTTTTGGATTTGGGAATTAGTTATCTTTTTTAACGGAGGAACCATGAGACTAAAAAATGATTTGATGATGATGCTCTTGGTTCTGACCTTTGTGTTCAGTCCCAAAGTCTTTGCGGCAGATGATGCTGACAATGAAGAATTGAATGTCATCGAGCTTGAGCTTGAAAAATCTGTTCCGAAAAAACAGAATGCCCCAGCTGTTAATACTTCGACACAAGAGAATAAAAATTCAGATTTTTCTGAATTGGGACATCTGGCTCCGTTCAGTGAAGTTTCAGTGATTCAGAAAAAATATTTACCAAAAACGGGTCGCTTTCAGTTTTTTGGTGGTGCATCGTTAACAACGAATGACCCATTTTACAATACCACGGGGATTACTTTACGGGCCGCCTATCATCTGACTGAAACCTGGGGGATCGAGCTCAACTATATGACATTGGGTTCGGGCGAAAGCAAATCAACAAAAGAATTGCTTGAAGTGCAAAATATCAGCACGGACAGTTTGGCTTATACTAAGCAATATCTAGGCGCTGCGATTCAATGGGCTCCAATTTACGGAAAATTCGCTTTATACAATAATAAAATTGTTCCCTTCGACCACTACTTTGCGATTGGAACTGGAAGCACGAAAACTCAGTCGAAAGACAATATTAGCACTTTGCACTTTTCGACGGGGCAAATTTTTGCGGTGTCAAAAGCCTGGGCTGTGCGCTGGGATTTTACTTGGAATTTCTTTAGTGCCAAAGCGATCAATGAAGATGGAAACATTAACAATCTGATTTTTAGTTTGGGTGCCAGTTTCTTCTTTCCGGAGGCTAAGTACAGATGATGAATTTATTCCAACTTAAAAAAGTAACAATTTATGGATTGTCTTTGACTCTTGCTTTTGCAGGAAGTGAAGGCTTTGCAGCGCAGAAGAAAAAGTCATTGTCGAAGGCCTCATCAGGGGCTTCGGTAGCAAAATCGCCCTCGAAAACAATTTCAGTTCCAAGAAATGTTTCTGCAAATTCAAGTCAGCAACTTTCAAATGCTTTGAATTTGGCAAAGTCAGGTCAGTATCAAGCTGCAGCTACTGCGCTGTTCAATTTAGCTCGTCGCCCAGAGCTAGCAGATGATCGTGCGCAAATTAAATACATTCTTGGTTTGATGTTGATGGAAATGAAAATGAATCAAGTCGCCGCATTTCAATTTGTAGATGTCATTCGTACCGGCAACACAAGATATACTCGCCAAGCCATTGAAAAGCTTTCATTGGTGGCTGACAATTTGGGTGATGATACATTGTTGAACTATGCGATTTCAAAGATTGATTTGAATGATGTCCCAGCGAGCAGTAAGGATATGATCTTTTTCCGGATCGGCGAGATTAAACTTAAAAATAAAAATTATTCAGATGCCATTACAAATTTTTCTAAAGTTCAATACGGTAGCAGTAACTACAACCAGTCTGTCTTTAACAAAGGTTTAGCCCAACTTGAAATGGGTCAGGCCAATCAGGCGCTGCAAACATTTCAAAATTTGCTGAACTTGCGCGCTAAGGCAGGTGTCACTGATACAAATAAAGTGGCGGCACAGTTGGCCATTGCAAGAACATTGTATCAGATGCAGGATTGGGAAGCCTCTGTTCAAGCCTACTCACAAGTTCCTCGGGATCACTTTTTGTGGCATGATGCACTTTTTGAACAGTCCTGGGCCTTGCTTCGAGCAGCAAGATTTCGTTCTGTCTTAAGTAACTTTCAGTCACTTCATTCGTCATACTATGAAGACTTTTATATCCCTGAGTCCCTTTTGCTAAGAGCCATTGTTTACTTGTATATTTGTAAATATGACGAGATGGAAAAAGTTCTGAGTTTGTTTGAAAAAACTTATAATCCAGTTCGTGCACGAATCACATCCACATTAAATAATAATGGCGATTCGATGAGTTTATACAATGAGGTCGAAAAAGCATCACAGATGAAGAAAAGTGATGATTTGAAGGTCAGCACACGTTTGCCGTATATGGTTCTAAAATCAATCTCAGATGAAGGAAACGTCAGAAGGTCCTTGTCATATATTCGTCGCTTAAATGAAGAAAAGCAAAAAATCGAAGAAAGTCCAAACTTAAGAAGTTCAAATTTTGGGCTCTATGGCGTGAAGGTCATCAATACTCGACTTAAAAATACAAAATTAGCGATTGGCGATATGGTCAGAGCTCATTTGCAAAATATGCAATTAGAACTTAAAGATCTTTACGAACAGGCCTCCTTGATTCGATATGAAATGATCAATGGTCAAAAAGAGTCTTTGCGTAAAAAAATGGCTGGTAAAACATTGGCCACGGTGGATGAAGAAATTGATCGCGATTTCTATATTCAAAACGGATACGAGTACTATCCATTCCAAGGCGAGTACTGGTTGGATGAAATCGGAAATTATCATTATCTGGGTAAGCAAAGTTGCGAATAGTTTAACAAGTTAAGGGAGTTCATCTTGGGTCATCAGCAGAATAAAAAAAATTATCCCTGGGTTATTATGAGTTTAGTCTTTGTTGCCAGTTTATTTGCAGCCTCTGATTTGGCTTTTGCGAAAAAGAAGGCGGCAGCAACAAAATCAACGGGTCCTAAAAAGACTGTGGGTGAATTGCTTTCACAAGTGAACAAACAAGATCGTGGTGGTGGTTTGCAGTCGAAAAAGGCATTCACCTCTTTACCCGAAAGTCGTTTGCAATTTCAAAAGTTAGAAAATCATAATCTTGAAGATGTTAAGCCCCCACGCTCTTCGGAAATCTTAGAATCCAGTTCGGCCCAAGGGGATATGGCAGCCTACGAAAAAATTCTTGATCGTCAAATTGATGAGCTCTATAAGTTGACCAAAAAATTCAAAGACAGTTCAACACGTGGTGAGCTTTGGTTGAGATTGGCCGAGCTTTATGTTGAAAAGGCTGTGCTTATTGATAGCCGCGAACAGGATGAGTTCGACAAAAAATTATTGGCCTTCAATCAGGGTAAAACAAAGCAAAAGCCAACTTTGAATTCCACAGCTTCAAAGGCCTATAACAAAAAAGCCGTTCAGCTTTATGAGTGGTTTCAGCGTGATTTCCCACGTGATCCAAAAATGGCCCAGGCCCTTTACTTTTTGGGATACAATTATTTCGAATTGGGTGATTCAAAAAAGGGTGCAGATTTCTATGAACGGCTAAAGGCCTCCTATCCACGCAGTCAATTTGTCGGCGAATCGCAATTTGCATTGGGTGAATATTATTTTGAAAATGACAAATGGTCGAAAGCCTATTCAGAGTATTCTGGGTTGATTAAAGACAAGCGCCACCCACTTCACTTTTTTGCTGCCTATAAGGGCGCCTGGTGCTTGTACCGAATTGGTCGCTACCAAGAGGCCTTGAAATACATTGAATATATTATTAAATCCGGTCGTGAAGGCGCAGAGTCTGGCGAATCCCGCAGAACTGTGAATAAAACAAAACTTGAAAACGAAGCACAAAGAGATGTTGTGGTCTTTTATGCAGCTGCAGGTGATCCTCGAAAAGCCCCAGAGTATTTCAGGAATTTGCTTGGAAAAGACGAATGGGTTCAGGTCGAGAAGTTGGCTTATTATTCAATGGATAAAGGCAACAAGGACGCATCCCAGGATCTGTTCAAAATGCTCATTGATCGTGATCCACAAAGTCCAAAGGCCTTCGAGTATCAGTATCAAATTGTTCAATCTTTCTTTTACGCTAAGAACTCGAATACATTTAAAGAAGAATTGTATCGGTGGATTAAGGATTACGGTGCCGCAAGCACTTGGTACGGAGCTAATCAAGGGAACCAAGAGTTATTGTCAAATTCTTACAAATTACGTGAACAAACTTTACGAAACTGGATTTTGCAGCAACATCAGACAGCCCAGAACTCGCGAACTAAGAATTCACAGTTGATGGCCAATGATGGATATAAATTGTATCTGCAAGAGTTTCCAACATCGCCACTTATTCCAGATATGCATTTCTACCATGGGGAATTGCTTTATGATATGGGTCAGTATGACGAAGCTGGTGTCCAATACAAATGGGTTGTGGACAATGCCCCACAAAGTAAGTTTGCCGACAAGTCAGCACAGAATTTATTATTGGCTGTAGAAAAAAGTGTACCATCTGACAAAGAACTTCAAAAGCGTGTGGGTCAGTCGACAGAGCCCATTTCTTTAGATCCAAAGGCAGAGCGTTTCATCACAGCTGCCCAGTGGTATATCGAGAAATTTCCAAATTCTGAAAAAGCGCCAGAAATTCGTTTCCGCATGGGAAGAATTTATTACCAACACAATCAGTTTGACCAAGCCAATAAAATTTTTAAAGAAGTTGTGCAAAAATATCCAAAAACAAAATACTCGGAATATTCTGCCAATTTGATTTTAGATATTTACAATTTGAAAAAAGACTACATCGGTCTTGAAAAGACAGGCAAAGAGCTTTTGGCGGACTCGTCCTTTGCGGGCAGTAAAGCCGGTGAAGAAATTCGCGGCGTCTTAGAAAAAGCAAACTTTAAAAAGGCTCAAGATTTAGAGGGTGATAAGAAATTCGCCGAAAGCGCATTCCAATTTGAAAACTTTGCCAATCAAAATGCGAAATCAAATTTAGCAGTGACGGCTTGGTTTAATGCGGGCGTGAACTTTGAACGCGCTGGTTTGAACGAAAAAGCAGTGAAAAGCTATCAAAACGTTCTGGCTTCAAAGGATGCCGCGGCAACACCATTGAAACAAAAAACGAAGCGTCTGCTGGCAAAAATTTATCAAGACGCCATTTTGTATGATGAGTCCGCGAAGTTATTTATGGAAGCTGCAGAAGAAGCTCCCCAGGACCCTTTGGCGGCCAATTTTATATATAATGCGGCCGTGATGTACGAGGCCCTTGGTAAAAACCGCGAAGCCATTAAACTTTACGAAGAATTTTTGCAAAAATCAAAGCGCTATCAAGAGAAAGTCGAAGTTTTGTTCTCGCTTGCAGAAATGCATCGTAAGTCAAACCAAAGAACCTATGCTATGAATCGCTACCAAGAGTACATCGAATCAAACCCATCCAATGCTCAGAATGTGATTGCGGCCCATTATCAATTGAGCCAGTTGCATCGTGGCGAAGAGGCTACGAAGTGGAAAGAAAAAACCGTGGCTGTTCAAAGAAGACTTTCTGCCAAACAATCTGGAGTGGGTGCAAAAGAAGCTGCGCAGTTAAAATTTGAAAAAGCCCAGGAAACTTTTCAGCAGTTCCGTGCTGTTTCAATTCCCCATGATCCCCAAAAACAGAAAAAAGCTGTGAATCAAAAGCTTGAATTGCTGAATGCTTTAACGAAAGAGCTTGGCGATGTGATCAAGGTGGATAGTGCAGAAGAAATTGTGGCCTCATTGAATTTGATTGGCGAAGCCAATGCCCATATGTCCCAGGCTATTTTGTCTGCTCCATTGCCAAAGGGTTTAAATGCCGAGGAAGAAAAGCAGTACAAAGCTGGGATTGCTAAAGTGGCCGAGCCCTTCAATATGAAAGCCAAAGAAAGCTTCAAATTGGCGGTTGATAGATCAAGGGAGCTTGATGTCTTTAATCAGGCCTATAAAAATTCGTACGATGTCATGAACAAAGCAGATGCCTTGCTGTACTACAACCAAGGCGAAGCCGTTTTTGATACTCGTTACGTGAACTGGATTGGGTTGTAATATGAAAAACAAATTAGCTAGCCTTATCTTTGCGGTGTCGATGATACATTTTGTAGTGGGTTGTTCAAGTTCCAGCGAAAAAGCGGATTCGAACCAAGATGTCCCAATGAAATCCTATGCTGCCGAGGATGTGTCACCGGATGCTGGGTCAAGTGAAAAACCTGCAAAAAAATCATTGGTGACATCTAAAAAGTCAGACACCAAGGCAAAGACTAAAGAAGAAAAAGCATCAGCTTTGGACGAGGCCATTCAGTCGCAAAATGATGATCAAATCATTCGTTCGTCTTCGCAGGTGTTAATGGGGCAGCCCCAGGATCTTAAGGCATTGAATTCCATCGCCATGGCCTATTACCGTAAAGGTCGCTACTCACTTTCTGAATCCATTTTGAAAAAAGCATTAACTGTGAATCAAAATACAAGTGCACTTTACTCTAATTTGGGTGTTGTTCTTTTGGCCCAAGGGGAAAAGCGCGAAGCGGCCCAAAATTTCAAAAAGGCCTTGCAACTGAATGGTGAAGACACAGTGGCGGCAGCTAATTTAGGTTCTGTTTATGTGCAAGAAAAAAATTATTCAAAGGCCAATGTGACTCTAGAGATCGCCTACCGCCAGGGTTTTCGTGAAATTAAAATTATGAATAATTATGCCGTCGCCTTGGCCGCAGAAAAACAATACGAAAAAGCGGAAGAGATTTATCGTGAAATTATTAAAAAACAGCCTTCACATCGTGAGGCTTTATTCAATTTCGCGATTTTATTGATCGACGACATGAAAAAGTACAACGAAGGTCTAGAAATAATACAAAAGCTAAAACTTTTTGGTGGGCCAGGTGATTCTAGAAATCGAATAATTGCTTTGGAAAATAAGGCAAAAGCGGGTTTAAAATAGAAAAGAGTGGAAAGAATGAAAGTTCTCATTAACTTTTTAATTGGTCAAAGTCTGAAATCAGCAATGATTTTAGTTTTTTGTCTTTTCAGCGGTGCAGCTTTAGCTGAAACTGCGCCGGCAAATTTGGTTAAAGTTAAAGACAGAAAAGCAACTTTGAATTTTGAAGATGAACTAGTAGAAGGAACAACTCAAAAGCCAGAACTTTTTTATTTGTTCCAAAAAAAGAATTTTAACTATAAAAAATTAATTAAACTGCGAGAAAACTTTTTGCCCGAAATGAGAAAAACAACTGAGGATTTACAGCGAGTTCGGGGTGTGAATTGAAGACGCCAGTCATATTACGAGTATACAAAAGCAATCAACTTAAAGAAGTCAGACAATTTGATCTTGATCAAATTGTCATTGGTCACGAGTCTGACGTTCAGTTAGATCTTTCAGATGAGGCCGTATCGCCGATTCACTGTTTGATCGAACTTCGTGAAGGTGGATACTTTATCAGTGACCTTGGTTCTAAAACTGGAACCTACAAAAATGGTCAACCAGTTCTAGACGAGCAGTTGAATTCTGGTGATGAAATTATTATTGGACCATTTAAAATTAATTTTTTTGTTGGAATTCTAAAACCAAAAACAGGGGCTGTGACCTCATCTCCAGCCACAAGTCATTCGACAAGCTCTTCGTCAACATTTGATCCGGATAAGACACAGCTGATTGATTCCCATAAAGTGGCAGAGCCCGTTGTTGCTGCGCCAGTGGCGACACAAAAACCTGCTCCTGCCGCGGCGCCTGCATCGACTGCAGTGAAGTCATCAAAGCCAGTGCCTTCGCCAGCACAAGAAGTAAAAGCTTCTGTGGTAAAACCAGAATTGCGACCAGTGATTCGTTATGAATCTAAAACCAAGAAACGTAAAAAAGTTTCTTTTGCTCCGCCCAGTGATATTAAAGATCTTGGGACAGTTCTAAAGCCAACGAAGGGGCCAGTCGTAGAACTGATCGTCGCTTGGAAAGAAAGAGTTTTAACAACTTATCACTTTAAAAATAAATCTGTCGTTCGTGTTGGATCAACGGCGAACGAACAGTTGCAATTTCATGGGGCGAAGTTGCCACAAGGCTGGCCATTGATTGAAATTGGTTCGACAGTAAAAATCAATTTGCACCCAGAGATGAATGCTGATCTTGTCACGGCCCAAGGTGGACAAGATCTTGCTGCCATGTTGAATTCTGGCAAAGCTACGAAGTCTGCCCAAGGACATCAATTGCGCTTGGATCAGAATGAAGTTTTGCACACAACGCTTCCGGGTGGACAATTAAATCTGTACTTCAGATTTGTGCCGCAAACTCCATCTGTTCCATTGGCGCCAATGTTTTTAACAGGAACAGAGCTTGCCGGAGTGGTGCTTTCACTGATTGTGTCTGCCGTGTTGGCATTTTACATCGCCGCAGTTAGTCCACAAGAAGATCAGAAAAAAGAAGAAGACATTACTCGCGTGGCCCAGGTTATTTTTAATAAACCGCCAGAGCCTGTGGTGAAAACTCCTCCGCCACCAAAAGTTCCTCCAGTTCCGCCACCTGAAGTGAAGCCACCTCCTCCGAAGCAGCCAGAAAAAGCGAAGGTTTCGGATCAGAAGCGTGAGCAGCAGGTGAAAGGTGCGCCGACAAATCAACAAAAAGCACAGCAAGCGGCACAAGCCCAGCGTGCAAACGAAGTGGCGCCAATTCCAAATTCACAAAATCGTCCTAAGAAATTCACATCCACCAAGCAGGGCGGCGCTGTGAAGTTGGGACAAAACGCCGGGGCCAATGCCCAAAGTGCAAACAAAGACGTTTCAAAAATTGGTTTGTTTGGTGCTTTTGGTGGCGGTGGAATTCGTAATAAATTAGATCAAGCTTATCAAGGCGCTGGTGGAATTCTTGGCCAAGCAGAAAAAGCTTCTGGAAGTTCTGGTTTTGCTGAAAACCGCGAAGGTGATGACCTGGGATCAAAATTTAAAGATTCTGGCGCTGGCGGAAAAGGAACTGCAACCCAAGGGATCGCTGGCATTGGCACAAAAGGAAGATCCAGTGGAATGAGTGCCTACGGAAGCACAGAAGGTTTTGGTGATAAAACATCTGTGGCCATCGAAGCTGGTGGTGCGGAAGAAAGTTTTGTTGGAACAATTGATAAAGAAGCTGTTCGTCGACGAATCAAGCACAATATTAATTTGATCCGCGGATGCTACGTGCAAGAGTTGAGCAAGCTTGATCGCGGTGGTCAAAGATCCTTCGACGGTAAAATCGTACTGACTTGGGACATCGTCGCAGGTGGAGTTGCTAAAAATGTAAGAGTTAAGGAATCAACGTTAAACAACCGGGTTGTTGAAAACTGTGTTGCCGAAAGATTGGCGTCAATTCAGTTTCCAGACCCACCGGAAGGTCTAACGGCAGAAGTGTCGTATCCTTTCGTATTTAGACCAGCACAATAATTTTTTAAGGAGGAGATCGTGAACCCAGTGGATACAGTTGAAAATACAAATTTCTTTTTAAGAGCCTTCCATGAAGGCGGACCCGTGATGATCATCATCGCAGCATTTGGTGTGATGACAGTTTTCTTGATCATCGAAAGATTTATCAAATTGAAAGAAATTTCAGTTGATAAAAAAGAGTTCACAGATCAAGTCTACAGAATGGTTGTTTCTGGTGATTTGCGCGGAGCAATTTCATATTGCGATGGCCGCCCATCTCCGCTGACAAACACTGTGAAGGCTGGCCTAATTCAAGCCATGAACAAACGCCCCGACGAAGAAATTCAAGTGGCGATGGATGCTGCAGTTTTGCGTGAAATGCCAAAAATCGAAGGCGGGACTTCGTTTCTTGCTGTCTTTGGTAACGTGGCGGTGTTAGCGGGACTCCTTT
>DGYJ01000123.1:46574-60786 GCA_002396665.1 Bdellovibrionaceae bacterium UBA5009
CGGGACTCCTTGGAACTATCATCGGTATGATCAGTTCATTCCGCGCAGTGGCCAATGCCGATAATGCGACAAAAGCTGTTGAGCTTTCAAAAGGTATTTCCCATGCCTTGAATTGTACAGCCTTCGGTCTTTTGGTAGCGATCATGGCGATCGTGGCCTACGGTGCGTATCAATTCATTATTCAGAAAAAAGAAAATGAAATTGTTGAGACAAGCATGACTTTGTTGAATCTTGTCGTTTCTAACAGAGATAAAGTGAGAGAATAAAATGGCTCAAATTGAATCTGGTGGCTCAGGCGGTCGTCGCGTCAGTGTAGAACTTAACCTTGTTCCGTTCATCGATTTGATGAGCGTGTTGATTACATTTCTACTGATCACTGCTGTTTGGACCCAGGTTTCAATGATCCAAATCGGAAGTTCTTTGTATGCAAAAAAATTAGATGATCAGCCGCCTCCGACTCCTCCTCCCCATGCGGATGTGGTTTTGAAAGTCGACGTCAAAGAGTCCGGTTATATTTTAACAGTTGGAGTACAACAAATTTCATTGCCAAAAATTCAAGATCAGTATGACGAGGCAGGTTTGTTAGCCCAACTTCAAAGGGTGAAGCAAATTTATCCTGATAAGGTTGATGCCGTTGTCAGTGTGACAGATACATTAGCTTATGAGTATTTGATTAAAACGATGGATAAAATTTTGATTTCTGGATTTTCGAGTATTTCAGTTGCCACTGGAGGGCCCAACTAATGGCCATTTTTAGACCTGGTGAAAGACATCGTTATCACAATATTTTGAAACGTCGCAAAGGCAAACGTGATGTTGTCGCGATCTTGTCGCTGACGGCAATGGTGGATATGTTCACCGTTTTGGCGATTTTTTTATTGCAAAACTATGATGTGAAAAATTTCATCGTTTATACTCCGAAAGAAGTGGTATTGCCAAAGGCGCAAACAATTAAAGAGCTCGAGCCTGCCTTTGTTGTGACTGTTTCAAGCAAAGAAATTTTATTGGATGAAACGCCTGTGGCCACCTTTGAAGATGTGGTCAAACAACAAGATTGGTTGATTCAAAATCTTTACGAACAACTTAAAGTGGGTCTGCAAAAGTCAAAGGCAGAATTTGATGCTAAAACCCAAGGACAACTTAAAAATGTTGTGGATCCAAATTTCCAAAATCAGGTGAAGCAAGAAGATCCAAATGCTTGGCGTAAAATTACAATTCAAGCAGATAAAAATATTGATATCTTAACCGTTAAAAAAATCATGTACACAGTTTCTGAAGCTGGTGGTGGCGAAATTAATTTTGCTGTGACAAAAGAGCCTACTGTTAAAACTGAGTAATTCAATTGAAGTTGGTTTGCGATGAAAAACTGGAAGAATTGGGCCTTCGTTGTTTTATTAAGTGCCTTATTCGTAGAAATTCTTGTTTTATTTCCACAGCAAATTGAAAACACCAAAGAAGTAAAAGTATCGAAATCCAAATCTAAGTCTAAAAAAAATAAAGTCCCCCGCGCCGAAGGTCAGCAAAGGGCCGAGGGCATTCATTTGATTGAAACTCAAAACGGCGCAGCCGATTGGGAGCTTTTCGCGGTCGAGGCCGAAGGGCGAGAAGGGGCTGGCTCTTGGAGTTTAAAAAAAGTCAAAGTTCAATACTATAATAAAGACAAAATTGAGTTTGTCGTTATCGGGGACACTGGTGTTATCGACGGTAAAAGTCGGGATATGACTATTCAGGGGCATGTGATCACTGAATCTGCCAATGGCTATCGATTCGAAACTGAAAGTGTAGAGTACAAATCAAAAAGTCGTTTGATCACATCACCAAGCGAAGTGAAAATGAAGGGGCCTTCAGAAAAGCAGGGTCAAGAGGCCGGCTTTGTACTGACCGGGGTAGGTATGTCTGCTTCGATTGATCAAAGTCATATGCAAATTTCTGAAAAGATCCATGCAACCAAAAGAATATCAGAGAGCCAAGTTTTAGTAGTCGATAGTCAGTCGGCAGAGTTCAGCGGTCGAGGTAAAGAAGCCCAATTTAAAGGCCAAGTAAAAATGAACTATGGCAATATGACGATCCGGGGCGACGAAGCCTCTTTTTTATATAATCCGAAGACGCAATTCTTGAACTCTATTCAAGTTCGTCATAATGTAGAGGTGACAGATCAAGACAAGAAGGCGAATAGCGAAAATCTTGAAATTGATCTTGTTAAAAATATTTATCGGTTTACGGGAAATCCTTTTGTGCGACAAAAAGAGGATGAATTGCAAGGGCAAGAGATTCTTTTTTTGGATGGCGGTCAAAAGGTTAAAGTTTTAAACGTGCGTGCTCGAATGGAGAATCAAAAATGAATCTTTTACAGATTCAAAATATTTCCAAAAGTTTTAAAAAAAGAAAAGTCGTTGACGATGTTTCTTTTCAAATTCAATCGGGCCAAGTCGTTGGATTATTGGGTCCCAACGGGGCTGGTAAAACGACTTCATTTTATATGGTCGTTGGCTTAGTGAATCCTGACGGCGGTACAATTACCTTAGATCAGCAGAATATTACAGATCAGCCCATGTATAAACGGGCGCGCGTCGGGCTTAGTTATCTTCCGCAAGAGCCCAGTGTCTTTCGCCGAATGACTGTCAGTGAAAATTTAGTCGTTGCCTTAGAGGCCCATGGTTACAATTCCACTCGCCGAGCTGAAAAATTAGAAATGCTATTGAATGATTTTAGAATTCAACATATTCGCGACAGTCACGGGTACGCCTTATCTGGCGGTGAGCGCCGCCGTGTTGAAATTGCAAGGGCACTTGCGGGATCTCCACAATTTTTACTCCTAGACGAGCCCTTCGCCGGGATTGATCCTATTGCTGTTGCCGATATTCAAAATATTATTCGCGAGCTTAAGGCCAAAGGTATAGGAGTATTGATCACAGATCATAACGTGCGTGAGACTTTGGGAATTTGCGATTATGCTTATATACTGAAGGATGGTCGAATTCAGGTCAGTGGGACCTCGGACGAGATCACAAATTCCGAGTTGGCACGAAAATTTTATTTGGGTGAAAACTTTAAACTGTAGGGAGTGCAATCGATGGCTTTAAAGCAATCGATGAATTTAAGTCAAAACTTGGTGATCACGCCGCAATTGCAGCAGGCGATCAAGTTGCTACAGATGTCTCGTATGGAGCTTGAATCTGCCGTTCACGCCGAGCTTGAAGAAAATCCAATCCTCGAAGAAGCCAATGATTTAAAAGAAGAAGATTTGCTGCGAACCAAAGAAGCTTCTGCCGAAGTTGGCAATGAGGCTGAATCCCTGGATCAATCATCCCAAGACCCCCAAAAACAAGATGAGTTCGAATGGGAAAGTTATCTTGAAAGCAATCAAAAACCTCCGAGCTCTGGCATGGCTGGTAGCGAAGAGATCATGAATTATGAAAATGTCATTACGACCAGTCAGACTTTGCATGACTATTTGTATTGGCAAGTGAAAATGCATGGTTTTAATGAAGAGGAAGAGCGCATTGCCGATGTGTTGATTGGTTATATTGACGATGATGGATATATTAAAACGCCATTTCAGCAAATTTCTGATGAAGAAAAAATACCATTGCAAGACCTTGAAGATGTTTTAAGTTTGATCCATGAATTTGATCCCCCCGGTGTTGGCGCCAGGGATTTGAAAGAGTGCTTGTTAGTTCAAGCGAAACATCTTGAAGAAGATACCCAGGATCTTGTGCATTTGATCACTCATCATATTAAAGATTTAGAAAAGAAAAACTTTGAAGCCATTGCCAAGGCTTTGAATAAAGACATCCGCGAAATTGCAGAGATTTGCAAAATTATTTACGCCATGGAGCCTAAGCCTGGCCGTGCCTATGTGACCAACGACACACACTATGTGAGTCCCGATGTTTATGTCTATAAAGTTGGCGATGACTATGTTGTTTCTTTAAATGAAGACGGATTGCCAAGACTAAAAATTTCAAACTTTTATAAAAATATGCTTAAAGGTGGGTCCACCAATAAAAAAGAGCAAGAGTATATTCAAGAAAAAGTGAAATCTGCGGTTTGGTTGATTAAATCCATTCACCAACGTCAGCGCACAATCTACAAGGTGGCTGAAAGTATTGTTAAACATCAGCGCGATTTTTTTGAAAAAGGAGCTGGTCACTTAAAACCCATGGTTTTACGTGATATCGCTAACGATATTGGGATGCATGAATCCACAGTCAGTCGTGTGACAACATCTAAGTATGTTCATACCCCACAAGGGATTTATGAATTAAAATACTTCTTCAATTCTGGAATTAATTCCAGTGATGGTGGGGATGCCTTAGCCAGCGAATCTGTAAAACTAAAAATTAAAGATTTAGTTTCAAAAGAAAGTGCTAAAAACCCACTTTCGGATCAAAAAATTGCTGAGTTACTGACGAAGGATGGCGTTCAAATCGCCCGTAGAACAGTAGCAAAGTATAGGGAAATGCTTAAAATTCTTCCTTCAAGTCAGCGGAAGAAATTTTTTTAGAGCAGATATTCTTATTCACCAATTAATTTCAATTTACTTGCCATGACCCTTAGTCAAACAGCTGGTCGTAAATCGAGTCCATAGGCAAAGAGCTTACAAAAATCAAATTTCTGATTGAAAATACATCTAAGTCATTGGAGATCACAAATGAGTAAACATCTTGGATTCAGCATTGTGCTACTTATGCTTGCTTTTGCGCCACAGGTGCATTCACAAACACCGACAAACGATTCGAAGGCTGTGGCATTGGATCGTAGCCTTGAACCAACACAACAAGATGAAATCAGTTCTCTTTTTGAAAATGTCGTTGCTGTGCAAAGAAAAGCGAAAATCAAAAAAGGGCATTTTCTTTTCCATACAAATTTATCATTCGATTTTTCTGATGCCCCCTACACCATGTATGCCCTTAATTTAAATATGGGATATGCAGTGAACGAGTATTGGGAAATTTACTTAAACTATGTTCCGACGTACTCGACAAGTGAAAGAAATATTTCTAAAAAAGTTAAAGAATTGCCAGCCTATACATCGGATCCTTATACGGGCTTGCAGCCATCGATTAGTTCTGAAAAAGCAAAAAGTTCCTACGGTGTTGAAATCAATTGGGTTCCAATCTACGGAAAAGATTCCTGGGGGGCCTACGGAATTGTACGCAGTGATACATTCTTAAATATTGGTTTTGGTCAAATAAAGTACGAGACAAAATCTGGAAACAAAACAAAATTGATGCTCGGGAAAACATTTTTTATCAGCGACTACTTTAATTTAAGAATGCAGGCTGGGGGATCGGTTTTGGAATCGTTTTCGACAAGTTTGACTGGAGTCAGCCAAAAAGAAACGATTGTGATTGGTTTGCTTGAATTTGGAACAGTATTTTATTTTTAATTAACGGAGGATTTGAAAGATGGAATTTTTACAGAAGTTTATACATGATGGTGGTGCAACATCAATACTGTTGTTATCGACTGGATTTGTTCTTGTGATTGTGTCTGCGACAAGGCTGTATTACCTTTATGGCGTTTTAAAGCCTGCAGGTGACGAAGCCTTACAAAGTGTTTCGAAATTTGTATTAAAGAAAGAATATACGGCAGCACTACAGGCCTGCAATGCTGGTCAAAATGTACCAGAGTATGAAGTTATCAAGGCAGGTCTATTGGCAGTGGATAGTGGTCGCGAGGCGATGAAATCTTCTTTGGGTGCAGCCACTGTCGATTTGATGAAAAATTGTGAAAAAAATATTCAAATTATATCTTTGATCGCAAGTATTGCGACGTTGTTAGGTCTTCTGGGAACAATTTCTGGTTTGATCAAAACATTTGCTGCGATTGCATCTGATCCAGCGAAAAAAGCTGAATTATTAGGTCTTGGGATTTCAGAAGCCATGAATGCAACAGCAGCTGGTCTTGTGATTGGTATTACGGCAATGGTTGTGCATACACTTTGTACACAAAAAATTGATCAAATCATTGGCCAAGCTAAAAAAACTGGCTTCAATTTGATTACATTGATTGAGCAAAGCGAAAGATAATTTTTATACAAAGAGGTTCTTGTGCAATTTGAAGATATGCATCGAAGACATACTCCAGAGCCTGATCTAGTGCCAATTCTAGATTCGCTTGTCTGTGTGATTTTCTTTCTTTTGTTTTCAACAAGCTTTATCGAGCTAACACAAATGACCATCCCACCGTCGGTCGTTAGCTCGGCCGCTACGGCCTCTGCAGAACCGCCTTTGACGCCTCGACTTTTTGTGGCTAAATCTTCACAAAATTCATTGAAACTTAGTTTGGTGTGGAAGGGAACCCAGCCTGGAACTTCCGACCGGCAGGTCAAACGCAAGGACAAAAATAAACCATCAACTGAATTAGAAAATGCAGTTCGTGAAATGGCTGAAGAATTTTCAACGAAATATGCTACAGAAAAAACAATTCAGTTAGCTCTTGATAAAGAGGCTAGTTATCAGGAATTGGTCAATGTGATGGATGGCTTAAAGAAAATATTTCCTGACCTTGTCTTGATTTCCTATGATGAAGTTGCCAATAAGGATGTGCTTTAATGGATTTGAATGAAATTTCATACAATCGAAGAAAGCCATTGGCGCTGCAATTAGCGCCGATGATCGATATCTTTACATTGATCATTGTGTTTTTGTTGAAGTCAACGGTGGTTGCTGATGTGGCCATTGTTTTTCCAAGTCAATTGGAAGCGGCAGTCAGTACTCAAAAAGATTCTTTGGAAAGTTTTCCAGAAATTATTCTTTATAATGACCATTTAGAAGCATCATTTCTTGATCTCAAAAAGCCACTTTCAGAAATTAATAACATATCATCCGCAGAGCTTACAGAATACAAGCGTAAGGCAGAAGTATTTCGTAGCAAGTCCGACAACTTTAGCAAAAGCACAGTCATCAATATTAATTTATTGGCAGGGCGCGATAACAACTATAAAAATGTTTTCGATACAGTTAAATTTTTAAGACAAATTGGTTTCCAAAGCATTCAGTTTATTGCTGAAAACGAGATGAAACAATGATGCAAAAATTCGTTTTATCAACAAAATTTTTGATGATTCTGATGGCTGTAATATTGACCTCTTCAGTTTCGCGTTCAGAAACTTTTATTGGCCAACTACAAGCGATGTCAAAAGTTGGTGACGATCTAGGCATTCGAATTTTACTTCGTAAAAACTTTAAGAAGAAAATGTCTATTAAAGATTGGAATGAAGCCAGAAAAATTATCGTCAAAAGGCCCGGCGTCGGTTTTGACGTTGTTGCGGCTTGGGACAGGCAGGCGTCATTTCGCGGAAGCAATTTAGAAAAAGAAGCTGACAAGTTCACAAAATTTGTCGACGACGCAGACGAGTTAGCGCTGAATAAAGATTTTGTAAAAAGTTTTGAAAAGTATCAGCAAGCAGCTAAATTTTTGAAAAAATCCAACAAAAACAAAATCCCAAAAGGCAACGAGCTTCTTTATTTAAATTTGCTACATCAAATGGCTAGAAGCCTATATGCGCAAAAAAGATTCACAGAGTCCTTAGAAGTCTATGATTGGATTTCGCCTTCTTATCCACAAGTCAGACAAGTGCTCTATGAAAAGATGTGGGCTGCATTTAGAGCCAATAAATTTGACATGGCCCTTGGTGCGATTGCATCGCAACAGTCAGGATACTTTTCAGAATATTTAAATCCTGAAAGCTATCTTATAAAAATTTATATTTTTAAAAGATTATGTCGTAAAAATGACTTGGCCTACACCATCAAGTCGATACGCACCTATTTGAATGCATTGAAGTCTAATAAGATGAATGAAATTGAGTGGGCACGCACCGATTTGTTTTACTTATCATTAGCTAAGTTAACTGATTCGAATCTGCTACCAGACGAAAAGAAACGTCTTGATGTAGTCTCTGTGGCCGAGCGCAATGAAGAAATTAAAAAAATTAAGTCCACTTTAACAAGCAAATTCCAGGTGAACAAAGTGGCACTTCAAAATCAATTGGAAAGAGTCCTTGGATATGCCGCCCTTGCGGCATCTGATGAACAGGATTTCTTAAAGCCAATCACCAGCTTGCCTCCGGCACAGGTTCTTGAAAGTCGCGGGTACGAGCTTTGGCCTGCTAAAGGTGCTGAAGAGTGGCTAGATGAAATTGGAAACCACGTATTTGTCGGAGATTCTGAATGCAAATCTATCGTCAAATAGCTGTAGCATTATGCATTTTAGTTTGTAGTTTTGGCTTTGCTAAGGACTCCAAAAGCAAAGCCAAAGGCACGGCTTCCACATCAAATGCTAAAACAAGCACTTTTGATAGTTCGCAGCTTGTTCGAAAGTCAGAGACCGTTCAAATACAATCTTCCAGTAGTGAAGCAAAAAAGAAAAAACTGTCGATTGATCTGACAAATAAAGAAGACCCTAAAAAATTAGAAGTTCAAATTAAGGCCTTGAATCTGATTATCAAATCAGAAAAAGACCGCGATAAAAAAATTGGTTTGTATCTGCGAAAAAGTTATTTGCATGTTTCAGCTGCAAAAATGCTGGGCATGAGCCGAAGTAAAACAAATACAATAACTGCGCGGGAAAAATATCATCTAGATGAATCTAGAAAAATTTTAAATTTTTTACTTAAAAGTATAAACAATGACAAGCGCACTTTGTCGACCATCTATAACATTCTAGGCCTTGTTGAATACGAATCGGATCGTCACGACAAGACAGTGGAAAATTTTATTAAGTCCATAGAATATGATGCGAAAAATTCACAGGCCGAAGTGATGTCAATGTTTATTGCAGAATATTATTTTGATCATGATCAGTTTCAAAAATCCATAGATTTTTACAATAAACTTTACAATCAAATGAGTCCTTACCAAAAAGCCTTGGCTGATTACAAAACAGCATGGGCGAATATAAACTTAAAGGATTTTTCAAAAGCAGAATCACTTTTTGTAAAGGTGATCAATAATAACTACGATAAGCCAATCACAGAAGATAGCTACAAAGACCTTGCTTTCATTATCACGCAAAAAAATGATGAATTCTATTCTATTGAGAAATCAAAACAGCTGTTTAATGACAAAAGCTTAAGAGCAAAATTTCTATACTATAACTTATTGTTTTTCCTTCAGCAGTCCAAAAATAATCCCCGTGAAGCATTATTCAAAGAAATTTTTGCCATTCAAGAAGACAATTATGAGCGAACTAAAATTTATATACTTAAAGTAGCTTTTGAAAAAAGGGATTATCCAAGTTCTCAGGTTTACTATGCGGTTTTGAATGTCAATAAGCATCTTAGCAGCATGCCCATTGAGGCCGCACAAAAATTCGTAGCAGTCGATGCTAAGCAATTCGAAGAAGATAATGAAATTATTATCCGCCAATTCGTGGATGCCTATTCTGGTCGTCTAAAGCTTCAAGAGCATCTTGCCAAGTTGCAAATTTCAAAAATGCTTATTGATCTTATTGCTGTCCAGCTTAAGTGGTTTCCACAGTCACAGCACTTTCTTGTTTTTTATAATTTATGGATTGATACTTGCGTTGATACAAAAAATTCTAAGTGCTTACTTGACCTTGAAAAAGATTTACAGGGTCGCTTGAGCGAGCGCGCAGAAATGAAAATGGCTCTACGTCGTATCCAGCTTGAAATTTTGTCTTTATATGATGATGCCGCCCAAAAAGATCCCGCAACCCACGAGAAAGCTTTCTATTTTCGTTTGAAAGAGTATGAAGCTAGCTATCCAAATGATCCCCAACAGTTAAAAATTGATAAAAAAATATTAAGTATTGATTTCAAAAACAAAAATTTTCAAGAATCAATGGTTCGTGCAGAAAAAATTTATAAACTCGAAAAAAATGCGCAAAATCTTGAAAAGCTATTCTTAACTTTATTTGAACTTTCTAAGTACAAAGAGATCGCAACCCATCCTGATGTCGATCTTTACAAAACAAAAGAAATTAATGATATTCGTCGTGAAGTCAGTTTGAAATTAGCCCAAGACAGTTCAAAAAACGGTCAATTCGAAGATTACCAAAAAAATGTCAAAGTCTATATGTCGACATCGCCCAGTTTGGACAAAATGGTCATTGTTCAATGCGATTATTTGAACCAACTTTTAACTTTGCAAAAGTATGATCTCTTTGTGAAAGAATGGCAGTCCATGCCGCCCGAGCTTGTGCAAAGAAAAGAAATCAATTCGGTCTTGGCCAATGCCCATGCTCAAGTTCTTAATAATGGCTACTACACAGGTATTGATGCTTTAAAAATATATCGCGGTGATCAAGAATTGAAGTTTCAAACCTTACTTTATAGAATGTCATTAAAAGATAAATGGACAAACGAAGACAAGGCTGTTTTCGATTCTTTATCAGAACCAAGACAGGCCTATGTTTATAATTTGATGGCAGTCACGGATGCTTCGAATACGCTAAGCCTACTAGGTAAGAAAAAGCATTTGTCTGAAGTTGAAAAGAAAGTTTTAAAACTTTCTCTTATTCTTTCAAAACGCGATGATCATTTTATGCTATCAGAAGCAGAGATGAAAACATACAAGGACTATGTGACAGCTGATCACTGGTTTGACAAAGAAGCTCCGATCGAAAAAGTTGTTAGAAATATTGATTTTCCAAAGCCCGAGATGAAGCCCGCCCAGTACAATAATTTGGTCGAAGTGCGTGTGAAAGATGTGAAGCTGATCCGTCAAAAGGCAATCAAAAAATTACCTGATTTGACGAAGACTCAAAAGACAAGGGTTTTGAAGGGGCTTTTACAAAATGAAAATAATATGGCGGCCGCAATTTTAGCCGCACCAGCCCCCAATGGATTAACGCCAGAGCAGCTTCAAGAATACAAAGCGGGACTTGAAGAGCTTTCAAAGGAATATTCAAACCAAGCCTTAGAGTTTCAAAAAGCCTTGCACGAAATCGAAGGTCAGGATCTTAAAGACGACGAAGCCTCAAAGGCCGAACAACTTCAAGAAATTAAAACAAGTCAGTGGAGCATGCCATCTGTTGATCAATCAGACAAAGCCGTCAAAATTTTCGAAAAAGTATCACCTGTGGCAGCTTTAATTTATATTGATCACGAACTTGAAGCTAAAAAACTGACGGTCGAAAATTATTTAACAATTAGAGCTGGCTTGTTTTTAAGAATTGAAAACACTCCGGCGATGAGACGCTTGATCCGTGATGAATTTATGGCCCAACAACAGCAAGGATTGATTGAAAAATGGAAAAAGTTAAAATAGCTTTTATTTCTTTGATATTTGTAAGTGTTTGGGGATTTTCTTTGAATTTGGCTTGGGGTCAAAATGGAATTGGAAGCGCTTCCAAATCTTCTTCTGGATTTAAAAAAGTTGATTCTAATGCGGCAGCAACTGCACCCCAGGCGGCAAGCGCTGCTCCGGCAGCCCACGCCGCGCCTGTGGCGAAGGGTAAAGAGCAAGTTTTGGATTTTGAGGGCGAAGTGATCGAAGGTGAAAGACGTCGCCCAGATTTGTTTTTGCAAATGTCCATCGAGCAAGTCAAATTCGATAGCTTGGTTTTTCAACGCGATGATTTCAACGATTATCTAGAGCAGGATCGTAAAAGTCGTAGTCGTTATTTGAGGTATAAATAATGAACGTCATAGTCGTCAAAAAAAATAATAAAGAAATAGGTCGATTAGTTCCTTCTAAAAAAAGTGTACTGATTGGGCGTTCACCGGTTTGTGATTTAGTTCTGCGCAGCCATGAAATGAAGCCCCTTCATTTTTTGGTGGAATGGTTGGGCGAAGGGGATTTTGATCCCCGCTCGGGAATGTGGTCCTTGGTTGATATTTCTTCGACGGGTCGTCAAGGCAATGCTTATGTTGGCGAAGCCCATATTCTACAATCTGATTCACAAAAAATTAGCGATTACGAGTTCAGTATTGAAAAAGATGGTTTGGCCGAGTCCGCTGTTGCTAAGGGTGTGATTTCACGAAGCATGGGGTTCGAGGATACAAAAACACCCAATGTGATTTCATCAGGTCAAATGGTCTTTGAAATTGTGACCTACGATTTAAAAAATGATGTGATCACCCAGGTGAATCACTTTAGCCCTGTTGTTTTGCAAAAAGGTCTGCGCATTGCAAGCCTGCCAAAATTATTTTTTAAAGTGGAAGAGCAAAATAATTATGAGCTCATCATCGAAAACCAAGGTGAAACCCAGTTGCTTGAGCATTTTAATCGTTTAGAAAAAGTGACAGATCTTCAGTCCCAAGGGCAGAAAATCAAAATTTTGCCAGATGACTTTCACGTTCTAAGAACAGCAGACCATGCCTTTTATATTCGTTGGGTTCCTAAAGTTTCTGCTTTGGCCCCATTATCAAGTTGGTTAAAAGATCCAATTCTGATGACTTTTTTAGGAGCATTGATTTTTGGTTTGCTATTGTCATTTTTTGTTCAACAAGTTCCGTTTACTCCGGAAGTGGTCGAGCCCGTTCAGCGTGTTGCGCGAATCGAAGTGCAGGCCCCGCCCCCAGAAGAAGTTGTAGAAGCCCCACCACAAGAGATTCCACAGACGGCATCGCCGCCTCCTGTGCCTGATGTGGCCCCTGAAAAGCCTGTCGAAACCGAGGCCGTAAAAGAAGCCGATGTGGTTCCAGAACCGAAAGCTGCGCCGAAGGCCAAGATAGAAAAATCGGTTGATACGAATGTTGTTAAAAGTAAGCCGTTGCCGATTAAAGCTCCGGTGCAAGATGTAAACAAGATGGGTTTACTTGGTCGATTAAAATCAAAAAATGGTTCTGGGGCGCAGGTGCGTGCGGATCAAGTTGTGAATAAGTCAGCGCCAGTGGACACCGCCAGTGGCGACGAAGGGTCGTTGACAATTAATCAGGCCCCGTTGGGACAAGTGGGCTTACATGCAAAAGCGGGCACGGGATCTTCGAATTCAAAATCTAAGGGGTTAGAGTCTGCATCGACCTCTTTGAAAACTGGAAAAGTCAGTGATGGAAATTCTGTTGGTGGAATTTCTGGCAGTGGCCGAACTAAGTTCGGCACGTCAGGAAATGAGCTTGGCGGAAAGGGCGCTGGTGAAGGCGTTGGTGGATTTGGTGATTCTGGAAAAGCCAATCTTGATTCTGGATCAATGGAAGTCGAGGGCGGATTAACTAAAGATGATATTCGTAAAGCATTGGCAGAAAATCGTCGTGCCATTCGAAATTGTTACGAACGCAGTTTGCTAGTGAAAAAAGATTTGCAAGGTCGTTTGACTTTGAAATGGAGAATTTCGCCTGCAGGTTCTGTCACTGCGATCGGAATTCAAAATTCATCTTTGAAAAGCCCATCAATGGATCAATGTGTACTTGAAATCGTAAAAGGTATTCAGTTTGCGCAGGCGCCAAACAAACAGCCAACGACGGTGATTTACCCATTTGTGTTCCAAGGGAAAAATTAGCAAGTCTTATGACACTTTCGGAGCGCTGAGCTGGTCAATCCAGTGGGATAATTTTTGGGATTGCTCTTTTTCAAGTTTGGCAAATGAAAAGCGTTTCGAGTTGGTGCGGTCACCGATCACTTGGCAATTAAAAAGCAAACTTTTCTTGCCATGGGGATCAGACACATAAATCTCTAAGTCACCAGTTAATACATCCTGTGGGATGCTGTGCTCAACTTGAACACCGCCCAATGAAATATCAACAGAGTAAGTGATAAAGGCTTTATTTTTATTTGTGATAATCGTGCGCAAGCGGCCCAAGACGCGCGGGTATTTGCGTGACTCTGAAGGCGCAACTGGTGCGACGGAGGCCACAGCCGGCGTCACCACAGGTGCTGGCATCGGAGGTGCTTTGGGTGCTGGTTCATCGCTTATAATCACTTCGAAATGTGTTTCATTATCTTCGCTGTTGTTGTTGATCGTAATTCCTTGCTCTGGCAGTGAAGGCAAAGGTGAAGTTTTGAAACTTGGAAGTGCAGGCGGCGCTTGCAAAAAGCTTTCGCTCATTTCAATCCAATTTTTGACGTCCTGGGATTCGTGAACGGGAACCCAATTTTTTTCACTCGGAGTCCAATAAACCCAATCAGAATGATCAGAATGTTTTTTAAGAAGTTCGACCATTTCCCAACGAGTCAGTTGAGAGTGTTTAGCATCTTTCGAAATCTGATAAAGATAATATAGCATGGTCAATCCTCCACTCTGAGGTTATCGGAGATTCCGCCAGGGACTCTAATCTTTCGGAAATTGTATAAACTTTTGT
>DGYJ01000123.1:61009-61283 GCA_002396665.1 Bdellovibrionaceae bacterium UBA5009
TCACGACAAAAGTCGTTGCTTGGGCCCTGTGTTTAGGCTAGATGATTTTTATGAATTTAAAAAGCTACATTCATGAAACACCAAACTTTCCCATCCCAGGTGTCTTATTTCGAGACATGAGCCCCCTCTTGCAATCCAAAGAGGCCTTTGATTTTTTATTGCAAAGCTTTGATCAGGCTTTTCAAAAAAGAAAAATTGAATTGAACCAAGTCGATGCCTTTGTTGGTGTCGAATCCCGCGGTTTTATTTTGGCTGCTGCTTTAGCAGCAAAATA
>DGYJ01000005.1:0-5487 GCA_002396665.1 Bdellovibrionaceae bacterium UBA5009
GAGTGAGGAGTGCATCCTGGGCACGGGCGAAGCATATACTCCGGAGCAATGCAGGAACTGCTCCAGAGTGTTCAAAACCGTGCACATTAAAGGGGGGCAGTTTTAATACAGTACTTTGAAAAATCAATGGGAAGATAGGACTTAGCTTCTTTTGTCTTCACGTATCCCAAGAATTTCATCAATGTGGCCTGCGAATCAGATGTTGATTTGTCATCGCGAATGGCGATGCGAAGCTCGACTAATTTTTCATCAGTATTTTTTTCTTTTAGTTTGGGATCCCGTACTGATTTCATAAGAAATCTTTTTTCCCCACCAGTGCCTTCATTGATGACGAAGATGTATTTGGTGGCGTGATTTTTTGTTTCAATCAGCCAGCGACCCTGAAGAGTGCACTGGGCATTGGGTAAAGCAATCAAAGCTTGTGCGGGGGATGCCGCCAATAGAATCAATGGGCATAAAAATCCAAGGTAAAATAAATTCCTTAATCGAATTAAAAATTTCATAATGATTCCCCCATGCATAGGGGGATATTTTGTAGACGCTTTTTATTGTACACCGAGCCTTTAAACATCACGTATTTTAATCGCAAGGACATTTCGATATCATGGTACTGAATATTTTCAGTACCAGTACGTTGTGCTTTGGCTTTTAATTTTTTAAATTGTTCATAAAGAGGAGGAACGGGAAAGTCCAGCATCACGCGAATGGAAATGAGCGGATTGGTCGATCGTTGTGGTTGAGTTGCACGGTCAAGGGCTAATTGAGATGGGAAATTCAAAAGCGGACTTAAAATATTTCCCAAAATGGTGGAGCTAGAAAATTTTTCCTTCAGCAAGATTTGAGCAATGTCCTCTGTCTTCATTAAGCCAGTCGCATCGTCGATGACTTGTTCTAAACTTGAATAGGAATTGTTGCCTTTGATATCACGTCGGTCTGCCTGGAGGTGGGCTTGCAAAATAGAAATTTTTGGATTTTTTAATGCTGCCGCCAACTGAATTGAGTAGCTGTTATTAAAACTATATTTTGAATAATTTATTTTATCAGTTGAACTAAGGACGCACATATTTTTATCCGCAAGAATATCGACAAGAGCTCCTGAAAAGCAAACATCGTAGAAAATTCGAATAAGTACAGTGCTTGGCAATTGTCCCAACCACAGACTGAGCTCATTGGTACTGATTTTTCCATCATAAATTGGAAACTCGATTTTATTGTATGAGTGTCCAGTGACTAGCAGATAAATAACATCGCCGGGCTTCACAATACGATTTAAATCAGTGATTGCGCCTTCTATGGCAATTTTTGTTGCCGGAAAAAGTGTGATACCTGGAAACTTTGATTGAACAGCCAGGGAAACTGGATTTGATCGTGACTTTAAATCAGGAGTTGAAAAAATGGCTTCTTGTTGAGATTGTCCATCGCCTAAAAAAACTTTTAAATTTGAAGCCGCGCAACCACGAGCTTTAAGTGCAGTTGTCATATCTGAGAGTCCTTTGACGAAAGGGATCTCGATTCGCTTGCCTGGAGCATGGCTACCGATCAGTATTCCATAGCAAGTCGCCGCATTTGCCAATGTTGGGGCAAAAAAAATCAAAGTGATTAAGCTACTGAAACCTATGTAGAAAATACGCTTTGCCATGCGGAGGATTTATCGGTCTTGATATTGAAAAATGAAGTGTAAATATCTAGCACCTAGCCTTTCCTTTGGTAGCAAACTTTTAAACACTGAGCGCCCAGAGCGTCCTTTGAGTGATTTTGTCACTTTTTAAATCAATAGGTTGAATCTGAGATCGAAATTACTTGGAACGACTTATGAATACATAAAACTGACTGCGGAAGCCAGGCTTCGGCATGTCTTATTTTGAGACAATGATTAAGAAGGAGTCCAAGATGATCAATCGTAAAGGTATTTATAAGGTCCAAGCCAGTTTATTACTTTTGGGTTCGCTTGGTTTTACCACATCAGCTTGGTCTAGTCAGAAGTGTGAAAAAGTATTCAATACCTTAGAGATGGTCAAAGCACTAAGTCCTAGTTATGCCGATGATTTTTTACTTAATTTAAAAGAGAGATATGAAGTTAAAGAAGTTGCCCCGGCAACGCCGATTACCAATCAGGGTAGACGTGGTTTTTGTCATATGTACTCTTTGTACACAGAAATGGTTCGGGAATACAGACAAAGAAATAATGGACAAGATCCCAACATCTCAATTTATTATTGGGCCTATCACCACTGGTTGAATCGCGCTATTAATACTGCTTTAGATCCCAAAAATGGAACTTCTATTCAAGAAGGTGGATGGTATGAATCCACATTTGATTTGATCAAGTCTGTTGGAGTGATGACCAACGAACAGTGGGCGGCTATTGGTGGTAAAACAGATATTGAAACTCGCTATAAAGATTCTATGGAAACGCCACTATTGCAACATTTGATGGTTGAAAAACATAACGAAATTGAATTATTGAATACATTTTTAGATTTACATAAAGAGCTTTATAAATTGTCAGCAAAAGAGCAGCGTGAAAAATTGAAAGAAATTTTTAATGATCCAAAAAATAATTATTTATTTACTGAGCTTAAAAAGTTCGTCAAAAATAAACTTGAAAAAGTTGATTCTGGACACACAGAGTTTGATAAAAAACAATTAAGTGTATTAGCTGATCTGGCCGATAGAAAAAATCGTCTCTATGAACTTTCTCCTTCTGAAATTTCTGGTATCAAAAATGCTTTATCTTTAGATGTCAAAAAAGATGTAAAGACGATGTATGCGTCCATATTTTTTGGTAAAAGCGAAACCCCAAATGAAGCAATCAACTTAGCGAATAACATCAAAAAATCCAAAGAGATGTTTCCAGAAATGCATCAAGCGACAATTACTTTGAGTGTGGATGAAGACAATCGACAATTTGGAAAAGTTCAGGCCGTTGGCCGCCAAAAAGGTGTCAACGGAGATCATCTTTACCTTCAGGGCTCAACAGAGCTATTAGCTGAACTTGTAGTTGATCAAATTGATAATGGCAATGGAGTATGGATCGGTTATGATCACAATGATAATTTTGTGGATGCAAAATCCGGGGCAATGACAATTCGTGGTTTGTATTATTCGCCGAACAAGCCCTATCACTCTCGGAATTTAAGAAATCGAGAGGGTCTGTATGAAGGCGGGCATGCCGTTCAGCTTGTTGGATATATTCGTGATAAAGTCACTGGTAAAATTGTTGGCTTTAAAATGCAAAATAGTTGGGGCACAGAAGTTGGCCAGGCTGGTTACTTCACAATGGATATGGATTACTTCAGAGCTTTTATCTGGCGAGTTTCAATTCGTGATGAAAAGGGACAGATTGCTGCCAATGTCAAATCTGATCGTGGCACAACTCAAGTCGATGAAAAAGGATATTTCAAAAAGCCTGTTGAACTTGATTCAGCCACTTTATTGCATAGTAAGAAGTAGAGCTTCGACCTAAAATTATTTATTTTAAATTCTCAGTTTTCTTTTCAAGAAGCCTTTCGATCAGAAAGGCTTCTTCGTTTTCAGGCAACAATGTCGCAGCATCATTTGAAAAATCAAAGGCATCTTCATTTTCATTTCGTTGAGTGATACTGAGTTGTTTATTCAGAACGACGGCCTCACTGGCAACTTTCCGCAACTGATTGTTTTTCGGTTGGCTTTTGAAAAGCCGCTCTTTGATTTGGAACAGACTTTGATTTTTTTTAAGCGAAAGAATCTTCGCGATCACATGGCTGACTTCAGCCGCTGATTGGGAAGTGCCCGTCATGGAATCAGTTAGGCCACCTGGAACTGTGGATCTAATAGATTTTCCTTCGGCCATTATATGCACATGCTGAAGCCCGAAGTTACTGAAGAAATCAAGTTGTCCATTGGCATCTGATGAACCCACGGAAATGATATTTTCTAAATTGTAGGCCGCTGGGTAAAAAGGAATTTGATCGCTATTGAAGTGATCATTTCCTGCCGCTGCAACAAAGGGAATTTGCTTTTCAAGGGCGATTCGAATCGATTGAAATTCAATTTCAGATCTTTGATAGCCACCGCCTGAGTAATTGATAATCTGTGCCCCCATTCGTACCGCATATTGAATTGCTTTTGCTGTGTTTTGAATGGTTTTTTCGTTGTCTGATTGTGAATCATAATATTTCAAGGGCATAATGAGGATGGGGGATTCATCACTACCTGGGATTGATTCCTGATTTTTTTTAAGTTCAGTTCCAACAATCAGGCCGCTGACGTGGGTTCCATGTCCATGGCGATCAGTCACTTGATTATTGTTATCAATAAAATTCCAACCTTGATAGTCGTCAATGAAACCATTGTTGTCGTCGTCAATTCCATTAAAACGGCGATCGCGTCCCTGCGAATCGTATCCAACCTCTCCTTGGTTTCGCCAAATATTATTTTTCAAAAGTGGGTGCTTTGTATCAAGCCCTGTATCAATGACGGCCACAATAATCTGATTACGAAGTGTTTGGTTATGGATGATCTTTGCTTTACCAGTTGTTGTTGCCAACGACACTGTTGATAAAAGACTGATTGAACAAAGTGATAATAAATTTATTCGTCGCAAAAATTTTATTTTATTAGATGTCATTAGATTCTCCGGTTTTATTGGCCATTTTTTCGGTTTTACGATTCAGTAAGAACTGTTTAAATTGAATTTGACCCTTGTCATTTTTATAGTCGGCATAAAGTTCAACTTTTTCAGTGATGATTGAATTTAAGCATTTTCTTTGCGACATCACTTTGAAGCGAAGGTCGTTGATTTTTTTGTACTCAAATTTTGAAAGACATTTTCTTGAATCAAAGTAAGATTGAACGCGGTCATATTCATTGGCATAAATAACGAATTCGGTTCGTTTTTGGTGATCCAGTTTTTCTGTGCGGTTAAAAAAATTGTCGTATTTGAACAATAAATCAAGATGAGCGCCGCGGATAGATTGTAGGCTGCCATTTTGCACATCCATATCAATTTTGGATTTTTCAAAATTGATGCTAGAAATAAAATTTTGTTCTAAGGACCATCTAAAATAGACTTTTTTATCCTTGAACTGAAGCGTGCTTATGGAATTGTTTTTGTAATTCAAGTGGATGGAAATACCATCCACTGTGTAACTTTGAATTTGACCTTTTAATGAAAAAGTTTTGGTTGTTTTCTTGCCGTCACGGAATTCATAGGCATTTGATTTTCGAGTTAAAGAGTAGCTTTTTTGTAGCCGTGGAAAATCTGCAGTCCACACCTGCGATTTTCTTTTTTGATGAAGTGTGATTTTTATATTTTTTTCACAATCATAAATTGCGATATCGGAATTCGATTGAAATTCTAATTTTTCATCTAAAATTGAACACCAGCCGTATCCAAAAAAGCCTTGGACAAAGCTTCGACTACGGTAAATCAATTCAAACTTTACATTCTGATCAATTTCAAAAAGTTGAATTTTATCTACGAGTCCACCAGTTCTTAGATTTACA
>DGYJ01000005.1:5708-9791 GCA_002396665.1 Bdellovibrionaceae bacterium UBA5009
CAGTTCTTAGATTTACATCAGCATTACTTTTTATGGCCATCAGATGATGTGTTAAAAAAACAATGGCTAGAATTTTAAATTTACGATTTTTCATGCAACTGGTGCATTGCAAACTGTGGGACCTATTCAAAACGATTCTATTTGCCGGTTTCCAGAAAACATAGTCAGCTGTCGAAAAGGATGACATAGCCTGTATATTTACACACAGGGGTGTTCAAAAACTGACGGCCATTGACTTCAGATTCATTGCTAGCAAAAAAGTCTCAAATTAAGCCACTTTAAGCTTGGGGGGCACTTTGTCGGCGACAGTGTATTTATTTCGGCCTGTATTCTTTGATTGGTAAAGTGCGCTGTCTGCTCTTTTAAGCCAGTCGGACTCTTTTTCATTTTCAAGATGTTCGGCAATGCCAATGGACATCGTAAATTGAATCTTCAAATCACCTTGAACAAAAACCTCTTTACGAATTTTTTGCATGGCCTCTTCACACTTTTGGATAGCATGTTCAGTTTTAAAATCGGGCAGTAGGATAGCAAATTCTTCGCCCCCAATGCGATAGACGTATTGATCATCGCGGGTAAAGACTTCTTTCAGCATACGAACGCATTCTTTCAGGATAAAGTCACCAATGTCGTGTCCATAGGAATCGTTGATCTTTTTAAAGAAATCAATATCCATAATCAGCAGACAAACTGGAGTTTGCGACAGTGGGGACATTTGCACATGCTTTTTAAGCTGTTCATCAAAACTTTTACGATTGTAGGCTTGGGTCAGGTGGTCCACGCGCAATGTGTGATGGGCTTCAAGAAGTTGCTTTTTAACGGTGGACACATTTTTTTTGAGTGATGTTAAACGTTTGGATTTACGAATATTTTTTTCAGACTGAATTTCGACATAGGAATTAATAAATTCCCTGGACTTCTTTTTTAAAGCTTCTAAAGAGTTTGAATCCACGGCTTCCTTAAGCTGTTGAAAGTGTGACACAAGTTCTTCATCATTTTTCTTTTCAATCTGCAAGTCTTCACCCAATTGATCTGCAAACTCCCAAATGATTTTTTTAAAATCATCGAAATTTTTTTGCACAAAGGAGTGTTCTGCAATTCGGTAACTCGAATAAAATTGTCGAATGTCAAAGAGGACTGGTTCAAGTTTTTCTTCTGGAGTCGCAACCAAGAGTTGCAAGTAATGGTCAATTTTTTCCCTCGTTTTTCTTTGGGGATAGTTTTCGAATTCCAAAATATGATTGTTCAGGCAATCTAAAATATACATCAGTGTGGCTTTGGATTCGCTGATTTCTGCATCAACGTTGTTTTGCTCATCTTTTGAGTTTTTACGTTTCGGCCTATCATTTTCGACTTCAAACTGTTCAGCTAATTTTTTTATCCAAGCTTTCAAAAAAGCCCCCTGTCGATTTCCCAATAAATGGAAGAACATCCTTGGTATCGGTTTTTTACCCTAATAATTAAGTCTGAAAAATCAATGAAGACCTCGACTGGACTTGATTTTGGTCGGTCTTTGGAATACCGATAGGAAATGAAAACAAATCTTAGCCTGCCAGTGGCCAGGGCGGTTTGGATGCAGTCCTGTCATTTGCACCAAGCAGCAAGTATTCAAGATCTTTCGAAGGACTTAGTCGGTCTTGTCGATCGCTTAGGCTATGTCCAAATTGATACTATCAATGTCATCGAGCGGGCCCATCATCATATTTTATGGTCGCGTTGGAATGACTACCGTCCGCAACATTTGAGTTTGCTTCAATCCAAAGATAAAAGCGTCTTCGAGTATTGGACCCATGCATTAGCTTATATTCCAACGAAACACTTTCATCACTACAAAGTGGCAATGAAAAACTTTTCAAAGTCACCCGGTCGTTGGTACGAGATGGTGAGACCAGAGCAAGTTCAAAAGTTGAAAAAACAAATTCAACAAAATGGCGCGTTATCTATTTCTGATATTCAAGATGATGTTCGCGTTGAAAAAGACCATGAATGGGCCAGCCGCAAACCATCGAAAAGAGTTCTTCAATACATGTTTAACCAAGGGCAGCTGATAATTTCTAAACGGGAAGGGATGTTGAAGTATTATGAACTTACAGATCGCCACTTTGGTTGGAAAAAGTCACCAATGGCAAGCTCAACCAAAGATGGACTGAATTATTTAATTGATCGGTCCCTGACAAGCCAGGGCTTGGTTTCTTTAGACTCCATCACCCATTTAAAACCAAGTTTAAAAAAAGAAATTTATCCTCTCATCGAAAAGCGAGTCGCGAATGGCCAGCTTTTAGAGGTTGAAGTTGATACCATTAAAAATCAAAAGTTTTGGATGTCTTCAGGGTTGGATTTATCCAAATTGATTTTGGGCGAAGATTTAAAAAATCAAATTCATTTGCTTTCGCCCTTTGATCCATTGCTAATTATTAGAAAAAGACATTTTCATTTTTTTAACTATCAGCATATTTTTGAAGCCTATATTCCAATTGATAAAAGAAAGTATGGATATTTTGGAATTCCAGTTCTTTGGGGGGATCAGGTGGTCAGTGTGATTGATTTTAAAACTGATAGACAGATTAAAAAATTGAAGATTCAAAAATGGAATTGGATCAAGGGTCATAAGTCAAAAAGTCTAAAATCAAAAATCGAAGACAAAATTCATGATTTTGAAAATTTTCAATTGGGACGCTAAAATTTTATTAAAGCTCAAACCCGATGCCGACCTGGAAGTACCCAGTTCCGCCACCGACATTGTAGGATGAGTAGCCATAGACAGAGCTTCCGAAGCCAAAGAAACCAACACCTGCGTAACTTGAGTTTCCGACACTGACTCCGGCGTTGTTGTTTCCAGAAGTTGTGGAATAATATGTTCCTAATTGCACATAGGGACGAAAGCCACCGTAGCCAAAGAGATATTTTAAATCCACGTCTCCAGATAAGACTGTGACATCGGTCGAGCTATTGTTTTGATCTTTTACTTTTGCAGATCCTGCGCCTATTTCGAAGGCCCACTTTTGCCAAAGGTACATAAAGCTAAGACCCACTGTGGCCCCTGGTGGATTGTTATAACCAAGGTTCAGGGACCAGCCATTGGCAAAGCTCATCGCGGGGGTTGAAAGCATCAGCAAGATAATTAATTTTTTAATCATGGTCTTAATATTAAGTCGCGGTCTATGAAATCAAAAGAAAAAATTATTCAAAAGATTCAAAAGGGGACGCCTGTCTACTTCTTTGACATATTCGAATAACTTCAGATATTAGCAAAGTAGAGAAAGATAAATTTTTATGGTCAAAGTTCACATTGTTCGGGAAGTGCAAAAATCCTGTGACTGGTTTTGTTTTTTGACTTTGAAGAAAGTGTAAAACCCTGAAGCTGACATCATTACAAATATACCTGTTGTCATCTCGGGCGGATATGGTTTTTTGTATTTGAAATCCATTTGTAAGAATTAAAGTTTCCAATTCATTTTGAATATTTTTTTGTGGCCAGCTGAAATTATATTCGTATCCCATCGGTAGTGATGGAATAATTTTTTCTTCTGGTAAACGCTTGTCTGGATTCCCATGCAAGTCAAAACCAGAAAGAGTAGACGTCTGATTTTTGGCTCCTGTTTCAAAAATGAAATATTCTTTTGCAATTCCTAGCATCAAGACGAAGTCGTAGTTATCGTCTTGCAATTCTGTTAGTACTTGATCTGCCGATAATTTCCACTGGACCGCCGTTGTGACAAGGGTCATGTCGCAGGCGATGTCATCGAATTTAAATTTTCGTTTTTTTATGAGTGGGGCAAATGGAGATTCCGGATTTAACTTTAAATTTCCAGGGACAGAAAGTAGTTTTAGATTAGCGTTTGGATGAAATATTTTTTCATCAGCTAAATTTTGTAAAAGCCAACCTGTGAAGTTGGCTTTATTGGTTAGAAATGGTCCGAACCCAGTGATCAGAATCTTCAAGCAATTATTTTTTATTTTCTAAAGACTCTGACTTTGTCCAATCGAATCGAACTTTGGGCACAATAGAAACCCCAGCAATCGGAGTTGAAATGCCAAATGTGACTGTAGTTTCTGCCATCATTTTTTCAGGCATATCATTGG
>DGYJ01000005.1:9929-12232 GCA_002396665.1 Bdellovibrionaceae bacterium UBA5009
ATTTTTCAGGCATATCATTGGATACGTCATCGGCAGGACGTAGTTCAGATTCTAATTTTTTGATCTCGTGACCCCAAACAGGTGCTGACTGACTTGTGGCGATGGAAGCAAGGGCTGAAAAAAGTAAAAATGCTAATAGATTTGTTTTCATTTTTATTTCCTTTTGTATGTCACTGTCATGGCAGAGTTTGAATTAAAGAGTGAAAATTTAAACATTCCATCAAGACCCATGCGGTAGTCGACTTCAAGTTGTGAAAGCTGCCATTTTTTGCTTTCCCGTGGCATTGTTGCACTGACTTTATGTCCAATTCCGATGGCCCAAGCAATTCCTTTCAGAAGGCTTGCGCGATTTACTTTTTTGGCCACTTTATTGGCATGATCTGGGTTAAAAATTGGAATCGCTTTGTCAGAGACAGGTGGTGTCCATTGTGGAGGCTCGCCACCGAAGGTAGGTATAAACTGAAGCTCTAGGCCTGCACCGATTCCGCCTGGCAATAGTCCATAAAGTTTATTTGAAGTCCAAGATAGTGCGACTTTAACTCCTGAGACTGCGAAATCATTTGAAATGTCCAAGTTCATTCTTGATAAATCATAGGAAAGATCTGTGATAAAATCCATCAATGGAGTTCTTGGAGATGTTGTATTTGTAGAGCGAGTTTGCCATGTCCAGCTGTATCTGAATGTTGCATTGGATGCCACAGGAAGAATTTTTCCATCGGCATTTAAGGATCTTTCCCAGCTCCAAGATTTTACTTTCCAGGGTAAGTTTTCTGGCAAAGATGAAAGCTGCTCAGAAATACTTTTGAATTCCTGATATTGTAGGAAAAGATTTTTTTTCAATTCCTGGGGCTTTTTAACTTTAACACGACCCATGATTTGTTGAAAAAGTTTTTCCACGGCATCAGTACTTTGAGCAGAGACTGTATAGATTTCAGCACTTGGTGATGCTTTGTCTTGGCTTTTGACAGCGGGAACAAAGCCTTTTCTTTCATACAGGGCTCGGAATGCAGCATTTCCAGAAACGGGAAACAATCCAATGATGCTGCCTTGGGAAATACCAACTGATGCTGTGTGGTCTTTCCAAAGCCAGTGGTTGGCCTGGCTGCCTTCAGTGACTTCGTCCATCATCGTATTGTATTTTTCGATGGCCGTTGTCCAATCGGCCGATTTTAGGTTTGAAGCGGCCTTCATAGTCATTTCTTCAGGTCTTAAATACCAATCAGCTGGGACATCAAACTCTTCGATTTTAGAAAGTGATGTCAGATTTTTTGAAAAATTGTTTTGCACATATCCTTTTTCAAAACCCAATTCAAAGCCTCTAGATCGTCCAGCGGAAAACAAGGGTGAAATGGCAATTCGAGTTTGGATATCTATCCCCATGCTGACGCGGGATAAATTGTATTTTAAATTTGGACTTGTATCGACTTCATTTAAGCCTGACTGCAATTGTGTCAGCTGATTCTGCATTGTCTCTTTGAGTTGTTGTTGGGGGATTCGCCGCTGGGAGATATTGCTGTTTTCTTCTTGGACTAAAAGGGGCCAAGAGTTTTTGTCTTCATCACAAGAGGCTAATGTTAAGACAGCTAATGCAAAGATTATAAAATGTTTCTTCATGGTGACCTCGCAAGACTACTTTACGGCTTTTTAATTTAAAACTTTGTAGTGATTCTGTTTTAATTTTGTTTTTGATAACAAACGCGACTTTCGATAGATGAAAAAGTCTTGTTTGAAACGCTTTACGAAACAATAAGGTAGACTGCTGAGTGATGGATTGGTATGAAGGTCGTGGAGGCTTGTGCGTGAGAATCAATGAAAATATTCAAATTCCTAAAGGAAATACTCAAAAGGGTGCTAATCAAACAGTCATTGATTTTTCAAAACTCTATTTAAAAGACAATTTAAAGTCTTCATTGAATTGGCTAGACATTCCCTGTGGTGAAGGCGAGTTTGGAAAAACTGTGAAATCAGTTTTTCCCGATGTTGTGGTCCATGGAGTCGACCCTTTTGCTGTCAATAAGCATCCCTTAGATCAGTTCCATCAATTAAAAGCCCATGATTATTTGCGGACTTGTGCCCCAGAAACCTACGATGTTGTGACATGTATCAGTGGTGTCATGTGTTTTGATGGAGTCGAAGAGCTATTTCAACAGATTCATCGAGTTTTAAAACCAGGTGGGTTGTTTATTGTAACAAATGATAATGTGATGACCATGCGCGATCGTTTGAGCTTTCTTTTCTTTGGAAGATTAAAAAGATTTAAAATTGTTTACGAAACATTTGAAGGCAACTGGAATGTTGTATTT
>DGYJ01000079.1:0-1408 GCA_002396665.1 Bdellovibrionaceae bacterium UBA5009
CCTTCTTCCCATCGCGGTCACAATTTACATCCTGTACGCTGGTTTTTTGATTTTCGAAAATTGGCTGGGATCAATTTTAAGACATCTCCTACCAGAACAAACCTATGTCCCAGGTTTTGGTTTTTTACTGACTTTAATTTTGATCTTTCTTTTTGGTCTGCTTTTAAACAATATCATCACTGTCTCATTCTGGGCCGAAGTTGAAAAAAAACTGACAGAAGTTCCGCTGATTAAAGCCGTCTATTCACCACTTCGCGACCTGATGAATTTGTTTTCTAAGGGTCAAAAGGGACTTCAAAGTGTCGTCCTTGTCGAGCTTTCCCCCGGAGTGAAAATTTTAGGCCTTGTCACCCGTGAAAACTTTAAAGACATCCCCAATTTGCAAAAAGATCTTGATCAAAAGGTCGCCGTGTATTTTCCACTAAGCTATGCCCTTGGTGGCATGACTCTTTTGATCGATAAAAGCAAATTACAAGTTGTCGACATTCCTGTCGAAAAAGCCCTAAGCCTTGGAATCACAGCTTGGGTGAAAACAGAACAACAAGAGAGCCCCAATGCCCACAAGTCACAGCCCAATTGAAAAAAGAACAACGACTGGTAAAGCTTTAAAAGTGAATTTAGATATCGAGCGCTACGGGGCCTTTGCCGAAATCGGTGCTGGCCAAGAAGTGGCCAGATATTTTTTCCAAGCAGGCCGGGCTTCGCAAACCATAGCAAAAACAATTTCTGCCTACGACATGATTTACAGTGACGAAATTTATGGCAAAGAAAAAAATGGGCGCAACGTTTGTGAATCACGCCTGGTTAAAATGCTTGATAAAGACTTTAATTTATTGATTCGTCGCCTTGACCAACACCGCGGTGACAAAACTAAATTTTTTGCCTTCGCTAACACTGTGGCCACAGGAACTTCTGAAAGTCCGAAGTGCCACGGCTGGATGGGTGTGCGCTTTCAAAATAAAACAAAAGGTAACTTCAATGATATCGTTCTGCATGTGCGCATGCTCGATCGCCATCGCTTGCAACAACAAGAAACCCTGGGTGTGCTTGGCGTGAATTTAATCGAGGCCGCCTTTTACCACATCGAAAACACCGACGACTTTATGAATTGCCTGATGGACAATATTAAAACAGATCAGGTCGCCATTGATGTGATTAAATTTTCAGGTGCTGACTTAAAAAAATTCGACAATCCAACAATGAATCTTGAACTGGTCAATCGTCATCTGGCCGATGCCATTCTTTTCGATTCCCAGCGCGAAGTCGTTTCATTAGGTGATACCTTCTTTAGAAAATCCTTGGTGATTGAACGTGGCAGCTTTCGTCCCGTGACCAAAACCCATGTGGATGTGCTAGAAAAGGGCGCTGCTCAATTAAAGAACTCGTTAAAGTCTGGCGAATTTAAAAA
>DGYJ01000079.1:1569-7835 GCA_002396665.1 Bdellovibrionaceae bacterium UBA5009
CGAATTTAAAAACAATGATGTTTTGCAAGTGATGGAACTGAATGTTCAAGAAGAAAAAATGGATATCAATGACTACCTTCGCCGGGTTGAAACCATTTCATCGCTGAGTCGCTACTCCTTAGTCACTCGTTTTCCTTTGTACTTTGAATTAAAACAATTTCTTCGTCATTACACGCAAAACCCCTTGGCCATCACCATGAGCGCCCTGCACTTAGAAAAAATTCTGCAAAAACAGCATTATTTAAATTTAACTGGCGGCATTTTTGAAGGTTTAGGTAAGCTTTTTGATGCGAATACATTTTTGTATATTTATCCGCACAAAACAGAAAAATTGTGTATGACAGCCAAAACATTTTCGCCAGAACCCGAAGCCCTTAGAATATTTCAACACTTTATTGAATCCCAAAATATTATTGATATTTCGGGCTGTGATGAATCAGAAATTTATTACCATTCCGCCGACGTGCAAAAACTGATCGCCAAAAAAAATCCCCTCTGGGAAAAGCTTGTCCCCGCCGAGGTCAAAAAGAAAATTATTTCTGAAAAGTTGTTTGGGTTTAAGTAAATAACTAAACGCCATTTGAAGAAAGAAACGGCGAAGTTTTCCAGTGTTCTGGCTTTCTTTAATATCCCTCCAAAGGAAATTGATGATTTTGGTTGGCTTGTTTCTAAACCGATTTAGGTAAAATTATTATGTTATACACCAATCAAATTAAGTATTTACGAAATGACAGACATTTTGTATTTACATTTTGCCACTACAAAGCTATACTGACTCAGTGAGAATATCGGCATTCATCTGGGATGAAAACAACAGCGAAAAATGCCTTAAACACGGGCTAACTCTGGCACAGATAGAAGATTTCCTTCTGAGCCAGCCGACCTTAATGGATGATGATACTCACTCAGACCAAGAGCCGAGATACATTGCTTTTGGTTATTTTGAAGACCGTTTTTTATTCGTCGTTTTCACACTACGGGTGAAAGACAAAAAATTAAAGTTTCGGGTAATTAGTGCGAGATATGCCAGAGCAAAAGAAATAAAGAGGTTAGAAGCTTATGAAAAAGCAAAAGGCACCAGCCAAAAAAAGAAAGAGTGAAGTCCAAGACCCTTTGGATCGGGATATGTCTTTCGTTTTTGACGACCCCACGAAGTGGAAGCAATTTAGCGAGCTGTTCCAGTTCGCTCCAAAAGACAAAACGATTACTTTAAGAATGAGTGCTGACCTTTTGAGTCGCTATAAGAAGCTGGCAAAAGAGGAAAACACAAAATATCAGAAGCTAATAAGAGAAGCTCTTTTAGAGTTTCTCTTAAAAAAAGCTTCATAAACCATTTCGTTAGGCACCAATTTCGAGAGGAATGTCCATCACACGACAGATATAGAACAAAAACGGTAAGCTTGGGTATCGTCGTCCCTGCTCTATATAGACCACTGTTAAATCCAAGACTTCAGCAAGCTCTTCCTGAGTCAGACCCATTTCAATTCGACGATCTTGAAATACAGACGACATTCGGCGGAGCTGACCCTCAACGACTCTCCTATGTTTAATAGAAAAAACTTTAACCTTTTTTATTTTCCAAGCCATGCAGGGTCACCAGAAACTAAACTGCCCTTGCACTCAAATACTGAATCAGCAACTGCACGGCTTGGCCGTTGGCCATGCCGGCAGACAATGGCCCCTGGCCTTTATCTGTCCATGCATAAATATCCAAATGGGCCCATGGACAACCACGCACAAATTTTTGTAAAAATAATGCGGCTGTGATGGCCCCGCCAAAACCTTCTGATGAATTTTTGCAATCTGCAAAGTTCGAAGACAAGGAAGAAGCGTATTTTTCAACCAAAGGCATTCGCCAAACCCAGTCCCCGGCCAAGTGGGCCGCAGCTTGTAAATCTTCTGCAAGCTCATCCTGATTACTAAATAATCCCGCAACATCGGCCCCCAAAGCCACTTTGATCGCACCCGTTAATGTCGCAACATTAATTAATAATTCCGGCTGATCCGCTGCTTTCTGGGTCAAGGCCACATCAATGGCATCGGCTAAAACCAATCGGCCTTCGGCATCTGTGTTATCAATTTCAATTCGCAAACCATTTCGCGCCGTCAAGACATCCCCTGGTCGCATGGATTTGCCGTCCACACTATTTTCAGCCAGGGCCAAATAAAAATCACAGGGCTTAGGGTAAGCACTTTCATCGACCCACTTGGCAAGGGCCGCAACGGCTGCAGCGCCACCCATGTCTTTTTTCATCAGCCTCATCCCTGCAGAAGGTTTAATATCCAAGCCCCCTGTATCAAAGGTGATCCCCTTACCGACAAAGGCCACAGGTTTTTGTTTTGTTTTTTTACTTGGACGATATTTAATATGAACTAAGCAAGGTGCATTTTCAGCGCCCTGTCCAACACCCAAAAGCAAACCCATTTTTTCTTTTTTCAAACGCGCTTGATTCCAAATTTCAATTTTAGAATTTTTTGACCATTTTAATTTTTTAAAAAAAGCGGCAAAACTTTCAGGATAAATTTCATTCGGCGGGGCATTCACAAGATATCTTGCTAAGTTCACAGATTCTGCAATCCCTAAAGCTCGTTTAAAAATATTTTTTTGCAAAGGAACAAGTGTCTTTTCAAAATAAACTTTTGGCAAAGTTGTTTCACGCCCCATCATTTGATCTTTGTACGAATAGCTTGAAATTTGCATTCCCACCAAGGCCCCAAGATCTTGGCTTTCGCTTGTTCCACGAAAATGCATCCACACTTCGCTGACTTGGTGAGCTTTCAATTGCGCCAGCACTGACCCCAAACTGTCCCGCGACCAAGAATACTCTGAATCTGACAAGGCCTGTCCGTTCGACTGACTTCCGTTGGGTTTAAAAATCCACACCGGACCATCTGCAGAAACGAAGTAAATCAGTTCACGCTCTTGTTTTCGCAAAAGCTCTTTTTGCCACGCTGGGGCTTTGCTCTGAATAAGCTCATCGACAAAGTGTGCGTCAGGCTGTCCCAAGAAATAGACATGCCCCGTCGCACGCGAAATAGCCTTTGTTTTTGTTTGAGTAAAAGTAAAGCTTTCAATCCATTTTTTTGCCATAATTACCTCTCGGTCCTTGTCACAGGATGTGTTCATCCATAGAATAAAAATTCATGGCATGGAAAGAAACAACAAACCTCAAATTGACACTCCTCAATGCAGAAAATTTATTTCTGTTGTTTGACCATCCCCCTGGACCTGAGTCCCTCAAAATGACAGAGGCCCAATGGCAGAAGCTTTCTAGCTCGATTTACGAAAATAAAAATCTAGCCAAGGCCAAAGAGCTTGCAAAATCTATTAATGACATGGACCCGGACATCGCAATGCTTTGTGAAGTTGGTGGGGTCGAGTCCTTAAAAAATTTCAACGAACTCTTTCTTGGTGGAAAATATCTGACCGCTTTGATCGAAGGCAATTCAGACCGAAATATTGATGTGGGATTTTTGATTCGTAAAGAACTTCCCTATTACTTCGATCTTTTGACAAATAAAAATCGCTCGATCAAATTCAATTATCCCAATGACAAAAGTGGAAATAGTTTAAAATTTTCCAGGGATGCCGTCGAACTTCGACTTTTTCAAAAAGAAAGTCAGAAACCATTTTTGATTTTACTATTGACCCATCTTAAATCCCGACTGGATCCCGAAAGAGTTGATCCCAATGGTTTTGAGCGACGCAAAGCAGAGTTGAAAACATTGGTTGAAATTGTCAGAGAGACCCAAACTAAACATCCCAATGTGCCAATGATTGTGGCTGGGGATTTCAATGGAAACGCAAGCAAAGCTAGTACTGACCCCGAATTCCTTCCCATTTATGAGCAGACTTCACTTTTAGATGTGCTGGAAGTTGACCAAGTGCCTCAAGAGTTGAGAGCCACATTTGTGCAGGTCAAAAATGGTCAAAAAGCAGAAGGTCGGCAACTTGATTACTGCTTTTTGTCAAAAGAGACCCAGGCCTATCTGAAGCGACAAAGTGCCTCTGTGTATTACTACAAAGACGAGTTCGGATTTAAAATCGATAAGCCACTCAGTTTAGATGCCAAATTACAGCTTCCCTCTGATCACTACCCCATTGTTTTTGAGCTTGAAAAAATACCTGTTTGGTAAGATAGAAAGAGTATGTCAGTACAAAAATCGATCACACAGCAATTTGAAGTTCGCGCAAAGACAGCCTACGTCGAGGCCGAATCAAAGCCCGAACAAGGCTACTATTTTTTTGCTTACCGTATGATGATCAAAAATTCTGGCAATTCACCAGCTCAACTGGTCAGTCGTCACTGGGTCATCACAGATGGTCAGGGACAAATTGAAGAAGTTCGCGGGCCCGGTGTTGTTGGCTTACAACCCCATATTCAACCCGGCCAAGTTTTCGAGTACGAAAGCGCCTGCCCACTGAGCTCGAGCAGTGGATCCATGAAGGGCCATTACGAAATGATCAGCGAATCGGGTGAAAAATTCACCATTGAAATCCCAGAATTTTACCTGGTCGCGCCCCACGCCCTTCACTAGTCTAAAGCACTACGGACTGAGCAAAGATCTTTCCCAAGCGGATCCATTTTTTTGATAGACATAACGTTCGTGCAAACGACCTTGACGAGCAAACCAAAATTCATAATTCGTCGCCACGATTCGAAAACCACCCCAGTTTTCTGGGCAAGGGACATCTTGACCAGAAAATTTTTTTTCAAAAAACTTCACTTGATCTTCTAGATATTCAAAGCTTTTTATTTTCTGACTTTGCTCCGAGGCCCATGCCCCAATCTGGCTTAAGCGTGGACGAGTTTTGAAATAGGCTTCAGATTCTGATCTTAGAATTTTTTCTGCTCGACCTTCAATACGAATTTGCTGTTCTAGGCTTGGCCAAAAAAAATTCAAACTGACATTGGGATTATTTGCGATTTCAAGGGACTTGCGCCCATTGTAATTAGTGAAAAAAGTCAGCTCACCACGGGTGATTTGCTTGTATAAAACCACACGACTAGAAGGTCTGTTATCCAGCGCCACAGTCGATAGGACCATGGCGTTGGCATCAGGCACTCGGGCTTTTACAGCTTCGTCATACAAAGCTAAAAAGTTCTTTAAAGGTTCTAAAGAAAAATCGAATGCCGACGACATCAAAAACTACTTGTGTTTTTTTGCTGGGGCTTTCGCTGCAGGTGCTGCAGACGCTGCCGGAGCTTTTTTTACTTCAAGAAGTTCAACATCAAACAACAAGACTGAATTTGGTGGAATGCCTGGGCGTCCAGATGGACCGTAAGCCAAGTCAGAAGGGATCACCAATTTGTACTTCGCGCCTTCTTTCATCAAAGTCAAAGCCTCTGTCCCCCCTGGGATAACGCCACCCACTGGAAATTCTGCAGGCTCACCACGATCGTAGGAAGAATCAAATTGAGTTCCATTTGTTAAAGTCCCTTTGTAGTGAACTTTGACCATGTCTTCTTTGGTTGGCGTTTTTCCTTCGCCTTCTTTTTCAACAACGTATTGCAAACCAGAGGCAGTTGTTTTTACGTTTGGTTGAGATTTGTTTTTTTCCAAAAACTCTTTACCTTCTTTGATATTTTTATCAGCAATTTCAGCCTGTTTCTTTTGCATGTTTTCTTGCAATTTTGTCATTGCTTGCTGAATTTCTTCAGGCTTCATTTCGTTTTTGCCTTGGGTCGCATCTTTAATTGCTTGCGCTAAAACTTGAGTGTTCAAATCAACACCTGTGTTTTTAATATTTTGACCAATTTGTTGCCCAACAGCGTAGCTGATCATTTGATTTTCATCTTTCAAATCAACTTTTTTGTTACAACCCAGTACAACTGCAGCTAATACGATCAGACCTGCTGATAACTTATTCATGAAATCTCCTTAAATTAAGAAAAGTTAAAAACAACATACAAGAAGATTTCGGCGATGTCACATATAACATGTGGCAACACAGATGCACCCATCAAGCTCAAAAGGTCACAGTAAATCATGGACATCATCATTTATCTTCTTGGATTGTTTTGCCTAGGCCTTTCAGCCCCTCTGATTCGATTGGCAGAAATCTCTCCAGAGCAAATTGGATCCCTTCGCTTTATCGGGGCCTTCGCGATACTGATCCCCTGGGCCTTGCTGCAAAAAGATTTTCGCCACCTGTGGTCTCGCCCCAAAGCCCACAAATCCCAACATCTTTGGATCTTTCTAACGGCTTTTTTCTTTTTTCTGCATCTGTGGACCTTTTCATTTTCGGCACAAAACACCAGCAT
>DGYJ01000098.1:0-11973 GCA_002396665.1 Bdellovibrionaceae bacterium UBA5009
CCCAAGAGGGATTTTTTCTTTCACCAGGAAGCGATTCTCTTGAAGCTTTAATTTAATGATAGATTTTTTAAAGCTTGGCTGATCAGATATTTCAAGTTCATAGGCCGTGGCCCGTTCGACAAAGGCCCAATTGAGCCAAATGAATGGTTCAATATCCTGCTGTAAAAACAAGGTTGTTTCGTTTCGAGGTTGAGACAGCGCTGGAGGTGGAAGTGGGTATTTGAAGTCGTAGGTCATTTTTTCGACACTCGAAAATTCAGTCAGATTCTTCTTCGATGAATCAAGTGCAGCGACACGAAAATGATAGGTTCCAGGTTTGTCGATTGTAATTTTCGAGTTGACACTTGAGAGCTCGCGCTTTTGTGGTTCTTTGAAGTCCTTATCATTGCTAAACTCGACAACATAGGCAGAGGCCCTGGGCACAGTTGTCCAGTGCAAATCGACATCCTTGCTTGGTGGGATAGCCTTAGGATCGTAGGATTTTTCTGAAATATTTTTAAGAGGTGACAAAGTTAATGTAGAGTATTTGACCTCGATCGTACCAGTTTCGCTTGGTGGACTTTTTGTTTCTTCTGCGCCAAGGCTTCTGACTCTAAAGTAATAGGTTCCAGGCAAGTACTGTTGCCATAGGAACTGACTTTCTTTAATGTCTTTTTTTATAGAGCCTTTGAAGTCTTTAGATTTTGCGAGCTCAAATTCATAATTTAAAGCGGCAGGGACTTTTTTCCATAGAACTTGTGGGGCCTGAACAGAGGCTGGGTTTCGAGCATTTTTTATTGGATCGAAAAGAATTTTTTGAGTGAGAAGTTTCGGAGCCTCAAGCGGGGCCACTTTTTTATCTTTAAAGTTGATCGTAAATTTTTGATGAAGGGACCAAAGACTGCTTTGTTGATCCTGTGTAATACCTCGAACTCTAAGGTGGTATGTGTTATTCGATAACTGTGGTGATTTTGTAATGATATTAGAAGTTGTCCCTTTGTTGACGATGGTCGTGAAGTTTTCATCAGTCGAAAGTTCCCATTCGTAAATTTTGTATTTATGCAGAGAGGACCACTGCATATCAACTTGTGCCATTCGATCTTTTTGTTTTGCTAAAAATTCATATTCAAGTTGGGCCAGTGGTGCTGGTGAAGAAATGACTGGGCGATCGTAAACCGAAATATCAAATTTGCGGATGGGGCTTGATGTGATGATTTTATGATTGCTGTCGTAGCCAATAACTTTCCAGTAGTATTCCCCAGTTTTTGAATTCATTGTTACTGTGTCACTCAAGTTTTCAGTTTCTTTTGTATAAATTGGCGAACTGAAGTCGTCTTTATTGTTACTGATTTGCAATTGATGGGTAGCGACTTCTTTCGATTGCCACTTTAAGACAAAGGCTTGCCTTTCGTCTTTCAATGCAAACTTAGCTTTGTCGGAAACTAAAAGTTGAATCTCCGGAGCTACTGGTGTGGCTTCTTTGATGTCTGCAGCTTTAACTTGAAGTGGTATGTTTGGCGTCATCGCCACAGATTGGGTTTTGCTTTTTACATCAGCAGATCCTTCGATAAGGTTAAGTTTGATTTTTTGGCTTCGAGGTTTCTTGATATCCAGTTTAGAATTGGTGTTAGATCCGATTTGAATTTTTTCGATCCCGGACTTGATTTGAAGTTGCGATTTTTGAGCAAGCTGAGTGGATAGATCCCCGAATTTCAAATCAAGTTCGAGTTGGCCTTGGTCAAAGTTCAAAGTGATCAAGGTGTTTTCTTTGATTTGAATGGTGCTGCCATCGTTCAGCAGAATCGTTGCTTGCGAAGAGTTACCTGTGAACAAGCTGTCTTTTTGGTAAAGGCTTTGCGAGTTCATGACTGGCCGCCAAAGAAAGCTTTCAGCACCTTTTCGTCTGACATCGTTGTCAAATTTTTTCATTTGCCCGACAAGTTTTGTAGATCCTTGATTTTCCAAAGGGAAAAGAAATGAGTCATCGTATAAAAAATATGAAAACAACGCAAAAACGAGTGCGCTGAAAATAAACAAAGTTTTTTCAATACGATTTAAATGTTTCATATGTCCTGATTTTTGTTCGGTTAATTTCAATGATTAGTCGATAGCCCTAGGTCCAGTTTGCCCATTTAAAATCGACTCATCTAGACCTATTCAGTACAATTTCGAGTATGGCAGGTCGTCAATTCTCAATTCGATACAAAATTCTTGTTCTTATGACGGCAATCACGTCAGTGGCCCTTGTGTCCTTTGTTTTTATGGCCTCAAAAATTTTTCGTGAAGATAAGATGGCCTATGTTTTTGATTCGACAAGCAACTTGTCTGGAACCTTGGCTTGGCAAATTAAAAATCAATTGAATTCAATTTTGATTTCTTCAAAGCCCCTGTTTGATGATTACTTGCAACAGAGAGAGTTTTCTTCGGTCTCGCAAATTTTTTTTAAAAACGATCAATTTTTAGATGCTGTTTTTGTCTACGAATCAGATAAAGAAATCAGCCAATTAGAAAAAAAATCTGTGATTGAAAAAACTTCTGGGGTTGCGGACGAGGCTGAGCTTGATGTTTTTAGTCAGTTAAATTTGAATCGAAATCTACTTACAAAAACTGACAAAGTCATAGCCCAGTTATCGAAGGATTCTCGATTAATTTTAATACAAAAAGCAGAAAATAAAGAAAGTCAGAAGTTGTTATTTTTTGTCATGCTTTTGCGACTATCTGAAATCGAAGAGATGTTTAAAAACTCTCTTGCACAGAAACTTTATTTGATCGACGGGCAAGGGCGAATTTTGTTTGGGGCCGAGGGTGATCAAGGACAAAAATTAACAAATCAAATTCAACTTCGCTTTTTGTCAAGTCCGCAAAAACTTGCACAAAGTGTTGAGGTTGCTGAAGACTCTAAAAAGCAGCAAGTGCTTGTGTCTTACTCGCGAGTGGGGTTTTCGGATCTTTATGTTGTCAGCACAGTTCTACAAAAAAATGCCTTGAGTGCATTGGATGTTTTGTTACGAAAATCTTTTATATTTTTTATTCTTTTAATTAGCTTAACAGTCATGGTGAGTTTGTTGGCATCAAGTCAGTTAACGAAATCCTTAACCACTTTATTTGAGGCAACGAAAAAAGTGGCCTTGGGTCAGTTTAACTTTCAGGTGAATATTAAATCCAATGACGAAATAGGAACTTTGGCTGACAATTTTAATTTGATGGCCTCAGAAGTGTCTAGGTTGCTTGGGCAAACAGCAGAAAAAGCGCGAATGGAAAATGAGTTGAAAACGGCTCAAACCGTTCAAGAGACTCTGTTTCCGCAAACCTACAGCCAGCTAGGGCCTTTGGAAGTTGCTGGTTTTTACGAGCCGGCCAGCGAGTGTGGTGGGGATTGGTGGCATTATTGTCAGGTTGGAACTAAAATCTTTTTTTGGATAGGGGATGCGACAGGGCACGGAGCTCCATCAGCACTTCTAACGAGTGCCGCAAAATCGGCTTCTTCTATCATTGAAAGACTGAATGTGACTCCTGGTCAGGCCATGGAGTTGTTGAATCGCTGTATTTATGACGTATCACGTGGTCGTTTGATGATGACATTTTTCATTGGTGCTTATGATGTGAATACAAAAGAGTTGAGTTACTCAAATGCATCCCATGAGGCCCCATTTTTGATCAAAAAAAGTGAAGAAGTTTTGAAAAAGAAAAGTTTAATTCCATTAAATGAAGTCAATAACCCAAGGCTTGGGCAAGCTCGGGATACGAAGTATGCCGAGTCTAAAATACAAATTGATGCCGGAGATCTTGTGTTTTTTTACACTGATGGAATTCCTGACATACGTAATGGTGGGGATGAGGCTTGGGGAGAGCGTGAGTTTATAAAATCAATTGTGAATTCAAACAAGGACTATCCTTCGGCCCAGGATTCTGTAAAAAGATTTTCAACAAGCTTCCAAGATTATCGACAAGGATCTACACTTGTTGATGACGTCACTTTTTTTGTTGTCAAAAGTTTAGAGTAACGGAGATTCCAAATGAGTAAACTAGAAGTAAAAATGAATAAAACCGGTGATCAGCTGAATGTACAGATGACGGGTATTATTGATGAAGATGTGGACTTTACTCAATTCAATTTGGTGGGTAATCAAAAAATTCAACTTAACTTGAATGGAATTCGAAGCATCAATTCCTGTGGAATTCGCGAGTGGATTAAGTGGATAGGATCTGCTGCTGGCGCTGCAATTGTGTATGATCAGTGTCCAAAAGTAATTGTCGATCAGATCAATATGGTGGATGGGTTTTTACCATCAAATGCGAAGGTGAACTCTTTTTTTGTTCCTTACTATAACGATGAATCGGGTTCAGAGAAGAACGTTTTGTTTCGATATGGAACAGAATTTAAGGAAGGTTCTGTTCAGCCGCCTCCTGATGTGAAGGACGACCAAGGTCAAGTTATGGAGATGGACGTCATTGAGTCCAAGTACTTTAAGTTTATTAAAAAATAAGCCCTACCAAGGTCCTGTTTGTCTTAACTTCTTAGTGGTTTTGCCGATAGGAAACTTGTGGATAATAAATCTGTAAAAATTGTCATTGTAGAAGACGACTCGACGCTAGGGTCAGCGCTTGTTCAGTCCTTTGAAAGAGAAGGGCTGACAGCACGTTTATACAATCGCCCTGAAGAAGCTCTAAATGCTCTTAAGACAGACAAGCCAGAGTATATTGTGACTGACTGCCTATTGCCTCAAATGACGGGCATAGACTTCATTATGAAAACAAAGCAACTTCACCCTGATATCCGAGTCAAAGTTATTCTGGTCAGTGGAATTTATACAGACAAAATTTTTATTCAAGAATCAATTAAAAAAACGCAAGCCATTGCGTTCATGAAAAAACCATTTGATGTCGAAAAACTTATTGAAATTATCAAAAAAGAAAATGTGCGAGAGGTCGCCCCGGCTCGAAAAGTACTTTATCAAATGTTTTCTAAAGAAAAAGTGACAAATCGTGAGAAAAGAAAATTACTAGAAAGTATTGAAGAAGTTAGCGGTTTTGATTTGCCATTTATTTACAGTTTGTTGTCTGAAACAAAAAGTTCTGGCTATCTTAATATTTACGCTCAGAACGGTGTTGTTTCGGGTGTTGCATTTGCGAATGGCTCGATTGTTTCAGTCGATGTCGAAGATAAACAAACCTATTTGGGCGAGCTCTTGATTCAAAGTGGTTATGTGACTCCTGAAGAAGTCCAAAAAGCTTTGCTTGATAAAACCAATAAGCGCCTTGGGCAAAGATTGATTCAAAATTCGATTATGAGTCCCCATGCTCTTGATTTAATGATGACAGAGCAAATGAATATTCGTCTTTCAAAAACGATTGTTGATAGTCAGGTGAAATTAACTTTTGCTTCTTCAGAAGTAGAAGAAACCCACCCCACCATCGATTCTGATTTGTTATTGAATTATATGCATGACTGGGTGGCTTCAAAAATACCCGTGTCTTGGTTAAAAACCCTATACACAATGTGGTTAGGTCATACTATTTCTGCAACCCCTTCATTCAGCGCTGATCATCCTATTTTGCAAACAAGTATCATTAAATCTTTAGACGGGTTGTATGAAAAGATTATTAGTGCAAAAAGCTTAAATCAATTGTTAACAATGAACGAGATGAATCCAACCGCTTTGTACAAAGCATTGCATTTGCTTTTAACAAAAGGTCTTATTATTTTTTCATCGAAGGCTCATTTTGCATCTGAAGCTGAACATGTCAGCTATCTTAAAAAAGTAAGCAATGATATTAAAGGTAAAAATCCTTTCGAAATTATGGATTATATCGGCGTTGGCTCCATGGGGAGCTTAACTTCAGCTGAAATACTAAAAGAGTTCTTGTTGCTCTTAGGGGATAAGCCCTCTGCTGGAACTGAGGCTTTCAAAATATGGAACGATTTGATGAAAGTTTTCGAAGATGCTGTGGTTAAAACAAGTGATGGTAAAAACCGCAAAGAGTACAAAATCGAATCTGAAAAGTCTGATGCAGAATCGAAACTGAAGGCCAATCAGCTATTTGAAGAAGCTAAAAAAGATCTGCAATTGAATCAATATCAAAAAGCCAGCGAGAAAATGGAAACTGCTGCTAAACTAACCAACCAGTTGTTCCAGCTCAATATCTATATGGCCTGGGCTAAATTGGGATTGGCAGAATCTAGGAAAGATTTTAAAAACCTAAAAGATATTGAGCTTGAATTAATGCAAGTTCCTCCAGACGAAAGATACGACGTTCTTTATCCATTCGTGATGGGGCTTTATTTAAAAGCTAAAGGTGACTTGATTGGGGCTAAAAAATCTTTTGATAAGGCCATTGCCATTGATCCGAACTTTATCGTTGTACGACGTGAAATTGGTCTTCTTGATGCGCAAATTCGCTCTAGCAAAAAAGACATTTTTAATATGGATTTAAAAGATGTCGTTTCAGGATTCTTTAAAAAGAAATAATTTAAAATCGAAATTGGTATTTGAAATCTGGTCCAAATTGCATTTTCGAGGCTTCAGTATCTGCATCGAACTTGGTTTGACGGATTGTCAGTGCAAACGAGAGCTCATGTTTTTGCTTAATAATTGAAATGAGTTGGGCCTGCGCTAAAAGCGAACTTGAAATTTTGAAAGTTTCGCTAGAGTTTCCTGGGGAATATTTTCCTGTTAATTGCCACCAATCAAATAGACTTGTCATCAGAAGCTTATTGATGCCCAAGTAGTATATTCCATAATTTATCAAAGTGCTGCTTTGGGTTTCTAATCCTAAGTCTAATGCTGGAGTCGTCTTTAATTGTGTCATTCCAAGGCTTATACCAAAGCTAGGGTCAATAAGATGCAAACCTTTCGAGATTCTGTATTTAAGTTCAAAATCAGTCGATGAATTTTTAAGAGTTCCAGTCTTTGTGGACAAAGGAGTTGTGCTAGAAGCGGAAATTCCCCAATGAAAATTTGTGGCTGAGCTGCGAATGAATAAAAAGTTTTCAAACCACCATTCAAAATCTATGGTTGCGGAAGCTGATTGTGATGGGACCAGATAGTTGGTTGATAGGCCAAATGATTTATTTAATCCACGAAAAATTTGATAGGTGGCTTTATATTTATTTTTATTAGTATCAACAGCTAGATATCGCTTGTTCATTGTTCCAGGCTGAAGTTCAGACAATGTCCATCGAAAGCCCTTCGCGCTGGGTTCAACAATTGAGTTTTTATCGAGTTGAGAGATTTGAGTATTTTCTGCTTTGATTCCTGAAAGTTGCACTGTGCTTTGGTATGTTTTGTCTGGAGCATCGCCTTCGATGAAGGGACGGAACTGTTCCTCAGGCAAGTCCCCACGGACATAAAATTCTTGTCGCATAGGAATGTTACCTTCGCCTCTAAGATAAACAACTGGATTGTCGACAGGAATTTCTTTTTTCCAAATTGCATCTTCTGAAGAAAGCGCGTCTTCCATGTCAATTGGTCGTGCCCCTGTGGCTAGAAGTTGAAAGCGTTTTTTTCCATCCAGAAGTGTGACATCCCTAAAATCAACAGATTTAACTCTGGTTTCAACCTCTAGGGTCGAGCCATTTTCAGCTCCGGCCCTGAAGACAATATTTTCATTTGGGTCATTTAGAAAAATAACACCTTCTTCGCCCTTAACTTCTTTTTCATTGATAGAAATGACCATTTGTTTTTTATTGGTTTCACGAGTTTTAATAACGAGCTGATCATTTTTCGAAACCAAAAAAAGCTCTTTAGAGCAAAGATCTATTCGCGTGTTTCTATCTTTGTGGGTCACGCAGTATTTCATAAAAGGAAGAAACTTCATGTCTTCGAGTATAGATTTTTCGATATTGCCACTGGTGAACTCTGCAAGATCATTTCGAAGTTCTTTATGTTCTGGATTAACACCTTTGATGATTTTTGTTTTTTCGGTTGAAATTGGAGAGGACCAAATTGATTTCCCATAGTTGTTGAAAAGGTTGACTTCGCCTTGAGGGAACAATCCAGCAGGCCACGAAAAACGAATTCTAAAAAAATCTTTTGTGTTTTTTAAGAAAATAATTTGAAAACGCATTTGTGAAGAATCAATCAGAATATCCCCAAGTTTTATTTTGTCAGAGTCTATGAGAAGATATTCAAATTTTTGTGGTAAAACCTGAAGATTGTTTTTTTCAGCCTGAAAATAAAGCGGTTTTTTCTCAGCAGAGAAGGTATGATGGCCTGTCATGATTGAAAGTATAACGACAATATATTTCGAAACAGATTTTATAAAAGCTAAGACGGAGTTGATTTTGATCAATTCTGCCTCTCTGGTGGGATTTGGTGAACATGTTGCTGAATTTCTTCAAAGGGCTTGCCAGCCAAAATCATTTCGATCACTGAGATTGCTTTTTTCATTTTACTTAAGAAATCGAATTTAGACGAGATCACTATTCTTCGTGGATGGTCCCTCCAAGCTTGCAGGACTTTTGCATTCAGCTGAAGTGCTTCGTCATGGGATTCGGTGCGTATGGGATTTGATCCATCATAAAAATCGACATCGGCTGTATCCAGATGCAAAACCCAGTCATAGCGTTTAATCTCTTGGGCTCGATCCGTATTAAGCGCGCTAAAAAAATGAGTTTCATCCCAGGGCCAGTAGGCGATACCATCAAGTGATCCGCGGTCGCAAACGATGATATTCGACTTTGCTTCTTCTTGGATAAGATCTTCAAGTTCTTTCTGGGTGAAAAAAATGGCTCTTTGCGTGTGAAAGAAGGCGCGTTCAGATTTTCCTCTGGGGAATCCGCCGCTATAAAGTATGCTAGCTGTTTCGGGCACGAGTGTTACCTTATGACCTAATTCTTTTTTAAGAGCCTGAATTAAAGTGGTTTTACCACCTGATGGTCCGCCAGTGATGCATATTTTTGTTATTTTTGGCATGAGCATGAAAAAAGCTTCTCACGTTCTGGTTTTAAAGTAAATACCTGAGGCGATAAGCCAGTTCCGATCTTAATTTCTCAAAAACCCCAAGGTGAAGCTTTCTATCCTGATACATTTCGATCGAGTTTTTAAGGTCCTGATGCCATTGATTTTCAAAAATTTGCAGGGTGTTTGGGTCGGAAAAGCCCACTTCAATTTCGAGGTCATGGAAGATGCTTCGATGGTTGAGATTGGCCGAGCCCATGCAGGTCCAATCATCAATAATCATTGTTTTTGCATGGAGCATGCTGACTTTGTATTCGTACAATCGAACATTGGATCGAATGAGTTTTTTTGCAACTTTTAGAAACGCCCACTTGACGATGGGAACATCAGTAGTCCCCTGGGAAAGGATGCACACATCAACTCCGCGAAGAGCGGCTTGCCGAAGGGATTTGATTATTTTTTGAGTTGGAATAAAGTAAGCATTGGTCAGCCAAATTCGTTTCTTGGCTTGGTTGATTTTTGTCAAAAAATGTTTGTTGGCGAGGTATCTTTCGCGACGATGGACATTGATTTTGAGAGAGTCTGAACATACAGGCTGAGATCTTTTTTTTATATTCAATGTATTGATCATTCGACGGAATGGGCGGGGCCTGTTCAAGATCTCCATCATGCTATTTTCTATGATTAAGGTACCTGGTCCCTCGAGCCGGCAGCCAGTGTCCCTCCATGGAGGAGATGTGGGTTTGCCCGGAGAGGATTCGGTGTGGACTGCGGACCAATTTAAACTGCCTAAATAAACTGCAGATTGATCGATCAATATGATCTTTCGATGATTTCTTCGGTTGAACTTTCGAAAATAAAAAAGGAATTTTTTCAAAAATAGAAAATATTTTTGAAAAAGCGATGAAGATGTCGGAAGCGGGTTGAAAACTTTAAACTGGATTTTGTTTTCATTGCAAAAAGCTCTTAACCAAGGGATCGAGTTGTAGGATCCAATCCCATCGACATGAATCTGAATCTGCACTCCTTTTTTGGACAAATGAGAAAGTGAATTTAATAATTGCTGGGTCAGGGGATCGTTTTCGAAAATGTAGGTTTCAATGAAGACGCTTTTTTGAGCAGATTCGAGGTCGTTCCGGAGATGCGAGAAATAATCTATTCCTGAAAAGAAAAACTTTTGTTTTGTCCAAAGGGAAGAGGTATCAGAATATTGCTGCATGGCTTAAAAACCTCATTATTTATTCGACCCAACAAAGATTAAGCACCAGAATGAAAGTTCATGGCAAAGATTTTTTTAAAAATCCATAGATCAATTTTTTTCATCCTAACAGTGTTGCTAGGTTTATCAGCTCATTCAATGGATGCAACGCTTACTCCTTCAAAGCTTCAAGTGGCCTATATTGGTCGTATGGGCGCTTCAAGATTTGAAGCTGTTTCGAAGTATTTCGAACAAGAAAAGAAATGCAAGATCTGTGAAATTCGAGATGTTTCTTCCTACTTGCCACAGGGTGGCCTTGACCGCCAAAAAACCATCGATAGTTGGCAAAAAGAAAATCTACAATTCCCAATCATATTAGTTGATTGGAATGAAAAGTTAACAGATGACAATAAGATTTTTGTCGATTTCCTCAATAAGCAAGTGGCTTCTGGATCGACGGTGGTTATCTCCGCAGGATGGGCTGAAAATCAAGAGCCAACACTGGCATTGAATAAGACAGTCGCGGCCCAGGTTTCGCAGGCCCTTATTTTAGGCGAAATGACAGACCGAGAGAGAATTCTACCCAATTCTTATTACGGCCCTGAGATCCTGACAGCTTTGAAATTAGGTCCCCAAGTGGCTGGCCAAAATATGGCTTCCGTTGTTTTTGTTACACGTTGGGTGTCGAACTGGACCAAGAAGAATCAATTCGAGTGGGCCTCTTACCTAAAATCTAAAAAAGAGAAGATAAAAAAAATCTGGCCATCCTTAGACGATTTTTTTTAACGACCAGGATATATTACAATCCTATCCATTAAATGGCTTGGAATTTTTTCCTTAAGGATTTTTAAGGCGTATTCTGTCGAATAACGGCTTGAAAGATGAATAAGAACAATTTTTTCAGATTCAATTTGATCTAAAACAGGAAGGATTTCGTCTAAGTGGGTATGGCCCCATTTTTTCGCATGTTCAATACTTTTCGAGTTGTCAATATAGGTACACTCTAAAAATAAAATTTTTGATTTTCGAATCCAGGGTCGTTGGTTTAAAAAATCAATTTCAGTGTCACCAGTGAATGAAACAAGGGGAGTTGTCAGGACATCTTGAATTTCGATATTTTTACTTTTAAGTTTTACTATTTCAGTTGAGGGAAGATCAGCATACTCTTTTTTGATTTTTAAAACTTTTTGAAAAAGCGTATAACCCAGGGAGTCTACTCTGTGGATGGTTGGAAATGCTTTGACGAAAAAATTATTATTTAAAGCCACCTCATCGTCGGCATCGAATCCATGAAAATGGTACTTGTACTGGTGTTTTTCAATTTCTTCCCAGATGGACATGATATTCTTCATGGGCTGAACAAGACTTTTGGGCATATAAAAATGTGCCGGGGCATGGCTGTTCATCGCTTTTTGAGAAATGATATAGGGAATTCCAGCGGCATGATCTAAATGTCCGTGGGTGATAAAAAAATGTTTTAAATTAAAGTGAAAAGGGAATCCTTGGGCCGTATCGAAGCAGAGATCATACTGAGGCATGGCAATGCTTGTGCGAATTCCAGAAAGAGACATGCCAATAAAATCAAGGCCATGACTTTTCCACATAGCACCAACATTCATTCTGATCTCATTTCAAAAAGACAATATTTTTGTTTTTAACATTGAGCAATCAAGTCGTGATTTAGCCAAAGGACAGGATCTGAACAGACAAATGAGCTGTGTAGCATACAGTAACCACAGGCTTCGAAAACTTTTTCGCTGAGTGGAAATGTTAAAAGATTTTTTTGGTCCTTATGAAGTGCAAAAAGACATTCCGATGTTTCAATCATTTTCGAGAGCTGGTCTTTTGTGCTATGTTGCGGCCACTTTTCAAACTGACAATGGTCTTTGATGATTG
>DGYJ01000098.1:12102-14874 GCA_002396665.1 Bdellovibrionaceae bacterium UBA5009
GTCTTTGATGATTGGGTTCGAGAAGTATTCATTAGTCATTTTTTGAATATCATCAATTTTTTCTGGATGAATTAGAAGATTTTTGACGTCATCAATTAAAGCCTTGTTTTCAGAAGTGGGATTGTTTTGTAACGCAAGAATCAATGGGTAAAGAGAGACCTCAACCCCTTGAAAGATCGAGCTTGAATTTGTTAAAATTTCTGGACAATTGTAAACGCAGCAAGAAACTCCTTGTTGAGAGAATTTTTTTGCAACATTTTCGAGCTCGATTTTTGCAAAACCTTGCAGATAAGGCGTGTAGGTTTGCCATTGAAACTTTCCATTAATCAAGATTTCTGTCCCATGGTAACCATAGGCAACATAGGAAACCTTAGAGCCTTGCTTTTGCATTTTTTCGCGAAGTTGGGTGGTTTCTTCAATAAGAACGTTAAAAGTTTGTGCCGTGACCTCTTTAAAACTGAGCTGGCAAATTTGACCGATTTCAGAATTCCAAAACTTTTCAGAACTTAAATAGCGATCTTCTGTTCCTTTAAAGGCGCGATTCATGAGTGGCATGACGATTTTAGCCCTTGGAACGCCCCCGGCCATTAAATGGGCAAATAAAATATTTTGACCGGGTTTAATTTTTTTTTCGAGCTCGGCAACATAGGCCTTTACTTGTTTGCGAAATCTTTCACGGCCCTTTTCTGCAAATTCAGACCATTTGATGTGATCTGGTTTTTTCCAAGATTCCCAGTCACTGAGTTTGATCTCCTTTAAAAGATCTAAAACACTTTCGCCCTGGGAGTTCTTTTCATAGTCAAAGCCGGCTTCTAGGGGAATATTGATTAAATTTTGATTTTTCTCTTGAAGCTCTTCTTGATTTAAAGCTCGAAGTTGGCCATCGCGATCACGGCGGCCTACGGTGGAATAAATGATTTCCATTTGGGCTTTTTCCGCAGCCTCAACGAGGCCGTTCGCATATCCCCTTTGAAAAAGTTCACCGAAAAGGACTAGGGCATCGCCCTTTTTATAAGGACTCACTTTGGGCTTTTCACGGAGGGCTTTGTAATTTTTCATAATCTATTTTTCACAAGTGAACAGAGGGTGGGTCAAGTTTAAAATGCTTTAGCTTTGACCCAGGACATGATTTTATCAGTTGCCCCGCCGCGCATTTGAACTTCTTGTTTAATTTTTTGATGCACTTCGTATTGTTGTTCTCGGGAAAGTTCTCTGTATTTTTGAAAATAATCTTCAAGCTGGGCAGTATTTTCTATTGAAGTGACAAGATGTATTGACTGACAATTGATTTTTGAAAACTCGACAGCTTCACGATTATTTTGGTGAAAGGGGCCAACGACAACTGGCAATCCGGCAGCCAAAGGTTCCATGACCGAGTGAACATTTTTAACAAATGATCCGCCGACAAAGGCCATTTTAGCCCAAGGGTAAAGTTCAGCTAAAATCCCGATCTTATCGACAATAAGAATTTGCTCATTATTCCAACTTTCAGACTTTGAATAAAGACAGTAACTCAAATTATGACGGGCAAGGTTTTGAGTTATCTTGAGCAAGTGTTCGGGATCTATTTCGTGGGGAGCTAGAATAACTTTAAGATTTTTGTTTTTTGCAAAAAAAGAAAAAAGTTGGGCTTCGTCTTCGGGCCAAGTGGAACCTGCGATAAAGACAAATTCTGCCGAGGATGGTTTTAATGTATTTTTAATAGATTGCTGGTTTTGTAAGCGAAAAAGAACTTGATCATAACGGGTGTCACCACAGACTTCGCTGGCGCAATTTGCAATTTCTGAAAGCAGGGACTGATCATCTTTGTGGACAACAAAAATTTGACTTAGCATTGGGAAGGACCATTGGATCAAGGCCAGGGACAGGCCCTTCAATCGACTGCTTTTTTTGCTAAACGTTGCCGAAAACAAAAGACTTGGAATTTTTTTTAAAAAAGTTTGATAGATCATTTCTGGCCAGGCATCGGTGCGTGAAATTAAAAGCGCGCGGGGGTTCCATTTGGACAAAAAGTTTTGCAAAGCTGTGGGTTGGTCCCAGGGGCAGGCCATGTAAAAATCCAGATCTTCACACTTTGATAAAAAGCCAATGGCCGAAGGGGATGAGTAGGTCACAAGAATTGGGATTTGCGGGTACTTTTTTTTGATTTCACGAAGGACGGGCTTGGCGTATTCAAATTCTCCGCTGGAGGCGTGAATCCAAAATGGTTTTAGTCTTTGAATATCTTCAGATGGTAAATCTTTGAAAATAGACTGTGATTGGGTTGTGAAGTCCAATTGAGTTTTGCTTTTAATCGCGAGGGCCCATTTTTTTTGGCTGAAAAATGGATGAATAAATAGCGCCAATGATTTAATCAGAGAATAGAGAATTCGATACAAGTGCAGTGAGTTTCCAGGCTTCATGTCAGCATCTTTCCAAGTTGCTGGCTGACTTCTTCGGGTCGAATTCCGACAAGGCACCGGTGATAAATTTTATTTGTGCAGGGTCCCTGTCCATGCTTGCTGCAGGGTCTGCAGTCTAGGTTTTTTTCCATGATCAAGGTGCTTGGTCTTGATGGAAAGCCAAATGGTGCGGGACCCATCAGTGCAATAGTCTTTTTTCCCAGTTGTTCAGCGACATGAAGGACTCCGGTGTCGTTACTTACAACTGCTTTTGACATACTCACAAGGGCCACTGTCATTCCCAAATCACAAAGTCCTGCGGCATTAAATACCTGTTCAACAGAAAATGCTCCGGCGATATTTTGAATAAAGCGGTCTTCTGGTCCGCCAA
>DGYJ01000098.1:15074-15536 GCA_002396665.1 Bdellovibrionaceae bacterium UBA5009
CTAAGACGACAAAGTTTTTAGAAAATGAACCTAGGATTTTTTCGGTCTTCGAATGGCTTTCGTGTGTAAAAAAAATTTGAGGAGTTTTTGGTAAGGTAAAAGGAAGTCCCCATTTTTCCAATGGTTTAAGAAGATCTCTTTGTCCAGAAAAAGGCATTTCAAAATAATTTTTTCTAAAATTGAAAAGCAAAAATCTTTTCCAGCGATAGATCGGACGTCTTAAAAAAGTAACTGATCTGAAAAAGCGAAGATATGTGCTGAAGATCAGGGATCTTAAGTTGTTGTGGGCATCATAAATGGCATCAAAGTGTTCATTTCTTAAATCCAGAGCTAGTCGATGAATTTCTGAAAAGCCTTTTTTGCGATTCAAGGTCCAAACTTTTTTTAGAAAGGGATTGGCCTCGGTCAAAGGCTTCATATCATCCCTTGTGAGCCAATGAATTTCGGCCTGTGGGAAGTGCG
>DGYJ01000098.1:15684-27334 GCA_002396665.1 Bdellovibrionaceae bacterium UBA5009
GAAGTGCCCGTGCAAATGCCCAATCACACTCAAAGTCTGAGTGACGTCGCCAAAACTTGAAAATCGTATAACAAGGACTTTTTGAGGGTTCATTCGACTGTTTTTGTACCAAAGTCAGCGAGAAATGTCACTTGTCTTAAAATGAGACACTCTTGCTCAATTTGAAGGCCTATGGGGGGCATGGTCTTTGATAATAAGATAGTTGGAGGACTATGGGAACCAAGGTCTTTTGGCATATTATTTTGCTTTTTGGCTTTCTGCCTACAGGTGTGGCCTTGGGTCAGACTTTGTCTTCAGAACTGAAGTTCCAGTCGGAATCCTTTATTAGTCCCTATTATGAGTCTTCTTCGTCAAATAATTTTCAATTTTTAAGACTTAATATTCGCAATGCTGAGCCTGAAAAAGAAGCATTTCAAATGGATGTGAAGGGATTGTTTTCATTTAACTCGAGCTTGCTGAATAGCCTGAATGTGGGCCAATTGTACTATCAAAATGTTTCCACAGACCAAAGAACTTCTTTACTGATTGGTCGTAAAATGTGGAACTGGAGCGATTTGGATCGTCGCTGGGATTTAGGAATTTGGGAACCTGTCTTTAAATGGAATCCCTTGAGCCCAGAAAATCAAGGCCTTACGGGGTTATTTTGGGTTGTTGAAAATCAAAGTCTGCGATTGATGTTATTTGCGAGTCCCATTTTTTTACCAACTCAGGGTCCCCAATTTGAGATGAATGAGCAGGGGCAGTTCACTGAGGCCAATCCTTGGTATCGGACCCCGCCAAAATCTGTGAAGCTATTTTCAAGTAATGATTCTGCCGATATTGAGTATCGAATTCAGAAACCCACAGAAAGCCAAGTTGTTATTCACAGCACCTATGCTGGTCAGGTGCAGTTTGGTGCAGAAGAAGGTGTTAAAGCATCACTGGCTTACGCCTATAAGCCAATGAATCAATTGTTGCTGGCCTACGATGGAATTTTTAACGTTGCGAAGAATAAAGCAGAGGTCGATGTTTTGCCTTTTGTTCAATATCACAGCCTCACTTCTGCCGATCTTTCTTATCAAGTGGGTCGACTTCGTACTGGTGTGTCTGGCTTAAAAGACAGTCCACAAAACAACTCCAATTTAGAATCCCACTGGACGAAGCCTGTCTTATCAACTGCAACGTCAGTGAGTCCTTATATTGATATTGATGGTGGAATGTTCGGTGGTTCAATTGCATATATTCAAGTGCAGGGTGGAGATATCGCTGAAGTTGGAAGTTTAGCAAACCCTGATCGAATGACATTGAATTCGACGTACCGATTTAAAGAGGCCACTGATCTAGGGCTTCGGATGAGATATCGAATGGCAAAAAATAAGTATCTTGTCAGTCAAATTCATTGGACTCAAAGTGCAAAGAATCAATTTGAACTGATCAAATGGTCGAACATGATGAAGTTTGCCAGATCTTGGAATGTTTTTGGTGAAGTTCAGTTGGTAAAAGCCGAAGAGCAATCTCTTTTGAATAGAAATGAAGTCGCAGAGTACGCTAACAATGATCGTATCATGATTGGGGCTGGTTATGTCTTTTAATAACTGGCCAAACCGATTAGGGTCCAGACTGTTGCTTTTGCTCTTTGCAACAGCCTTTACTTTGTCTTCATGTTCTGATTATCTCAAAGGCAAACCTAAAAACCAAGAGCAACTTGAGCTGAAGTCAAATGAACTGGAATGTTTATCGACAAGCGACGAACTGATCAAAAGTTTATTTAATGAAACCGTTCAAAAGGAAAATATTTCTTCATTTTCAAGTTGCCTGCAAAAGTCTTTTCAACTGTTTTCTGAAAAAACCCGTGGAGCCGATGTGAGTGAGTACACGGCAGATGAGCTTTACAGTTTCTTTTCGAAATATCTGATTAAAAATGAACACTTTCATATTGGCTTGATTCAAGCTGTTTTAAAGTTAAAAGCGGCTTTCATTGGAGGTTCAGACAAGTCCTTAACGAAAACAGAAATTCCAAAAATTAACCATTTGATCAAGGACCTTGAGACAGAGGCCATTTCCTTGCTACCAGTCTTACCAATTCTTAGTTTTTCTAAAGAAAAAGATACAGTCAGCGAAGCGGAAATTAAAAATGCCGTGGGATTATTGTACAAGTCCCTTGTTAAGTTGTTTGATCAGGTCGAGTTTGAAAAATCTAATTATTCTTTTGAAGATATGTCGCATCTTGTGAATTCGATTAGTCAATTCAGAGGAAAACCTAATTATGAAAATGAACTCGATTTAGCGCAGTCCATTTTGCAAATTTATTTTGGTTCACCGATGAGTTTAACTCGAAAAAAAGAGTGGTTTGAGTCCTTGCAAACTTCTGCTGAAATTTTCGAAGTTGGTCTTCGCTATTATTATTTTGTTTTCAAACATGAATTAAATGCTAAAAACACATTAAGTGCTTTGTCGCATTTGCTTGTGGATGGGTTAAAAACAATTCAAAAAAGTTCTGCGATGAAGTACCAGGGACAAATTCGTTGGACAGACTTAGATCATGTTATTGATCTGGTCTACATCTTAGATCCTCAGTTGATCGGTTTAAGCCGAGACACTTTGAAAGATATCTATAAGGTTGTCCTATCTCGCACAACACGCTTTGGACGAACCCAAATGTCCTTGGAGCCTGCCTTCCAAAGGGAGTCCCTTGAATTTTTAATGCGCGAGCTTGAAAATTGGATCAGTAATCAGTCGCAAATTGATAAAGTCTTTGCCGGTGGTGATTCAGTGATAAGCACGCAATCATTTTTGTTAAAATCTCGCTCTGTCATGGGGAGTACAAATTTTCAATTCTTTAAAAACACAATTTCAAATGACCCAGCAGACCTATGGACTATTGATGCACTTCCATTCATTGGCTATCCAAGAGCAAACTTCAAAGTGAGCTGGCAAGGTCAAACCTATCAGAATTTAATTCGAACATTAAGTCGCTTGTTGATTTTAGGTTATGGCAACAGTGGAACGAATGGCAATTCAACATCTGTTGAACTGACAGAGCAGGGCTTAACGGAATGGTTTAAAGAGTTTGATCGTCTTGGTCGAGAGCTTAAAATGTTCGACCCAAGGTCATTGAATGCAGGTTCGCGAAGTTTTAAAGAGGCCAACTTGTTTACTTTTAGTTCTGACGGAAAGGGAAATCTTTCAAGTCAAGAGACCTTCGAGTTTTTAAGTTTATTATTTGGTGGTGGGACCGGAAACAGCGACCTGGTGACTCAATTAATGCATGATAAAAACTGTGAAGTAAATCAGCTGGATGTTTTTGGATATAAAAAATTAAAAGAAGAATGTTTTAAGAATAACTTTATTCAAAATTATTCCTTTTTGTTTAAAAATTTGCCAGATCAAGCGCTGTACTTTGCAAGTTTATCGAAAGAACGCAAAAAAATATTTTTCGACGAGCTTTTGATGGCGTCGAGGACGTCAGATCCCCACGGGAAACTGATTGAAACGGCTGACGTTAGAACAATGGTTATGATCTTGCTTTACAATGAATCTTTATTTGTCAAGTTTGATGCTGACCGTTCTAAAACTTTGTCCATCAAGGAGCTCGAGAATGCCTCAATCAGATTTTCTGGTTTCTTTAAAGAATTAAGTCCAATCAAAAGTGAAGCCTTCATTCGGGAATTGTTTATCTATGTCGTTTTCAAAGGCAAAAGACCAACGGCATCAGAGTTGTCATGGTTTAAAATTCAACGCATGACGGGATCTTATAAAACAGTTGATCGTTTGGATTTGATAAAAGTATTTGCAACTTTGAAGGAAGCATTAAAGAATTAGCCCATGATTTGGGTCTATATCATCATTTCCTATCTTTCTTTATTCTGTTTGGGACTTTCAGATAATGTTCGAGGACCGCTTTATGTCGATATTTTAGATCACTTTCAGCTGAGCAATTTTGTCGGGGCATGGATCTTTGCTGGAAGTTCATTACTAGCCATGTTCGCTAGTCTGATTGTGAAATACATCTTTCGCGCTTTGCATCCCTACAAAGTTTTGCAAGTGAGCATGGTTTTGATGGGCTCTGGTTTGATGATCATGGGATGGGCCCCAACGTTTTTATTTTTTATGTTGGGAACAGTTTTTTTTGGTGTCAGTATTGGTTGGCTTGGGGTTTCGCAAAATTTTTTAGTTACAGTTGGAAGTTCCCATCACCAAAGATCCAGGGCCCTTTCGGGATTGCACGCGATGTATGCGTCGGCCAGTCTAGGGGCTCCATTTGTTGTCACTTTGCTTTCAAAGACGGGGATGGCTTGGGGAACAATTTTAATTTTGGTAGGTTCCTTCTCTTTTGCTGTTTTTTTAATCTCACTGTTTATTCCGCACAAAAAATATTTTGCATCAACCCAGCCCCATTCAAAACAGGACAAGTTATCAACTTCGTTTGATTTTAAAATGCTGAAGTTTGCATTTATATTAGGACTTTATGTTGTATCAGAGATTCTACTGAGTTCGCGTTTGGCTGCGCTTTTTCGTCTGGAGTATGGATCTAATTTGCAAGATTCGAGTTTTTATTTGATGTGTTTCTTTTTTGTCTTTTTGTTAGGAAGACTTTTGTTTTTATTCTTGAACGTCAGATGGTCATTAAAAAAAGTATTAATCTGTTCACATATTCTGAATCTTCTTTTTTTTGTATTGGGTATTTTTGTAAGCCCATATTTTTTGCTTCTTTGCGGTTTGTCCATGGCCCCGTTTTATCCCATGGCCATATCCTTTTTGGCAGAGTCCTTTCCCTATAAAATTGGCCAAGCCATCACATGGAGCATGTCTATCCAATCCCTACTGATCGTGGTCATGCATTTACTTGTGGGTAAAATTACCGATTTGTATGGTTTAAAGTCTGCAATTGGGGTAGGGCTATTCTGTTGCTTTGTATCTTTTATTTTGCTGTTAAGTTTTGACTCTTCTGAAGGGAAGCCCCATTGATCAGTGACTTTTATTTAATTACGAACCCTGAACTTGTACAAGATTCGATTTCTGAGCTCAGCGAAGTTTTACCATTTTGTTTAACGAATTCTGGAAGACCCTGTGTTTTGAACGATATCGAGATCAAAGAAAATCTTGGCGGAATTGAGCTGCGAGCCCCAATAGAAATTGGTCTTCAGTTGAATCTTATGATGAAGACTGTAACAAGGGTTTTACTTCGACTTAAAACCTTTGAATGCCGAGAATTTTACAATTTAGAAAAAGAATTAAAAAAAATCGATTTTGGATTTTTAGGGAAACAAAAATTTAAAGTCAGTTTAAATGTTTCCGCGACCCAGTCCAAACTTGGACAAGAGAAAAAAATTGAAGCCTGTGCTCAAAAAGTTTGGGGGGCAAATTTTCAATTTTCAGTACCAAGTGAATTTCAAATTTACATTCGAATTGAAAAAGATGTGGTCACTGTCAGTCTGGACACCTCTGGGGATCCTCTTTATCAACGTGGGGTGCTTGAAAAAAGAGGCCCTGCTCCGATCCGAGAAACTTTTGCCGCCCATATGGTCAGGTGGATGACTTCTGATTTGTCTCTGCATGAAAAAAAATCCATTGTTTGGCTAGATCCCATGGCAGGTTCAGGCACATTGATCAGTGAAATTGCTGATCAAAACAAGAAGAATTTATCCCGTGCTTTTGCATTTGAAAAAATGAATTCTTTGCCTTTGGCTTTAAAAAACAAACAGTCATCAGCAGTGCAAATTGGAAGTTCCATTGAAAATAAAAAGCTGATAGCCGCTGATATTTCGACAGAGGCTTTGCAATGGATGAAAAGCAATCTTAAAAATTTAATGAACGTTCAGTTTTTAACGAAGGATTTATTTGCAATTAAAGGCCGAGCTGATTATGGATTCAGTGATGATGAAAAACTTTTTATTATTGTGAATCCACCCTATGGACATCGTCTTGAAATTGCAGACACATCAACTGGAACTGGTTTGCAATCTGTGCTGAAACAGATTTTTTTGTTAAAACCTGAACGTCTTGGCTTTTTAGCTCCAGAGGCGAATGCCAAACTTGAGTTTCCAGAATCCTACCAAATTCTATCCACCCACGCCTTTCGGAATGGGGGACTGCCAGTGGTGCTGACTATTTATCAAAAAAGGTCAGAGGCCTGAGCTGGGATTTCGTATTTTCCAGGGCTGAAGAAATTAGATTCGGGAAGTGAAATTTGCGATGACCAAAGGGCAATATTAAGTCTTTGATTTTTATCTGAAAGATTTTGCCCGCCGTAATCAATATCACCAAGAATGGGATGATTTTCAAATGACAATTGGGAACGAATTTGATGGGTTCTTCCTGTGAAAAGTTCAATTCTAAGTTCACTCCAGGTCGAAATATTAAATTCAGCAAGGGTCGTATTGTTTTGAATTGTGGATTGATCAGTGATTTCCAACTTGCATTCTTGCCAGTCTGGATTTGGCGTTGATGAAAGAATTTTTGGAGCCCGTGGACTGGGTTGCATATAGTGGGTCCATTTTTGGCAGGCTTCGGGCCAGGGCAATGTCCATGCCGTGTATATTTTTTTTATTTTACGTTCTTGAAATGCTTGGTTGATAAAGGACTGGGCCGCTTTGTTTTTTGCTAAGATAAGAAGTCCATGGGTTGGCAAATCTAAGCGATGAGTGATCAAAACTTCGTATCCAAGATTTTGTGAAAGAATTGTAACTATGTTTTCCTTATTGTTGTCGACCGTGGGATGGCAGGGGATGCCTGCTGGTTTATTAAGCAAAATGATGTTTTCGTTTTCAAAGACAATTCGAGATTGAAGATCAAGGCGATCAACATTGTATCTTCTGGGTTTGGTATGCCAACGAACATAGTCGCCCTTTTGCAGTTGAATGTTTTCATGGACCCGAATGTGATTCACATAACAGCAACCCATATCGATATATTCTTCTGCAGTGATGTTTTTAATTTGTGGGCTATTTTTTAAATAGGTCAGCAGGTCCACTGGACCTTCCGTCAGTTGATGTATGACGCCGTACTCAAAACCTCTTTGAATTAAACTACTCATCGCTTCATTTTAATAGCACAGCGTGACTTCACAGGGCAACAGCACTAAAAATAATCAAATGAGCATTGCAGAAATTACCCAATCGCCAATCTTTGTATGGCTATCGCAGTTTGCCTATCATCCTGAATATGTCTATTTGGGAGTCATTGGTATGATGTTGGCTTCCTCTGTTGGGTTTCCTTTGCCTGAAGAAGTGACTTTGCTGAGTGTCGGATTTTTGTCCTTTATGGGAAGTCGTCCTGATCTATTTCCCCCGCCATTTGAAGGCGCGCCTGTGATCAATATGCATGAGGCCGCTTGGGTTTCTTTTTTTGCCGTCGTTGGAAGTGATTTTTTAATTTATTGTATTGGTCGAAAATTTGGCCGAAGAGTTTTGACAGAGACAAGGCTTAAAAAAGTAATTTCGCCAGAGTCCTTGGCCAAAGTTGAAAAATGGACCCAAAAATACGGCTATTTTGCGGTATTTATTTTTCGATTTACACCAGGGGTAAGATTTCCAGGCCACATCGCCTGTGGAATTTTAAAGTTTCCAATCATTCGATTCTTAGCTGTGGATTTTTTTGCGGCTCTGATTAGTGTGCCAACACAAGTGTACCTTGTGGCTCTTTATGGAGAGCATATTGTCTCTTATTTGCAAAAATTTAAAATCGTCTTATTTGGACTTATGGCGCTTGGACTGCTTTATTTTGCATTTACAAAATGGAGAGAGCGCCAAATTCAGAAAAAAGCCTAGGCAACATCCTTAGAGCTATTTCCAGTCTGTAAAGAGCAGCTGACTTCAAATCGTGCTGTTTTTTGTTTTGGCCGACCTTGGGCTTCCAGCCAAAATATTTTCTCGTAGCCACTTTGTAGGCCGTAAAGCTCCTCACGGATCTTAAATAAACATCCAGATGGCGAAGCCAGCAACCAATCCATTTGCACAAGATGCAAGGCCTCTTCAAGTTCGTAGGGGTTTAAAGAGCTTAAAAACTTTTCAGGCAAGTGGTCGATCAAATAGCTGGCATTGTGTGAATACTGATGAAAAGCTTTTTTCAATGGCTCGGCAAAAAGTTTTTCAATGCGAACGTCGCTTTGTCTTCCACTCGTGAATGGAGTGATCAATTTTTTAAATTGATAATAAAGAATGGCGTCATTGGCGACATAATCCGGTTTTGGAAGATAATCAGAAACCGAGTCCACTTTAAGTCCTTCGTGGGACACGTCTTGCATATGGGCATTGTAGTCCACCGCAACAAGGGATCTTAAATTCCACAAAAATGAATAAAAAACCTGCAATTGATCAGCAAAATTTTTCGAAAAATTCATTGAAAAATTATAAAGCAAAGGTTGTTTGAAATCGTTTTCAAGGGCTTCAATTTTATCAATTAAAAATTCAAAATCTCGGAAGTCAATTTCGGGTTTAGAAAATGCATCGTTCAATGCTTTGGAAAAACTGTCTTCAAATTTTTTAAGTAAAGCTTTATCAGAGGCAGGGGATTCGGCGCGCAGGCTTTCAACTCGCGGGTTGGATCTGGTGTAAAGCTCATAGTGAGCCTCCATTTGAGTCCAAGCTTTCCAGAAAGGATTTTCAGAGGAAGTGTTTTTTGCTCCAGCAGCAGGGTGTTGCCAGTCTTTAAGAAGATTTGCTGTTGTGCCAATCAATGCATCTGCATAGTATTTTAATGGAGCATGGGCCTGTGGCTTCTTAGAATTTTTATCATTATTCCAAAGTGAAAAACGTGAAGGTTTTCCAACGTGTCCACCCTCAATCATTAAATCAAAGCCCACAGATGTTTTGCTTTTCGGCATACAGAATCTCCTTCATGAGAAATAATGCTCACATCAGTCTATCGGCAGGTCTTCAGATTGAATGAGTCGTGTTTTTATGAGATGAATTTGAAATGGACATAAAAACACCCCGGCCTAAAGCCAAGATCGGTCCCTGGATTGATAGTCACAGTCATTGGGCTAGCTCGAAATGGACAGATTCCCTTCGGAATCAATTTTATCTCGAAGCCAAAGAGCGTGGGATATCCTACTTTGTTCAAGCCGGTGTCGGTCCTGACGATTGGAAAGCTCAACTTGATCTATCCAATCAATATCCAGGCACGCTAGGAAATAGTTTTGGACTCCATCCCGAGTGGATTTCCAGTGTTGTTAACGACGTTCTTCCTTTTCACCCTAATACGAGGAGCTCACAAAAAGACCCGGAAGAAATTCTAGAAGAAGCCATGAATTTGCTGCCACAGTTTTTAACAAAATCCCTGGCTCTGGGGGAGTGTGGCTTGGATTTTCGCCCCCATATCGTTAAAGAAAGTCACGACATTCAAATTGATTATTTTCGCCAACAATTAGAGCTCGCATCCATTGCTGATAAACCAGTTATTTTGCATTTAGTTCAGGCCCATGATGAAGCTTTGCGGGTATTGGACTTTGAATCCAATCCGAGGAAAGGTTTTGTCCATGGTTTTAATGGAAGCGCCCATAAAGCCAAGGCACTGACAGATCGGGGTTGGAGTATTTCTGTCGGGGCCTCTTTGCTTTACCCTAAAAATGAAAAACTAAGGCAGGCTGTTCGTGAAATTCCTATGGAATTTTTACTTATTGAAACAGACAGCCCTGATCAACCGCCACCAGATTTAAAGGGTCAAATGAACCCCTTTGTGACATTATTACAAGTTGCCGAGCAGGTCGGACGCCTTAGGCAAATGTCAATGACTGAAGTCCTTGACATCAGCACGGAAAACCTCAAAAGAATACTCAGCTTGCAGGAGAACCCCCATGGAAAATTTGAACCCATCCCCAGAACAACAGCATAGTATCCCTGAAACCGAGTATGTGCTTCATCGTCGCTTTGACCGTATGGGGCGACTTGTGGGGGATCAAAATATGATCCGACTTTTTAAAAGCCATGTCATGGTGATCGGTCTTGGCGGAGTTGGTTCATGGTGTGCTGAAGCCTTGGCCAGATCTGGAGTTGGAAAAATCACCCTTGTGGATTTTGATGAGATTTGTATTACAAACACCAATCGTCAACTGCATGCCATTCAAGGACTTGTTGGACAAAAAAAGGCCCAGGTTATGGCTGATCGTTTGAAGAAAATTAATCCCCAGGCCGAAATCAAATGTTTACCAATTTTTTATAATGCTGAAAATAGCGAAACTATTTTGGCAGAAAAACCAGATTTTATTGCCGATGCCATTGATAATCTGACAGCGAAATGTCATTTGCTTTCAACTTGTAAAAATAGAAATATTCCAATTATCACAAGTGCTGGTTCAGCTGCAAAATTAGATCCTCTAAAAATTAAACTGGCCGATTTATCGCAAACGTCCATGGACCCCATGGCGGCCCAGGTTCGAAAAATTTTGCGAAATAAATATGAATTCCCCCAGGGGCCAACAGAAAAAGAATTTGGAATTCCCTGTGTTTATTCTGAAGAGCCCCCCATGGAACCAATCACTTTAAGCTATGACAAGGGCCAAGGTTTTAAGTGTGTCTGTCCCCAGGGGCAAAACAATTTGCACAGCTGTGAACATCGAAATGTCATTTACGGAACAGCTAGTTTTGTAACAGGGGCTTTTGGATTAGCCATGGCTTCATGGGTAGTTCAGCAAATTGTTAAATGCGAAGATAACCAAGGTCAGGACGGTTTAAAAAATAAATCTGAAATTAAAGGAATGAATTAAATGTTTGCAATGACGATATTGGCATTAATGGTAGTCCCAATTATTTTTATGGGGTGTGTGGTATTGTATAAATTTATTCAACACTCCAATGCTGAAAAGAAAATAATCACTTACAAGCTTTCTTCTTTTGAAAAACAAAACCAAGAAACTCCTCAGTTGGATTTTTGTGCTCAAGTCAAAAATAGAAGCATTAGTTTTCGTTTTCGGCTTGATGATCCAAGATCCCATGTGGTGACTTCGTTCACGACCGAAAATAAAACTTTAGGCGCTGAAAAAAGAGCTGACGAGCTTTGGAAATCCACATGTTTTGAAGTCTTTTGGCAGTACAAAGATCAGCAATATTTAGAATTGAATGTCAGTCCAGACGGTCGATGGAATGTCTATCAATTCGATCAGTACCGGGAAGGTATGAAGCCCTTTCAAAGTATCGAATTTGTACAGTTTAAAACCCAACGCTATGGGCATCGGTACGAGTTATTGGTCACGATGAATATTCCAGATGCAGTATTGCAGGGTGGTTTGCTCAATAGTCAGATGTCGGCAACAGCTGTATTATCGACCCAAGCTGGAAATGAGTACTGGGCTGTGCGCCATGCAGGGTCTAAACCTGACTTCCACTTGCAAGAAAGTTTTGTCATTCCTTTGAAGCTCGAGCTATAATTTTGGAATGTTTAAATATGGTATCGATCGGCTGATCGAAGATAAAAAATTACAAGAACCACTCCTTGGAAAAAGAGTTGCTTTGTTGGCCCATCCGGCCTCTGTGACCTCACAAATTGAGCACAGTTTGGATGCCTTACTAAGAATTCCAGAAATTAAAATCACGGCTTGTTTTGGTCCCCAGCACGGAATGAAGGGTGAAAAACAAGACAATATGGTTGAAAGCGAAAACTACTTAGACCCCATCGCGAAGGTCCCAGTCTTTTCTTTGTATGGAGAGGTCCGTCGCCCAACAGATAAAATGAT
>DGYJ01000097.1:0-3181 GCA_002396665.1 Bdellovibrionaceae bacterium UBA5009
ACTCCGCTGCTAAGTCAATCCATTGCATTATTCATACTACTTGGTCTTTAAATAAAAATGTATCTTAAGCCGAGGTCACATGGCCCTTGGTCATGCTTTGTCGAAAAAAGCTCTAAGAATGAACCATAAATTCATTTTTCAAAACATCATTCGATGATTGATTTGCAGCATTAGATTTTTTCTGGACGAAAGTAGACTTGCCGATTTTAAATTCCTTGCAGACAAAAAGCTAATTACTATAAATAAACATATTAACTTTACAAAAGAGTCCATTATGCCACAAAAATCAAGACCGCAAAAGAAACCAAAAATTAGCGCTTCAAAAATTTTAGTCGTTGTTGATGACGACGGGGAATTATTCCTAATAAAAAAAATCTTTGCGCAATCAAAAGTTTTAAAGCACTACCAACTCAATTTTGCTGCCGACTACGACGAAGCCTATAAAAAAATTACTACCCATGATTATGAAATTTGTTTAGTTGACTACAATTTACAGGGTAAAACTGGTACACAGCTAATTAGTGAAGCCCGCAGTGCCGGGTGTAAATGCTCAATGATTATTTTAACAAATTTTAGCAGTGAACAAGTTGAGCACGACGTATTAAGTGCTGGCGCTGACGATTACATTTTAAAAGATCATCTAAATGCTGATATCTTACACCGTTCGATCAGATTTTCACTGCAGCGCAAAAAGCTAGAAGAAGTGACTTTTGACCAGCAAACTAAGCTTTCGCAAATTTTAAAGATGTCAGCGCTAGGCGAAATGGCTGGCAACATTGCACATGAAATTAATAACCCGATTGCAGTTGCCTCTGGAAACATTCAGCTGATTGACCGATATATACAAAGTGGTAAATTTGAACTCGACAAAATCGCGCCTAATTTAAAGACCATTGATAACTGCCTGCAAAGAGTTGCCAAGATAGTCAAAAGTTTAAAAAATTTATCTCGCAATTCAGAATTTGATGCCCCTGAACTTGTCAACTTTAAAACAATTATTCAAGACTGCTATGTCCTTTGCCAGCCAAGACTGAACACCCATGGTATCGCATTTAAAATCAATACCGAAAGTGATGAGCTTGAAATATTTTGCAGATCCAATGAACTCACACAGGTTTTTATTAATTTGATCAACAATTCAATTGAAGCGATTGAAAATTTAAATCAAAGATGGATAGAAATTAGTGCTAAAAAAATTGATCAAATTGTGCAAATAAAAATTACAGATAGCGGGTCCGGAATTGCAGAAGAAATTAAGGAAAAAATTTTTTATAGATACTTCACAACTAAAAAAAATGGTTTAGGCACAGGGCTTGGCTTAAATATTAGCAAAACACTAATCGAAAATCAGAGGGGGCAATTTTTGTATAACTCCGACTGCAAGAACACTCAATTTATCATTGAATTGCCAAGTCAGCCATTTTCTGATTTCCAAAACGAAGAAATTCCACACTCATTTTGCCTTTTGATAGCTGAAGATGACCCAGAAATTTTGGACATTCTGACGACAGAGCTTAAATCTTTAAACGTCAAAATCTTGCCTGTTAGTGACGGACTGCAGGCATTGTCTGTTCTGCAGTCTCAAAATATTGATTTCTTACTAACAGATTTTTATATGCCTGGAATGAGTGGTATTGAGCTTTGGAAAAAATCTAAAGAATTAAATACCCAAAAGCCACATACCACTTTCATTACTTCTTACCCAAAGCCACACTTTTTTTTGCATGGTACAGACGAAATTCAATTTTTTTCGAAGCCCTTTGACGTTGACGAGATCAAAAAATACTTTCATAATTTGATACAGGAAAAGGCGAATAAAGAAGCGATATAAACATGCAAAATAAAATTTTATTCCTTGAAGATAATGTAGATTTTGCTTTAGTTCTGACTGAATTTTTGAAAAATCATAATTGTGACGTGTCCTGGACTAGCGAAGTCACTAAGGCAAAGAAACTTTTTGTTGAAGGCCAGTTTGATTTAGTTATTTCAGATCTTCATTTAAAAACACCACATTACGACAGCGAAAGCTCGGGCTTTAATTTAATTGATTTTATTCGCAATCAAGTGAAATCAAACGTTCCTATCGTAGTGACTACTGGCCTTGAATTAATTCCGGAAGATCAAATTCTTCGGCACGGGGCAAATTATGTTTGTTACAAGACTGCCAACTTTCAATTCGACGAATTTGTTCGAACAATTCTTAAACTTATAAAGTAAATGTCATTTTTTTAACTTAATGATCACCCTTACAATCCTAGAGGCGGAGAAAGCTTGCTTCGCCAAGCATTGAAATTGGCAGATTTATTTTGGTAAGAAGACTATTACTTTTTTCAAGCTTTATGATTCCACATATTTAACTTTTAGCGAATTACAAAATCCCATTAGCGACCCTTATAATACCAGTGCCAAGGTTCGTAAATAATACCTTTTTCATTATCTCGCGGATAACTTAACTGAAACTCAAAACGAGATGCATTTTCCTTTAACCACAGGAACTCTTGAGTTTTTTCAAATTGTTCTTCTAAAACACTTTTTCCGTTAGCATGAATATCCACCGCAAGGCCAGAGTGATGTTCGCTAAAGCCCGGTATAGCTATGTGAGTTAGAATGTCTTCAATCAGTCGACCATTTTTAAGATGTCTTTCAATAAGGTTTTTTTGATGGATATACGATCTAAAACCAGAAAAAGGCAAGAGGTGTACTCGGTCGCTTTGGGCAGCATTCTTCATTGCCCTCCATGCTGCTGCAGCTGAAACCTGCAAAATAAATGGTTTACCTTCGAAATCGATATCAACAACTTCCAATGAATAAAGATCTGGCTGAGATTGAAACTTTAGTTTATTCGCGCTTAGATGAATTTCGGAAATACCTAAGCTTTGGTGAATATCGTTTAATAATTTATCCATTGTGTTTAGCTACGACCTTTGCTGCAACAGGAGCCAAAGAAGCGAAACGCTCTCGCACTTCTTTGTACTCAGGCTCCGCCTCATATCCGTTCGGATAAAGTACAACATCAGGACTTAACCCCATAAAAGCTGCAAGCTTTAAAGCGACACGGGGGCCAACTTCACGACGATTTTTTTCAATTGCAGAAAAGTTAGCTTGTGAAATCTTACAAGCGCGAGCCATATCATCTTGTTTAATGTTGAAATTAGAACGAAAAGCTTTGATCAGCTCACCT
>DGYJ01000097.1:3343-8363 GCA_002396665.1 Bdellovibrionaceae bacterium UBA5009
AGCTCACCTGTGGTTTTAGCTGGCTTGAATATATCGATAGGTTTTTTAGTTAGTTTCTTCATTTTTTACGACCTTTCTTATAATCATGCCCGCAGAAATTTGTTGAATCCAAGAATGAATAATCGTCTGATCTTCAATAGTCAGTTTTTTAAATTTAATGAGTGCTGTAATTTCTTTTTCTACTGCCAAGCTTTTGAATTCATCTGACCACACATATATATTATGACATATCAAATTCGATATGTCAATTTTGACCAAAGAGGCCGTCAAGCATGGTTTTTTAATTTTAAATTGGGCTTATCTCAGTTGATGGTGGAATGACGTGAAAAAGATTTTGCTCAGTGAAACTTATGCTAAGGCTATGTTTGCAGAAGCAAAAGTGAAACATAGCGGTGTTGATTCAAAAACCAAGGAACTTGAAAAGTTGAAATTAAAAATTTCAAGCCTGCAAAATCAAATCGAAGCCACCACAGAAAGGATCACAGAGCTTCCAAAAGGAATTGATGCAAAAGTTTTCTACGATCAGCTTTTAAAACTTCAAGATCACAAAGCAAATTTTGAAAATCAGCTTCAAACCCAATTGTCTGAAGTTATCAATCAAGACCAACTCATTGATTTTGAAGATTTTCAAAAATTCAGCGAAGGCTTAAGACAGCTCGCTGAGAAATGCTCAGACCCGAATGTGCAGGCCGCAATTATACGAAAGCTCGTGGCAAAGATTGAAGTCACACCCAATAGCATTGTCATCCACTACAACATCGGCGAAAGCCATTATAGGCGCGAATTGGGAGCAGCTGACCCCATGCCCAGTCACAACCCCGAAAACAAAAAAGGCCTGGTTGATTTAACCAGGCCTTTTACAAAACCACTTTTAAAATTTTCTTCTGACGCGTGTTCGAATACCTTGAAATTTGGTAGGGAGACTTTTTAAAGCGAACCACACTATGTTTCCGCTTACTTAGCAAGCTCCCTACGACGATGTACTACAATCAGCTATTTTCCGCGGTAAATCAACCGACAAACTCTTTTGCCAGAGCTAGCGCTGACCTTGTCCTCAAAGTGTAGGATGCCGTCTCGGTCAAATTGATTCAAAATAATATCAGGTTCAAATGCTGAGTACAGTCGGCCGTCAGAATGACGAGTGTCCTCGCCCTCGGTCACTCTCCAAGACAGATAAAGCACTCCATCTTTCAGCAGAATTCTTTTTAAACTCTCAATGGCTGCTGCCACCTGAGTCTTTGGTAAATGCATGATCACGGTTTCACACAAAATATTTTGGTACGGCTCGCTTAGCTCTTTAAGCTCGGGAAGATACGCCTGCGTAAATTTGATGTTGGGATATAAACTAGAAGCTATTGCCAATAATTCGGTAGAAGAATCAAATCCACATACCTTGAATCCATTTTCTGCCATCCAATTAGCATCGCGACCATTTCCACAGCCGATATCGGCAGTCTTGCCGCCAGGAACAAAGAAAGTTTTAAGAAGCTGGTACATATCCGATGGCTGTGGCTGAGAGAGCCAGTCTTCGCTGTAGTTCTTTGCCAATTCAGAATATGCACTTAAAGTCTTTTTATCCATAAGATCGATCTAATTCTGCCGCAACCTACTACGGCATGACAACCTCAAATCAAAAGATGTACAAATCAGTCCATGAAATGGGCTTCAATTTTATTATTTTTAATCTCTACGATTATTGGCTTTTACGCTCACGCCGACACTTCGGTTGCCAGAGATAGAATCACGACATCATCAAACGACAGGGTTGAATATCTCTGGAGTCAACCCGAGGGCAAAGGTCCCTGGCCCGTACTCGTACTGATCCATCCGCATCAGGAATGGCCGAACAAAATTGGCGCAGAAATTTTTGTGAGAAACAACTCTTTGAGCTATTGGACACAGAAAGGCTTTGTCACTGTTGCTGTATCCCAGCCAGGCTACGGAGAGTCCCAGGGACCTGCTGATTATTGCGGACCAAAATCACAGATGGCAGTGATGTCCGTTATTGAACACTTTAGACAACTGCCATTTACACTTAAAAATAAATTCTTCCTTTACGGAGGCAGTCGCGGGGCAGTTGTTGCAAGTATGATCGCAACAAAGGATCCACTTTTAGCTGGAGTGATTCTTAAATCTGGAGTGTACGATTTGTCTTCTGCTTACAAATCTTATCCTTGGTATAGCCTGATTAAACTTAGCATCATCTGGGAGATCGGTTTCTTTGATGACGTCAAAATGAACGAGCGCTCTGCAGTCAATTATACAAGTCAAATCCGGGCACCGCTTCTTATTATTCACGGATCCGCAGATGACAGAGCTTCAATCTCTGACGCCGAGTTTTTTACAAATAAGGTAAGAAGCAGCGGCGGGTCAGCCGACTTGAAAATAATTAACTCCGAGCACATCATCCCAATGGAAAAAATCCAGACTGATATGGAATCCTTCATGCGGAGATACCTTTGACCAGATTGCTGGATTCCTCCATGAATCCAATTCTGATTTAAAATCTTATTCCTTTGGTATCTTAATCACCTTGGCGATCTGAACACCATGAGTCTGCATGTCGTCCAAGACACTGGTGGCATCTTTGATATCGATCCCTGCCTTCCGCATGTAGATCATCATCGTGTCCATGTCCTTCCAACCACCCATCGACATCACTTTGCTTGGGGCCACACCTTTGCTCAGAAGCAACGTTGCCCAACTGGCGCGAAGATCATGGAACCGGATCTCCGGCAGACCAATCGATTTCAGAAAGAGCCGCAGGATATGAGCTTGTTCACCTTTATCCCAAGCACTGATTCTTGGAAGAACAAACTCAATCCCAGCCGATTGTAGTTTCAGATCTTTCAACAGAGGAATCAGCGGTCTAGGGATCTCGACAATTCTGTCATCACCAGACTTCGTTGACTTGTAACCATCACGGCTAGTCCAAGAGCAATTCACTAGAATTTGTCTCTTCTCAATACTGACCTTGTCCCACGTCAGAGCATAGAGCTCACCGTTCCGCATTCCTGTGTAAAGTGCCATTGCATAGATCGGGTACCATTCCCAATCCAACTCCTGTGCCTTCCGAAGCAGAATGAAAAACTGCTCTTCTGTCAGGACATTTTTAATTTTCTCGCTGATCTTAAACTTTAGCAGCGGAGTTGGGTTACGATTGATGTAACCGCGTTCCACAGAAAAATTGAAAATACCACGCAGTCCTTTCACAATAAACTTTCTGTGGGACTCAGCCATGCTGCCTACCATTTTGTGGATCAGGTCATAGATGTCCTGTGTTCTGATGTCATCAATTGCCTTTCCCTGCCAAGCTGGCAACGTATGTTTGCGGATTGTCTTTTCTCTCTTGTACATCGTGTTCAACCGCAGATCCGTCTTGGCGATATATTTAAAATACTGATCAAGAACATCTTCCCAAGGAGGACAAACAACTCTTCTAATTTTGTCATTCACCTTTGCAACTAAATCATCATAGATTTTTTTTGCTTTAGCCTCTGTTGGTACACCAACCCGTCTTCTGCTGACAGGTTGGTTTGTTGTTGGATGGCGTTTGGAATAAGTGACCGTCCAAGTCTTGGTTACTGGATCAAGTTTAATTCCCATGGCCGACTCGCTTTCCTCTGAAAGAGATCAGACTTAATAGGTCCTCTATGTGATACCTGTTCCTGCGACCCAGCTTTCCTGGAATTATTTTTCGCTGATTGACCATATTTAACAGAGACGCCTCGCTGACACTTAAAAACTTGGCGGCATCTTTTGTGTCCAACCACTCCTTAGTGATATCGAAATTCTTCCCTGCTTCTTCGGATTGACTTGGTAGTTCCATATTTTTCATTTTATTTTCCTTTCAGTTGCACAGCAGCGAGCGTAACCAATTCCTGTAAGGCCCACTGCGCGTTGTTCTGGAGTCAGCCCTGACAAGGGCCCCCGTTGTTGTCGTGTTAATTTTATGAAGTCCTGGCGCTCTAGCGCGAAATGATTAAAAAGCGTGAGATAGCTAGATTGCATACCACCTCTCGCTTGATCTCCCTTTCGTCGGTTCTTTTTTACTATCGACTAAGTCCTGCTCTTGGAGTGACCTAAGTGCTTCTTCGATCTCATCAGCAGTCTTGTGGCCACTAAAAAGATCCCGAATCTCTGATCTGGTTAGACCGTTTTCGCTCTTCTCTAGATTATAATGAATCTTTCGAGCAACAGGATCCTGAGTCAGTCCTCCAAACAGGAAGGCGGTCGACTCTTGAGAGTAGTCCCAGACAGCAAATCCCGCCTTCAAATGTATCAATCCAATCTCCGACTGTTTATCAAGCAGTGCATAGATCATCGAAAGTCGAAGAACTTGCGGCGCATAACGGGCAGTCATGGAGCCGAGAACTCCGTCGAGTCGATTGTACCTTTTTATGTAGTTGTCACACCAATACTGCTCAGCTTCGGGCGAAAACTTCATCTGACCAATCAGCTGTGAATGAATTAATGCTTCTCGAACTTCTAACTCTAGGTCATTTAATTTGATCTTCGATAAGTCAGGTGGAAGTGGCAAAAGCTTGGAGCTTCTCGACATCACCCACAAAAATCGATTTCCGAGACCGTTTGAGAAATCTATCGCATCCATTTTCTTTTTCAGCTCTGATGGAGTAATTTGACCAATTATACTTACAAACGGATCCGTCGCAGTTTGGGCCGCACCTTTACTTAAATTCTCCAATGAGTCGCAGTCCCACAGCTTACGAATTACACCAGATAGAATACTTCCTGGTTTTGAAGTAGCATTAATTACCTGCACAAACTCTGGCTCACTGACTAGCAATCGTTTGTCTTCTATTCCCCGATCAACAATCTTCTTCTTAATCTCCGGTTGCGATCCGTCAGGATTCTTTTTTTCGCTGACTGGCTCATCTTCTTCCTTTGGATCTCGAAGACGATTAATTAAACCTTCACCAGTAGCCAAACCATCAGAAATATTTTTCTTAACAAACTCTTCAGCAAAACCTTTGAAAAAGGATTTGCAGTTGCTAAGTCC
>DGYJ01000097.1:8534-9502 GCA_002396665.1 Bdellovibrionaceae bacterium UBA5009
GTGCCCTTTCGTCCTGTGCTCGTTTCACCAACAATTACCGCGAATATATTTGCGAACTGCCGGTCGCTGCTAATCTGAAAATAAGGTCTTCTGCCTATCATCGATCCGAATAAAATAAGGAACTGAACACAGAGAGCATTCTTGTCAGCTTCGGTAAGAGAAAAAATTCTATCGATATACCTGCCTACAATTCCATAAAATGCCTCTTTGCGCATCGGCGGAACCCAGAAGTCCTTCGAAGGATCATATGGGGCCGCCGTCTTAATGACGGCCCCAAGGTGAGTTCGATCTCGATTGTACACATCCAGAAAATCAAAGGACGATTGCGCACAAAAATCAAAGTGATCTCGGTCAGGAATATGTACATAGACTTCAATTTTCTTTCTATATAGCCGGTTCGCTAGGTCAAAGGCGGCTCGCTGTCCTGTTTTGTTAATATCGTTGTCTGCAAAGATATGAACTTTTTTGACTCCCGAAGGAGGTTCGAATTTTTTCATTCCTCCCGATGACAAGCACGAATATGTCATTAGCCCTGTGCCTTCGTGGACAGCAAGTGATGTTTCAAGTCCCTCTGCTAAAGCAATCTCCGTCTCATCGACTCCAAAAGAAACTGCGCTATCCCCAGATCTTCCAAGAAACTTTTTTTGCTTAAGGACATTGGCTTTGTTTCCCTCTGAATCTAGAAATATTTGATGAACAGAAGTAAATTTGCCGGAATTATCCTCCAAACGAGAAACGATAGCCGGCAAATAGGACTCACCAGTGCTTTCATCAAAATGCTTTACGGAAATACCAAAGCGCACTCGCTCTGTGATCGGTACTTGTAGACCACGGCTCGCGAAGTACTTTCTTGCTGGCTCTGCCTCAGGTGCTGACAACGGAATAGTTTTATTCCAAATCACTTCCCAGGGCGGAATCGTTTCTGGATCAATAGTTTTTGGCTGGATCTTTTTTAGACCCTGCTGCTC
>DGYJ01000097.1:9610-13071 GCA_002396665.1 Bdellovibrionaceae bacterium UBA5009
TAGACCCTGCTGCTCTTTAAACTTATTGTAAGTCCCACCTTCACCACAGCGATGGCAGTGAAATACTGACTTCTCGTAGTTTATATTAAGCTTGAACTGGTTGTCTGACTTCGAAAGATCACCATGGCAGCAAGGACACTCCTGCACTTCGATTTCAGCTTTGGCAATGTTGACTCGATAGTTGACTCCTAGAGCCAGCAAGTCTTGTTTAATTTCCCGCAGTTGATCGTGCGGACTTCTTTGACGTAATTGATACACCGAACTTGGGTAAGACATTTAGTTCTCCTAAAAAATAGTTATCCACCTCCTTCGTTTCAACGAAAGAGACAGCGGCTTAAAAAGCTTTTCGAGCTTTCCGCGCCTAGAATTTTTATTGTGATTCGGAGACTCTTCAGGTAGTTTTACATTTACTAGATGTCCTACTTGAGAGCCTCTCTGACTTATTAAAATAATTCTTTGGGGCTTAATTCATAATTCCTCCTTGAACGCACAGAAACACAGTGTCCCTCCAAAGAAAGACACTGGCCAACCGGACATTCTACATTTCTTTTTTAATTCTGAAAACCCAAATCAGCCTTGGAAGCGACGAGTTTCAAGTGGGCCATTTCCGCGAAATCTAAACTGCACTTCCAATTCCATTTCAATCTCTAGTAGACGATCAAAATGATCTCGCGGGTAATTGAAGAAAATCCCTACGGTCTCTATCGAACACTGATGATAGTTAATTATCAATTTGTCATATTGAAGATCGAAGTCTTCGAATGATGATCGGACATTCTCTTCGGAATCGAACGAAAAAACCGCGCATCTACCAAAAGCTCTTTTTAGAAACGCCACATATCTTCCGTTTGAAAATAGAAGTTGATGACGAGATCGGAAGAGCACCTGCTTTTTCGGATTGAACTGCTTGTAATTTTCGTTAATTGGTTTCGTGGCCAAATTAGCTGGGTTCACGTTGATAATCCTTTCTTTGAATTTGTTGTTGGTAGTAAAACGGACCAACGCAGTAAATCAGAGGCCGAAAACAGGGCTATTTAAGAATTTTTAATAATTTTTTTCGTCAGATTGAATATAGAGGGTGATTGTCTTTTTAGGCGCGATGAGTTATAATGGAATGTGGCCCTTTGCTTAAGAACGGAGGTTCACAGTGCGCGTTGTTCTCTATGCAAGATCATCAACAACAAAAGATCAGAAACCAGAACTACAGATCGCCGAGATGCGTGAGTACTGCAAGCATCGTGGCTTCACGATCGTGCAAGAGCTAGTGGACTTCGGATTCAGTGGGACAACCGATAAGCGCCCAGGGCTCTTAGAATTAATGAAGTTAGCAAAGGGTAGAAAGGTCGATGGGGTCATCGTTCTAAAGCTTGATCGCCTCTTCAGGAGCTTGAAACATTTGATTACAAGCTTGTCGGAGTTCGAGCAACTCGGCGTCAAATTTATTTCCGTGAACGACCAAATCGACATGACAACATCGGCAGGAAGATTGATGGCCAATGTCTTGGGATCTTTTGCAGAATTTGAAGCGGATCTGATTCGCGAAAGAACTCACATGGGTTTAGATCATGCACGTCGGATGGGAAAAATTCTTGGTCGACCTCAGAAACACAATACCGAGAAAATTATTAATCTCCGAAAACTTGGTAAATCGTATCGCGATATTGTTGCCGAACTAAATTGTCCAATGGGTGTTGTTAGCAGAGTGATTGGGGCCGCCCTCAAATCGGGTGAGCTAACCAATGAATTGGCGGAAGTAAAAACAAGTGGTTAGGAGTGCTGCTGCCTGCGCACCTTAATCGGCCGTTTTGAGTGCTCTTGGACGGTCAGCGTGACCGCGATTGTGGTCAGGACTTGGCGTTGGTGTGTAGGCCGTAGATTGTATGAACGGATTATCCCCATTGGGTTTGATGTGACTCTTGGTCTTTGATCCTGAACGCATAAGCGATCATGGTGACCGCGATGAGGGATTACATTTTTCTTAGGGAGATTTTGAAACGATAATGTGAAGATGAGCAAAGTTAAGTTGAAACAGATTCTTGAAAAGCTTCTGAAAGATCGAAGCATTTCTGCCCGGGAACTTTCTCGGGAGACTGGAATCCCGCAGTCAACTATCAATAACTTTCTCTCCGGCCGTGGTCCTCACAAACCTGAACAAGTATTGCTGATCGCTCGATACTTTGGAACCAGCATGGAATTCCTTCTTTTCGGGGAAGATTCTCGGCCGCCAACCCTTGATGACGTTTTCACGGAGGGCCTCTTTGAAGGTTGGCTCAAAGTGAAGATCGAGCGAGCAATTCCAAATAAAAGAAAAGGATAGTTATGCAAAAATTAATGATGGTTATTTTCTTGTTGTTTTCTACCAACTCGTTCGCTGGAATTTTAAACAAACAGCCATCAAAAGACTTCCTGGCAAAGAAAATAGGAATTTGGGTACCAAGTATTTCGGAACCAGAAGCAAAAGAATACACTCTCCAAGAGTTCACGCAGAATGCTTTCAGAAATGTAACTTCAAGTTCGTGGGAAGAGAGCAATGATTCCTGGATCCTAATCATAAAAATAAAAGACCCCATGACCAAGAAGAAAAGTACTTTTAAAATGCAGTTTCTTAAATCTGACACCGTTGCCGGCCCAAGAAGAATTACTGTTGATGCTGACGATTTCCCTATGCAAAATGCATCTCCATTTATGCATAATCTACTGGACAATGTGGGCGAGAAAATTGGTCGAAAGGAATCTCCAGCATCTCAGAAGAAACAGTTTATTGATCAGCTTCTAGGAAAGCATTGTTGGGATGACTACAAATTGGAAATTAAGAAAGCTGATCCCAAGAATCTGTCGATCAGCCTGAGTGGCAAGAGCTGTAAACTTACTGATAAAATCATTTCTATCAAAAGTTCAAACGAAGAAAAAGTTGTGGCAGAGTTAAAACCAGGATGCAGCTTAACCATACAGAACAGCAGCTTTTCCGACGGGCCTCGCACTAACATTTCACTGCAGTGGGATTGCGGGAATGAACTGAAATCTATTTTTGGATGTGACGCGATTCCAGCGATGCCAAATATTTGTGATTAAGGTTATTTTCTCTTATCTTCCACAAGTTCATCAAACATCTTAATGAGCTTTGCCGCCCACGACGGACCAACACGATCCGAAATACTTAGTAGAGCAACGGCAGCGTGTGCTTTCTCTTTTCGTATAGCCGAAGCTGAGCTGCCAATGATAGCTCCCGCTCTTTTTAACCTCTGATCAACATCACTTCCGAAACTCACTGTGTCCTCCTGTGGGCGCTGGCATCCTCGCCCGTAGGTAAAACCTTTGGCTAAAATTTTTCAGTCATATGAGTCTCTGTCGTCATCATCGGAATCGTATTCTTCCTCTTGAAGTGAATCACCTTCATCCCACAATAACATTATGGACTCACCATACTGATTTTCCGGCAAGGGCCACAGCAAAAGTTCTTT
>DGYJ01000097.1:13255-16937 GCA_002396665.1 Bdellovibrionaceae bacterium UBA5009
TCGACGGTTTGGATACAGCCAGTTGTTTGCTGAAACTGTCATCCAATCCACTGCTTTTGTCTTTGCTGCCTTATAGGGACTACTAAGATCTACTAAGAATTCATTGTAATCGGCCTTAACAAATCTCTGCAGCTTTCCGGCTCGTGCCACGACAATCCAACATGCATGATGGCTAAGGTTCACAAAACGAGATGCTGTTGCCTGAAGTGAGGTTTCATATTTTATCGCCAGCTGCTGAATTAAATCCCACGATGGTTTTTTATTTTTTATGTCGTTCAAGAAAAAATCATTGGGTAACAATAGCTCTGATGCAAACTTATTAGCACGCTTCTCGATATCGCTGAGTTGCTGCTTGCCGTAACCAAGATCATCTCGACTACATCTAATAGATCCGCCCTTCGACAGATCATAATAGTAATGACCAAGCTCATGCGCGCATGTAAATGCCTTTCGTGATTCCTCGGCAATATTGGAGCTCACGCCGATAAGTTGCTTGTCCCCATCAACCAACAGTAGGCCATCGAATCCCGAAAACGGCTGTTCGTCATAAGTAATTTGGAGTTTTCTACAGATTTCCTTGGGGTTGACTGGGACAGAGTATAGCGACAAATCCTCAAGCAATTCTTTTGCGTGCTTTGAAATACTCATTTTTTTGATTTTGATTGAGACTTCAATAGGTCAACTTGCTTTTGAACGAACTGCTTATCAGATTCGCTTAACTCTTGAAAACCGCGAAAAAACTTTTGCACTGATTGATCTTGAAGCATGTCTTTTAATTCTGATTTATCAGTCGCTCCGAGGAGATAATCAGCTGAGACCTGGAGGGCCGTAGCAAGTCTTCTTAGAATTGGCGTGGATGGCGTGCGATCACCAGACTCAATCTGTGAGATGGCTGCAGGCGTGATATCTGCCTCTAGGGCAAGCTTGGCCTGATTGTAGCCAATCTTCTCTCTGGTCTCTTTTATTCTTTTCCCAATTACCAATGCACTCGGGTCTTTTGCCATGAAAGTCTCCTTGCAAATGCCAATATAATCAACATCTTAACAGAACGGAAACGATTTGTTAACAGAAAATTTGACTTGGCCACCACATTTATGTCATTATCGTTCTGTGAACATATGGTTCACGATAAGGAATTTGGAGGGTTTAAGTGTCAAATAAGAAACAGTCAGTTCATACAGTGCCATCTGGAAATGGCTGGGCGAATAAGCAGGGTGGCAAAGAGATCTCTCAGCATCGCACAAAAGGTCCGGCTGAAATTGAAGGTCGTCGACATGCAAAACAAGATAAGACGGAGCATGTGATCCATAAGGTAAATGGCCAAATCGGAGAGAAAAATAGCTATGGAAATGATCCCTGTCCACCTAAGGATAAGAGGTGACAAGTGATAAATTCATACTTATTTGTTTATATTTGCTGCAGAAAGAAAGTAGGTTTTCATGGCTGATCCACGAACATTCGTAAGTTTTGATTTTGATAATAACGAAACGGAAAAAATGCTTTTTGTTGGTCAAGCCAAGAACTCAAGAACTCCATTTAACATCCAGGATTGGTCTTCAAAAAGCTCACTGCCTCAGGCCGAGTGGGAAAAGCTTATAAATGAAAAGATCGGCAAATGTAATTTGATGATTGTTCTTGTTGGAAAAAATATGGCCAGCGCATCAGGTGTCGCAAAAGAAATTCGAATGGCGACAGAGAATCATGTTCCGTTTTTTGGAGTTTATGTAGATGGCGCAACAAATACCTCTACACTTCCCACAGGCCTAGCTCGAAATCGCACCATCACATGGGCTTGGGATGACATCGCAAATGCAATTACTCAGATGATGGGCGAAGGAAAGAACAAAGGGTGAGTCACATGAAGCGCGCACTTATAATCGGAATTGATCACTACGATGGATCACCTTTAACCGGCTGCATAAATGATGCGAACAATATCTATGATCTTATGAATCGAAATGAGGATGGGACGCCGAATTTTGACTGTAAGAAAATGATTTCGTCCGAAGGCAGAATCAATCGAGCAAACCTGAAGGAAAATATCGAGAAACTCTTTAAGGATGATGCGGACACAGCTTTTCTTTATTTCTCGGGTCACGGTACATCCAACAATCTCGGCGGCTACATCGTTACCCAAGATGCAAAAAAGTATGACGAAGGCGTAGCGATGTACGATATTTTAAATTACGCCAATGCATCAAAGGCAAAAGAGTGTGTAATCATGCTTGATTGCTGCTTTAGCGGACATCTAGGAACTTTACCCCAAATTAATAATAGCGCCGTCATCAAAGAGGGCGTTTCTATTCTGACTGCAAGTCGCGCAGATCAAGTATCCATGGAATCAGGCGGGAGTGGACTTTTCACCTCGTTGGTATGTGATGCTCTTCGTGGCGGAGCCTCTGATTTATTGGGATCGGTTACAACAGCCAGTGTTTACTCTCACGTCGAACCAATTTTTGGAGCTTGGGACCAGCGACCTTTATTTAAAACTCATATATCCAAATCTACTATCTTGAGACGGTGCAAACCATTCATTGAGCCTGAGATCATTCGAGAGCTCGGCGTAATTTTTAAATCGCCAGATTACCGACTGCAGCTGGACAAGAGCTATGAGCCAACTGAAAAGCCGCTGGGACATCCAAATGAAAAAATATTTGCGAAGCTCCAGGCCTGTAGAGCGCAAGGTTTAATCAAGCTCGATGGTGAAGATCATATGTACTATGCGGCTATGAATAACAAACATTGTAGCTTAACCGCCATGGGCCAGTTTTATTGGCATCTGGTGAAAGCAAAGAAGATTTAAAATGTTTCGTGAGAAAAGAGCTGACACTTTAGTTAGATCTGTTGAGGCCACACACAATGTAAATCTCAATGTAAGAGGAGACATGGAGCTTGGCTCGCTCTTAAAAATGCGCGGCTATGATTCTTTGACACAATTACTAAAAGCCTACCGTGGTCAGATCGACTTTCATCCACAGAGAAGAAATGCGTTTATTAGTTTTCATTCTGAGGATGGCGCAAAAGTACGCGGACTTCGGTTAATGTTTCAAAATCATGGTCTAGAATTAGATATCGACGATTCACTCTCGCGTAAGTCAGTCAGATCAGAAAATGAATCCTATGTCCGCACAGCTCTGAGACAAAGAATTGTAATGGCAGATGTGCTGATCTGCGTGGTTGGCAATGGTACTGGTTGGAGAGACTGGGTCGACTGGGAACTTGATTCAGCAATACAACAGAGAGTTCCTATCTGTGCGCTTAGAATACCAAATACATACGGCCGACTTCCTGCTGTCTTTCAAGGCTCTAGCTCAGTAGTCGCCGATTGGAATGCTAGATCGATAACATGCGCAATTGAATCAGCTATAGCTCGAGGTGTTTGATGGCTCTATATACAATGCCCGATTTGAAACGACGCGCTGGAACTCTTAAAAAGAGTCTCGTCGAATCTAATCTCAAACGACTTTCAAATTCGACGGGCGGTTTCGATGTATTTCTGTCTCAAAGAAAACTCGATGCCGAAATTGTCCAAGTACTTTATGATGATATCACCAGCATGGGATATTCTGTATACGTTGACTGGATCAGTGATAGCTCTGTCGATCGATCGACTGTTAACAAAGCCACGGCAGATCTCTTGCGCCGAAGGTTAAAAGAGTCAAAGAGCCTTATATATGTTTCT
>DGYJ01000097.1:17032-33968 GCA_002396665.1 Bdellovibrionaceae bacterium UBA5009
CAAATTCTTCCTCAGATTCTAAATGGATGCCTTGGGAACTGGGTTTTAAGGACGGTCACTCAAGCAAAGTGGCGATTTTGCCAATCGCCGCAACGGACGTATCAAGTGAGACCTACACTGGAATCGAATATCTAGGTCTTTATCCGTACATAACAAAATCTGGAACCAATAGCATTCCACCAAAACAAAAACTTTGGGTTCACGATGACGAAACTACATATGTAGTGTTTGACAAATGGCTAACGGGCACAGCTCCTTTTAAGCGTTAATTTTTTGAAAATATTTGGTGAAGTATGATTTTTAAATTTAATCGCAATAAATTTATAGACAAGACCTGCAGTCTTCTAAAGAAGTTTAAGAAATCTAATCTGACTCTGAATCTTCGTTCAGAATTTGGAACACCAGAAGAAAACTCAGCTGAGCTTCTTAAGCTTGTGACAAAAGACTTTGATAAAATAAGAAACAGAAAAGATGCTGAAAATTTATTTGTAGGACGTTTTCTGGGGACGATGCTTTTAATCGAATCGAAAATAGTACAGCTCTTAGAGAAAGTCGATTCAACGGTCGACGAAAAGACACTTGGGAGAAAAATTGATTTGTACAAAGAAACTATTGGTCTACTAAAAGACATTGCTTTGGATTCAGAAGAAGTTTCTATGTATCTATCACTTGTAGCACCATTAAAAGAACTCGCAAAAATAAGAAACGATATGGCTCACGATCTTAATTTTATTTATTTTGATATGCAGCAAGTGAAGCAAACAGACGCACTGGTGAAGAAATTTAAGCCGCAGTTAGCAGGGTCCTACAAAAATGCCCCTCCCGAAATGAAGCCCCTACTAGTAACTTCATGTTTTGGATTTTTATTTTCTGAAAAAACAGCTGTTTTACAACAAATTCTAGAATGATAAGGTTCTAATTTTCGGGACTAATCACGCTTATCAGGCTTCGCGCTCAAGAGCGCACGGTCAGTAGTAGATTCTGTAGTTCGTTTTTCGCCAACTACAGCACGAACTACAAACAAGCATCCGCCAAGATATTCTCCCTAGCTAACTCGAAATAACAACTGATTGCAGGCAAACCCCGCAACCGACTTCTAACTGATTGTTTTGTTTTATTATTCTTAAGAAACAGGACCAAATTTCCGGATTTGGAAAAATTTGGTAGGGGCGCAGGGACTTGAACCCCGGATCCATCGGTTATGAGCCGATTGCTTTAACCAACTAAGCTACACCCCCACGGCGTAGAATATTAAAGTAGCCTCAGAAGGTGTCTAAGGCAAAAAATCTAGCTATCAACAAAAGCCTTCAATTTGTTTGAACGACTTGGGTGACGCAATTTACGTAAAGCCTTCGCTTCGATCTGACGAATACGCTCCCTAGTCACGTTGAAGTCCTGACCCACTTCTTCCAAAGTGTGGTCACTTTCTTCACCGATACCAAAACGCATACGAAGCACTTTCTCTTCACGCGGAGTCAATGTCGACAACACACGACGAGTTTGCTCTGCCAAATTCAAATTCACAATGGCTTCAGCTGGATTGATGACCTTTTTGTCTTCGATAAAATCCCCCAAGTGAGAATCTTCTTCTTCACCCACAGGAGTTTCCAAACTGATTGGCTCTTTTGCGATTTTTAAAACTTTACGAACTTTATCAACAGGCATATCCATTTTTTCTGCGATCTCTTCAGGAATTGGCTCGCGGCCTAACTCTTGAACCAGATAACGAGAAGTTCGAACAAGCTTGTTGATTGTTTCAATCATATGAACAGGGATACGAATCGTGCGCGCTTGGTCAGCAATTGCACGGGTGATCGCCTGACGAATCCACCAAGTGGCATAGGTTGAAAATTTATAACCACGACGGTATTCAAACTTATCAACGGCCTTCATCAAACCGATATTTCCTTCTTGAATCAAATCCAAGAATTGCAAACCACGATTTGTGTATTTTTTAGCAATAGAAACAACCAGTCGAAGATTCGCTTCAACAAGTTCTGATTTGGCAGCGTCAGCTTCGCGCTCGCCCTTCCAAATTGCAGTATAAGTTTCTTGCATCCATTTAAAATTCATTTCTGATTCAGCGTAAACACGGGCCCAGCGCTTTTCAGCTTCTTGAGCTTGCAATGCATAGGATCTGAATTTTTGATAATTCAAACCCGTATCACGAGTCATTTTTTGAAGTTCTTTTTCGTTGCTTTCAATCAATTTTAAACGCTCGACCAACTGAGCGACATCTTTCGAAAAAGTTCTTTCAGTTCCATCTTTAATACGACGACGCAAAATCGCCATACGACCAACAAGATTTTTAAATTTCACGACAACGCGGTTGATTGTTTTACGATTAAAATTAATAGACTCAAAATTCGCCATTAATTTTTCATTCAACACCAAAAGATCTGTCATCACAGCTTGGCGTTGCGCAGGTGTCGCATCTTCTTTACGAAGCACTTCGAAATGTTTTGCTGTCGCATTTTGGTATACTTTAACAATGTCGATCAATTCATGAATTTTATCGATATATTCTTTTTCATCGTATTGAGTATCTTCATCTTCCAAACCACGGAAGATCGCTTTGACTTTGATACGGCCTTCATCAAGACGTTTGCCAAGATTAATAATTTCCCATGTTCCTAGCGGAGACAAAAGAATGGCGCGAACAATTTCACGCTCACCTTTTTCAATACGACGAGCAATTTCAACTTCACCCTCACGAGTTAAAAGTGAAACGCTTCCCATTTTTCGAAGATACAAGCGGACAGGGTCATTGCCTTTAACGTCTTCGCTTTCTTTAGCTTCTTCTTCGTCATCATCGTCGTCAGTATCAGCGCCTTCAGATAAAAACGCTTCATTTTCTTCAGCTGCTTTTTCTTCAGCATATTCATTGATGATTACGCCATTGCCCTCAAGTGAATGCATGAACGCATCAAGGACCATGGGGTGATTGATTTCTGGCGGAAGATTGTCATTGATCTCTTCGATCGTGAGTGTGCCTTTTTCTTTGGCCAACTTCAGAAACTTCTGAACTTCTTCCTTCATCAAAGCTTCTTGCTCTTGAACGCTCAAAACTTTTGTGGGCTCTTTTCCAGAGTTCGAGGACGTGGTCTTCATACTACCCCTTTAGTTCATCTAGGCTTCGTCTTGTGTTTTTAACGAACCTAAATCTTTTTGCAACTTCACCAAAATTTCTATTTTTTCTGGCGAAGGACTGAGCTTCATATCTTCAGCAATTTTTTTTAACTGTGTTCGCAAACTGTTTTCACGCACTCTGCGAATTACATCCTTGATCAGTTTCTTTTCTTTTTCCTCATCAAACAAAACAGGTGAACCATTTTCTTGAGTCATCCCTTTCAACAAAGGATCATCATGAAACAAATAACGTGGCTCATCCACTTGGGTGACAAAGTGACTCATCAACCTATCAAAATGATCGGGGTTTTGTCTATAGACAAGAGCGCATTTATTCAGCACTTCCCGAACACCCTCATGAAGCAAAACTTCATTGATATTTTCCTTCAAAATCTGCTCAAGGTTGGCACGACTTTTGAGTGCAAGTGCCATCAGTCTTAATTCTGCAACTTGAGCGCCCTTCAATTTGTAAATTGGAAGGCCCTGCTCTTGGGATTCCTCGTTCGCGGATTTTTTTTCTACTCCTTGAACCTGTGACACAGCTCCAGATGGGTTCGGTGAATTTTGACGCCCCTGCCCCTGCTGGTATGGCCGCCCAGAACCCAGCCCCAGACTGCCTTTCAGCCATTGGGGCGTCACAGCTAGTTTTTGCGCCGCCTCACTTAAATACAAATCCTGAAGCCTGGTGTCCTGCATGGACCCAAAAATAGATTTCAGTTGGTCAATCAGTTGAATTTTTTGGCTTGCTTCGCCCCGATAGTTTTTCATTTTTTCTGACAACTGAAGGCTGAAGAGATCAGGGGCTTTTTGTAATTTTTTCTGTAATTCTTCAGGGCCGAATTTTTTCACAAAGTCATCGGGGTCTAAATTATTTTCTAAAATAAGCCCTTTGGGATACAAACCTTCATTTAAAAGAATCGGCAAACTTCTTTCGGCGGCCTCTTGACCCGCCCCATCACCGTCAAAAAGAACAATCACATTTCGCGTTAAGCGCTTGATCAGTTTTGCATGCTCAGCAGTAAGCGCCGTTCCCATGGTGGCCACAACATTTTTAATTCCGGCCTGGTACAAAGAAACAAGGTCCATATAGCCTTCAACAATAAGAACAGCATCTTCAGAACGAATATACCTTGCGGTTTGAAAAAGCCCGTAAAGAATTTTCCCCTTCACAAAGGCCATGTGCTCTGGCGAATTTAAATACTTCGGTTCACCCTGCTCAAGTATGCGCCCCCCAAAGGCCACCGGATGACCTTGAGAATTAAAAATGGGGAACATCAAGCGATCACGGAAAAGATCAAAGTACCCTGGGCCTTGATTTTTGGCTTTCACCAAGCGGGCCTCTTCGGCCACAGTTAAGGGTACTTTTTTAGATTTTAAAAATTCAATCAGGCCATCCCAACTGTTTGGCGAATAACCAATTTGAAATGTTTCGATGGTTTCTTTATTCAGTCCGCGTTTTTCAACATAACGAGTGACGACAGAATCATAGGCTGATTTTTTAAGACTTTCGTGAAAATAAATCGACGCCCAATGGTTGGCTTCGCGAATTTGATTTTTCTTTTGCGTCCACTCGTCTTGCATTTGTGCTTCTTGACTTGAACGGGCCTCGTCACGTGGCACAGCAATACCCGCACGGTCTGCTAAAAACTCGACGGCCTCTGGAAACGAAAGACCTTGGAAGTCCCGCAAGAAGCTAAAAATATTTCCGCTCTTGTGACAACCAAAACAGTGATAAACCTGTTTCACTTCCGAAACAGAAAAGCTGGCCGTCTTTTCCTGATGATCAGGGAAAGGACAACGTCCCATCAGGCCACCGCCCGTGGGTTTTAAAACTGTGTGTTGAGAGATTAATTCGACAATGTTGTTGGCTTCTGAAATTCTCTCGATGAATTCAGGTTTAAACCGCATTGAGTTTTGCTTTAACCACTTCGCTGATCATTTTATTGTCAGCAGTTCCTGCTGTGCGAACAATCACTTCCTTCATGACGGCGCCCATTTCTTTTGGTGTTTTCGCACCCAAGGCGGCAATCACTTCGACAACGATTTTTTCTAATTGTTCACGTCCCATTTGCTGGGGCAGATATGTTTCTAAAACTTTAAGCTCGGCTGCCTCTTGATCCACAAGGTCTTGGCGACCGGCACTTTGATATTGATCAATGGATTCTTTTCTTTGTTTCACCAAGCGACGAATTACACCCATCACTTCTTCAGAGGTAATTGCATTTGGTCTTAATTCAATTTCACGATTTTTAACTGCGGCCTGCAGAAAACGAAGAGCCCCCAAACGAACAGCGTCTTTGCTTTTCATAGCTTCTTTCACATCGTTCATTAGTTTTTCACGAATTTCCATACAGACCTCGAATGTAAATTTGAATTTAAAGAAAAATAAAAAAGGAAAGGGAGATTACTCTCCCCAGCCGCGTCTTGTTTTTTTCATAGCTCTTTTGCGAGCAGCGATCGATTTCTTTTTCAAGCGTACGCTTGGTTTTTCAAAGTTTTCTCTTTTTTTAACTTCAGAAAGGATGCCTGCTTTTTCGCAAGACTTTTTGAAACGACGAAAAGCTGACTCGAAGCTTTCTCCGTCTTTGATGCGTGTAAATGACACGAAAATCACCTTCCTTCCACGTGTAATAAGAGGGTTTTTATATATTAATCGCGTCATCATTGCCAGCACTTTGTGCATTGCGCCGTGCCCCAGGACCTACAAATCCAGTGACAGAAGATATGTCCACACACTAATTCCAATGAATGCCTTGGACAAAACACGATGAAAAATGGATGAAATTGGCCCTGCAACAAGCCAAAATTGCCTTTGAAAAAGACGAAGTCCCCGTCGGGGCTGTTGTAGTTGATTCGAAAAACCAATTAATTTCAATGGCTTACAATCTTCGCGAAAAGCTTCAAAGCCCCCTTGGCCATGCCGAACTGATGGCCCTGCACCTGGCCAGTAAAAAATTAAAAAGCTGGCGGCTAGTGGGTTGCAAACTTTATGTCACCCTTGAACCCTGCGTGATGTGCGCTGGGACTTTAATTCAATCCCGTATTTCTGAAGTCATTTATGCTACATCAGATCCCAAGGGCGGAGCCCTTGAATCCCTTTATCAACTTGGTCAAGATCAAAGAATGAATCATCAATTCCATGCTCGTTCAGGGCTGATGGCCGATGATTCGCAAAAACTTTTAAAAGATTTTTTTAAACAAAAAAGACTTCTGAAGAAGGAGCAAAAAAAATGAATTCGCATATCGCTTTAATCGAACTTGAAAAAACTTTACAAAAACTGAATTCAACATCCATGGGCCGAAGAGCTTTTTTAAGTTCACTGGGTTTTTTAATGGCCTCATGTGCAACGGCCGAAAGAACGCGCGAACGCGAGGGCGACAATTCCGGGCAAGAAACTGAAATGTCCGTGGCCGATGAAAAACGAATGACCCAAGAGGTCCTTCCACAGATGAAAAAAGATTATCCCCTTTTGCAGAATGCAGAAATGCAAAATTATATTTCGCAACTTGGAAATAAAATTGTTCGTGCCAATCAATTGGAAGCCAATCCCTACAACTACACCTTCACAGTTGTGGATGTGAACTATGTCAATGCCTTTGCCCTGCCTGCGGGAACGGTCTTTGTTACAGCACCATTGATTGCCATGGCAGACACTGAAGCAGAGTTGGCTGGCGTGATTGGTCACGAAGTAGGACATATCAAAGCGCGCCACACTGCCGAAAGAATGGAGAAAGCAAAAAAATCAGAAAGCAAATCATGGATGTATGCCGTCGGCGGTGGATTACTTGGTGGATTGGCAGGATACGGTCTGGGCCGCGCCCTGTGCAAGCAAGGTGATAATGAATGCCTGGAAAAAGCGGCGACCTATGGGGCGGCCGCCGGGGCTGGCGGTGGATTACTTATTCAGAAATATGCATTTATGGCCAACTCCAGAGAAGATGAAATGGAGGCCGATCGCATTGGCTTTAGAACAGCTTTGAATGCTGGATATAGCAAAGAGACTGTCGGTCTGTTTTACGAAAAACTTTTAAAAATGGAAGAGCAGTCAAAGCAAAATCAACAACCCATTTTGGCTTCTTTATCAGACGCGATGTCCACCCATCCGCCATCTCGTGAGCGCGTTCAACAAATGAAACAACTGGCTGCAACAAGTGCAAATTCTGCAAAGACAATTGTCACTACTGCAGAGTTTGACCGTATTAAAAAATTATCTTTGAATTGGGCCCAGCAAAAGAAGGTCAATAATTGATGGCCTAAAGCCATTGCTATTTAGGCAAGCGTCCAGTTAAGTTTTTTTCGAAAAAACGAATAATTTCTGTCTGGTTGAGCAAATACATATCTAAAATACTTCGAACGTGGCCATGGGATGTGTAGCGAATCACATCGGGGTCCCACATCTGCACTAAGCGCTGCTGGTTTTCTGTCGGGACTTTTTGATCCACAAGATCACGTACCATCATCAGGGGCTTTTGCTTCGCCTTTTCATTGATAAAAAGCTCTGGGGTAAAATGAATATTTTCTTTGAGTGCCGAAAGGTATTCGTCATTGTTTTTAAAGCCGTAAATTTCAAATCGTTTTTCACGCAAAGCTTTCACCCGGCGCTCTTGTGAGTTTACTAAAATCGTCGGTAGATCAGCCCCGCCAACCATTAAAACAGCACCAAATAACCTATCATCCGTTGCAAAGGCCACTGAGGAATACAAAGAACCCAGGCTTGTTCCCAAAATTTGAGCTGGCTCACCAAGATAATCAAGAATATGTCGAATAGCCACTAAAGCACGAAGAGTATACTTATCGTGGGCATCTAAATCTGTATTGTGAATATCATCGCCGTCCCAACTCTTAATAACAACAGTCTTAAACTGCCGAGAACACGCCAAACTTGCGAAGTTTGTCTCTAGCGGAGAAATGCCAACAATTGTTGGCACAACAACTAAATTCCCTTTTGGCGTTAGGTCCACTTGGGCGAACCCATCATGGGGGAAGTAAACAAGTATCTCTAACTTTTGCTGAAGACGAGTGATTGGGTCTTCACTTAGAATTCGTATGGTTTCAACAAAGCAATCTTCATCATCTTTTTCTTCACGAATTTTTTTTATTGAAGTGATCGGAGTATGTGAACTCAAAATCATTTTTCCTAGACGTTCCGCCATCTCTTTTTCGGGCAAGTTTTTTAAATCAGTAAAATAAGCATTATCAGCAAATGAAAAATTAAAAAAACAGATGGTTAAAATGAATATTAAAAAATTAAATTTCATAGGAAGGACTTACTGAAAAGTCCCTAAAATGTCATCTCTTCAGACAGCACACTATAAGGTGAGCTAGTCCAAATCAATTTTATAGCCGCTGCCAGGAACAGAGATGATCCGCCCTGTAAATTTTTCTATCTTTTTCTTAAGATAGTTGATCTGGCTATCCACATTTCTTGCGGTAACTTCTGTATCGCCCCAAACCTGAGTGAGGAATGTTTCACGCAACACAGGACGTGTTTTATTTTGTATCATGAGCTTTAGGATATCGAATTGTTTCGGTGTGAGCTGAATATCTTCATTAGCAACTGTGACCTTGCGACGGATCAAATTCATGCTCAAGTTACCAACACTTAAATCTGTTTCAGCAACATCATCTCTTTGAAATAATCTTTTTATTCTTAAGTGCAATTCTTTAATATGAAATGGCTTTGAAACAAAATCATCAGCCCCTCGTTCAAAGGCTAAAATTTTATCCTCAATCGTGGCTGCGCCTGAAACAAAAACAATTGGAAGATACTTCATGCTTTCTGTTTCACGAATTTTTTGACAAATATCTACGCCCAACAAGCCAGGCATCTTAAAATCTAAAATAACAAGATCAGGATTAAGTTCTGAAACTTTTTCCACAGCCAGAGTACTGTCCTGCGTATAAGCGCATTGGTATTCCTCTGAAAGAACTTCACAAAGAAGTTCACAGCTCTCCAGATAGTCATCAACAATTAAGATTTGTTTTTTCACAAAATACCCACTTTAAGTATTAGTTATTATCCCTGAGTAAGATAAATGGTCAATACTCACTGGCCTTTAAATTTGATTGCTTTAGCTTGTAGAATTTTTTTTATCGCTTCGCGTTTATCGCCTTGAATTTCTATGCAGGCTAGTTCACGAGTTAAGACATAGGTCCCACCAGTGCCACACTTGTTTTTTATCTCTTTAGTTAGGGACTTAAGGAATTCTTCATCCTTGGGCATATCAGCCAAAACTGTAACTGTCTTTCCGCCACGACCGCTTTTTTCAATTCGAATATTGGCAACAAATTTTGTTGTATCCGCTTTTTCAAAGGGAATGCAAATGCATTCAGCCATCAGTTTATGGCAGCGCGGGCACTTAATTTTATCTCTCGGATCGGTGGAATAAACTACTCTGTGGTTTTGACTCATAAAAATTTACAGCTCGTATCAAAATACATTAGGGGTTGCTATTGTTGCTTCCACTTGCCGGGCCCTGTGGTGCAGATGTTAATTTATGCTGCGTGAATTCCTTACCATCATAACGATAAAGATGGGGTTCACCATCCATGGCCGTCACAAGATTCACGGGTCTAGACCAAACGACTTGAACGTTTTTAAGGGTTTCCGTCATAAAATCCGGCTGCATATCAATGCCTTCATGCAAATGGGTCAGTAAAAGCTCACCGCGATTTTCAAAGTTTGCATCTTCAATACGAATAATGGGCTGGCCAAAATTGGTCATGTGAAAAAGAAGTTTGGCCTTAATGGCTTTGAAATCCCTTGTGTCGACCTCGAATTGACCCGTGCGCTTGTTGAACTTGTAAACAAATAATTTATTTCGAATACAAAAATCTTCAGTCAAAAACTCGTCAATGAAGGTGACATCATTATATATTCTACGAACTTCAAAAATTTTTTCGCGTCCCAGATTTAATTTTTTATCCCAATTTTTTCTTTCTTTGACGTCGTCGCACTCTTCCCACTCACGGCCAAAGCGACCTTTGTTCCAACGGTCCTCGATATCCCTCATTAATTCTAATCCCACTTTGTAGGGATTGTATCCATTCGGAGCCATGGCCACCACGCCACTGTGATGATCTGCAAAATCAATGATTTCAGAATCATTCAAAATATTTTCGGTCATAATTTTAGAATGCCAGTAGCACGCCCAGCCTTCATTCATGGTCTTGGTCATACCCTGAGGAGAAAAATAATAGGCCTCGTCCCGAATGATCGACATAATGTCCTGCTGCCACTCTTCAAGTGGGGCATTGTGGATTAAAAATTTTAAAATATCTTTTTCTGGCTGAGATGGATATTTCATTTTTTGCATTTGGGTTTCTTGCAATTTCTTTTTTTGTTCGGCCACAAATTCTGGCGGATTAATATAGTCCCGCATATAAGGTTTATTGACCTTCAGCAAACCCAATCCGTCATTTGGCTTTGCTGGAACTTTTTCTTCAGCTGTCATTGGCAGCTTACTGTCATAGGGGCTGTAGCGATCAATTAAGTTTTCTAGACTTAAACAAACGTCAATAAAGTTTTCGACAGTGTCATATCCATATCGGTCAATGTAGCGACGAATGCGTGTGGCATGATTTGCCATCTGGTCCATCATTTTACGATTTGTTTTTGAAAACCAAATATTGTTTTTAAAAAAATCACAGTGACCATAAACATGGGCCATGACCAATTTTTGGTCCATCATCATATTGCCTTCCATAAGATAGGCATAACAAGGGTCCGTATTGATCACCATTTCATAAATTTTAGATAAACCGTACTCGTAACTTTTTGAAAGCTGCTCGTACTCCATACCAAATTTCCAATGGGGATAGCGTACGGGAAAACCACCATAGGCGGCAAATTGATTGATTTGATCATAGGTGATCAGTTCGAAAATGGTTTCGAAAAAATCAAGCCCACTCTCAGAGGCCGCTTTAACAATTTTTTTTCGCTCGGCTTCGAGCTCGGGTGTTAAATTTGCCACATTACCGCCCTGGACTTAAAAAGTCGCGGATAGAGTCTAAAATTTTATCTCTGCTTTCAATCTGCGAAAGGACAATGCGTTCGTCGCCTTGGAATTCTTTTTGCAAATCTTTTAAGAACTGACCACTGCCGTATTTGCTTTCAACCTGGCCATAGCAAAACACGTTTGATATCGGAAGAAAAAACTCTTTCATCAAACGCACGCACAATCTCGTGTCTTCGCCACTCCAATTATCGCCATCACTAAAGTGAAAAGGGTAAATATTCCACTCATGAACTGGGTAATCTGTTTCAATAATTTGCTGACAAAGCTTGTAAGCAGAACTAATCAGTGTTCCACCGGACTCACTTGTTCTAAAAAAAGTTTCTTCATCAACTTCTTTTGCAGCGGCATCGTGGATAATAAATCGGGTCTCGAGTCCCTTATAATGTTTTTTCAACCAGGTATTGATCCAAAAACTTTCCAAACGAACTATTTCTTTTTGTTCATCACCCATAGAGCCCGAAACGTCCATCATATAAATAACGACAGCCTTCGTTTGTGGCTTAGAGATTGTTTTAAATGTTCTGTACTGAAAGTCGCGACGAATCGGAACAATCACTGGATCATCGGGATTATATGTTCCAGATGTAACGTATCTTTTCAGGGCTTTTTTATAGGAAGATTTAAAATGGCGAAGACCTTCTGGACCAACCGGAGCAAGCCCAGAGTACTTCGTCTTCAAGGTCTCGATATTTTTATTCCCTTTGGGCTGAATTCTTGGCAACTGCAACTTTTCACCTAAAATATCTGCCAATTCATCCATTGTCAGTTCGGCTTCTAGCATGTGTTCGCCAGGATTTTCACCGGCCTGACCCTTGCCATCCCCGGGCTCACCAACACCTTCACCAGGCTGGCCGTTGCCTTGGCCAACACCGCCCTCTTGCTTAGGACCATAGCGAAAATTTGGAATATCAATTTGCGGAATCGGAATTTTCACGATTTCGTTTTCACGCTTCCCAATCATCTCGCCTTGGGAAACGTACTTGCGGAAGTTTTCTTTCACCTTCCCCTTAATGATATCTTTAAATCGGCCTTGGTCCTCTTTAATTGACATTATTTATTCTTCACATCTCCTCGGGCAAAGATACTTGCAACATAGTGCAAGACATCGGTGGCCGAAATTTCGTCATAACCAAAATCTTTGATTAGACGTGTTTTGACGATCTCGATTTTTTCTTGAGTATCTTTGTCTGCCACAGAGCTCACTAAAGACGTAAGCTTGATGCTGTCCTTTTGATCTTCAAAAAGTTTCAACTCAAGAGCTTTGTGAAGTCTTTCATTCATTTTGTAATTGAATTTTTTGCCTTCAATAGCCAAAGCCCCAATGTAGTTCATGATTTCACGGCGGAAATCATCTTTTCTGGACTCTGGGATTTCAATTTTCTCTTCAATCGAACGCATCAAACGCTCATCGGGCTCGTCATCCATTCCAGTGAACTGATTACGAACTTTTTCTTTCTGAGTATAAGCTTTCACATTATCGATGTAGTTTGCACAAAGACGCTGCAAAGCACTTTCATCGGCGCTAATTGCACGTTGAACCTCGGCCTTGATCACCTCTTCGTACTCTTGCTTTACGATTCCTAAAAGTTCGCGGTAATCGGATTTTAATTCTTCGCTGGAAATTAAGGAATGATTTTTAAGGCCGGACTCGAGTTCATTCAAAACCATAAAAGGATTTACTGAACCACGGTTGTTTTGTTGTGAATTAACAATCGCATTCGAAAGTTTGTCCTGAATGTACCGCGGCGAAATCCCCTCAAGCCCCTCACGAATCGCTTCTTTGCGTAACTCTTTCACATTGTCTTCTGTGTAATTAGGCAAAGTTTTTCCATTGTACAATTTTAATTTTTGAACACGTGTCAGATTGGCTTTTTTCGGTTTTTCTAATCTAGTTAAAATGGCCCACATGGCTGCCATTTCGATTGTGTGCGGAGCAATTGAAATCCCGCGCATTTTTTGTGAGTTGAAATCTTTTTTGTAAATATTAATTTCATCTCTCCAACGAGTGATGTAGGGAATATCAATTTTTACAGTACGATCGCGAAGAGCTTCCATAAATTCATTGTCTTGCAAGCGGCGATACTCGGGCTCATTGGTATGACCAATAATCACTTCATCAATATAAGTTTGAGCAAATTTCTTTGGTTTTACTCTGTGCTCTTGGGATGCACCCAACAGGTCGTACAAGAAGGCCACGTCAAGCTTAAGAACCTCGACAAACTCAATCATCCCGCGATTTGCTACATTGAATTCACCATCAAAATTGAAAGCCCGTGGATCAGAATCAGATCCATATTCTGCAATCTTACGATAATTGATATCACCAGTCAGTTCTGTCGAGTCTTGATTTTTTTCATCCTTAGGTTGAAAAGTTCCTATACCGATACGATCTGCTTCGCTTAAAAATAATCTTTTCACACGAATATGTGAATAGACCTTCATCAAATCACCATTGTAGCGATCCATGAGTCCTTTAAAGATGTACCGTGACGGCGGTGAAAGCTCGCCTTCGATTTTCACACGGAAATCACCATCTTGACTGCGATTGATTTCATCACAAACCTGTTGTCGCATGTCTTCAGGTATTAAAAGTAAAGGCTCTTCGTGCATTGGGCTTGGGAATGAGCGAATGCTTTTCCCCAACAATCCATCAAGCTCGCCTTTTTCATCAATCCACTCGAAAGTATAAAGCGCCCCTTGATCGGCTTTTGAATAGGCTTCGATTCCTTTTTTAAGCATTCGACAAATTGTCGATTTCGCACTACCAACTGGGCCATGAAGTAAGATCACGCGTTTTTCTGTGCCATAACCAAGGGCTGCGGCCTTCAAAACATTGACGAGTTTCATCAGTGCAATATCTAATCCAAAAACGGCATCTTTGCCATTGTTGGCTTTATCATCAAAAAATTTGTAACGAACAACTTGTTTTTTGAAATCGGTGTAGTCCTCTGTCCCGGCTTCAACAATCATATCGTACATTCTTTGGAATGCATTTCTTGTCACCTTTGGGTTTTTCTTGACGAGATCAAGATACTCTTCAAATGTTCCACTCCATTGAGTGCTCACAAGAGTGCTTGTTGATTGCCAGCTGTTCACTATATTTTTGAAATCAATCTTTGAGGCCATAGAGGTTCCCCCTTATGACTTAGATTATGCATGATAGAAGATCGGTTAGAGAATTGAAATAAAATGGGAGCGAATGTCAAAAATGTTTTTATGCCAAAAGCATCTGTTTTGCTAGACCATAGTCTTGCTTATACTGTGGGCCCAAACAAAAAAGATAACAAACTTAGAGTTGCTGCAGCTTATATCCCTGGGGCTGAGGCAGTAGAAAACTCTCCGGTTTTTCCTCGAAATTGTATTGGGGCTCTTTAAAGTACCAATTGATTTCTGTTTTTGGAGTCGTAATGTGAACAAACTTTGATCCATTGTCCTTGCGACTCCATTCAATTTTATATCCGTATTGAGCCAGCGTACAACTTTGTGGAGCACCAGATTTTTCTAAAATTGAAACTTCGCAGTTCCACGCCTTTCCAGGGGACTCATCAAACGCGATGGCGTAAATCCATTTTGCCGAAAGTGGAACTTTTAATAATTTTTGTAATGAATTTTCGTCTGCTACGCCTTGTACAAATTTTTTCTCTGTGTAAATCGCGGCTTTCAACTGATTACGATTCAACACAACCGTTGCCACAGGAATCCCCATGATGGCTGAAACTTCTAATCTTAATTTTTCGTTTTTAACTGCCAATATTTCAATTTGCACACCTTGCACAGACTGGCGCTCGAGATCTTTAACCTGTGCTTTCGAACTCCATTGCGCACGTTGGGATTTGACTGGGGCCTTCACGGGCTCATGACTGCAAGAAGATAAAATAATTGAAAATACGATAAGGCATAATATATTCGATAGTGTTTTCATACACAAAACACTATCGAATGATTATCGCCCTTGCAATGATGCAGGTGTTCTTTCTGGAAGATTTTTTTGTTTTTCTAAAGAGCTGATTTTTTGTTGAATTTCAGCTTTCTTCTTTTGATCTGTTTCTAGCTCTACAGCTCGGTAATACATTTTCATGCCTTTTTCTGGCATATACATTTTGATGTAAGTGTCGCCAAGATGCTCTGCAATCACTGCGACAGTTGGCTGCAGTTTGTAAGCCGCTTCTAAATATTTGAGTGCTGAGTCAAATTTGTTTTGTTTATGCAAGATCCAGCCCAATGTATCCAGAATATATCCATCCTGTGGCTCGAGCTCAGATGCACGACGTGCTAACTTTTCCGCATCTTCTAGATTGATATTTTCTTCAGCCCAAGTGAAGGCCAAATAATTTAGACCCTGAACATGGTTTGGATCCAAATCAATTACCTTTTTCATTTCTTCAATCACTTTATTTCGTTTACCTAGGCGATCTTGAATTGTCCCATAATAAAAACGCAACTGGGCGTTTTCTGGGAAGCCTTTCATCGCTTCCTCAAGAACCATTGCCGCTTTCACATATTCTTTTTTATCATCTAAAAGCGAAGCATACATGGCATAAAGTTGTGGAAAGTCTTTTTTGTTTTGAACAGCTTTTTCTGTCAACGACAGTGCTCCTTCCAAATCACCCGAGCCCTTCATCAAATAAGCAGCATGGATGATGGCTTCACCGTAAAAGGGGCTCTGCAAAGGAATTTTCTTGAAGTTTTTAATCGCAAGCTCATCTTGTTTGCTTTCTTCATAAACAGCCGCAAGATAAAATCGCACTTTGTCAGAATCTGAAGCCTCGACTAAAATTTCTTCTAATTTTTTGATTGCAGGCGCATACATTTTTTTCTCGATCAAGATCAACGCCATTTTTAATTTCACATTCAATGCATCGTCAGATTGATTTTCAAGAATTTCAAGCTGCTGATAGGCCTCGTCGTACATTTGTTTTTCGATATACATCTGAGCTAAAATTTCTGAAATCCTATAATGTGGCCCGCGGTCTTTTTGATATTTTTGATAAAGCTCGAAGGCTTTATCTTCTTTTTTAAGGCTTGTGTAGTAACTACCTAAAGTCAAAACAGCCTCTACAAAATCGGGTTTAATATCCAAAGCTTTTTTAAAAGCAAGTTCCGCAGCTTTTACATACTTCTCTTCTTTTTGCTCTAAACGAATGCGGCCAATGTAGTAATAGGCCATATGCGGAGATGTATAATCAGGATTATGAATCAGGCTTTCAAAAATTTTTATGGCTGGGTCATACTTTTTTTGTTCAGAATAAACTGCAGCCAAATACAACGAAGCATCTGGATGATTTGGTTTTTGCTTTAAAATGGATTCGTACTGTTCAACAGCTTTGTCGTAAACTTTCAAAGTTGAATACAAACCGCCCAGCAACAAGCGAGCCTCGACATAGTTTGGATCCTTTTCTACAGCTTGCTCACACAGCTCTAAAGCCTCATTGATTTGTCCAAGTTTGATATGTTCTGCAGCCAAACGCATTCTGACTTGAATTGTTTTGGGGTCATACACAAGTGTTGAACGAAAGGCTTCGATGGCTTTTTGGGTTTCACCATCTTGTGAATAGGCCTCTCCTAACGAGTAGTAATAATCGGCCTGTGTACGCTGATACAATGGATCTTGAATATTTGTAGAAGTTGCAACTTGCTGAGGAGGACCAAACGAGGCCGGCGCGCGATTATGATCATCAAAGGCGTGGTCATAATAGGTTGATTTATCCGATTCACGAAGACTGGCGCAAGATGCAAAAGTCATCAGAACAAAAAGTTTTAAAAGGGCTAGGAGATGCGCCTTCATCAT
>DGYJ01000097.1:34143-53093 GCA_002396665.1 Bdellovibrionaceae bacterium UBA5009
AAAGTTTTAAAAGGGCTTGGAGATGCGCCTTCATCATGGATTCTCCTCTTTGAGAAAACATCGGCGTCTTCAAGAAAGGACTTAATAAATAGGCAGGGCTGGATTTCAGTCAAAAGACCAAAAATAGACTTTGGGCGGGACAAATTAATTCTTGTTTATAGGAACTTGAAAGACCCAAACCACATCGTCTCCGGGGCTTTGATATGATTTTTCCTCAGCATTTTCCGCAATTTCAAATTTTTGATCAGGTCCTGATGATTTAATTTGCAAGCGCACACTATCAACATCCGATCCGAGGACTTTGTACTTATAGGCCTGCCCCCAAGGGTCTTTTCCAAGCAATCCTTCAGTTCTAAAGTCTATTGCGCCAGAGTCTGTTACCGATGCAGGTCCACGCTGCGAGATGGCCAATTCTGAGTCTTTTTGAACTAATGAAGGACGGTTTTCTTGATAAAGCTGGGCAAGTTGGTAGCTTAAAATTTCAGCTTTATGTCGAGCTTGGGACTCTTTCCCCTCGAGCAAGACCTTTGTCCCTGGCCAGGCCACCAAACACAAACAAAAGGACATAAAAACCAATACATTGCCTTTTTTGTATTTCGATATAAGTGATTGAAAATTCGACATTTTTATATGATTTTGTGAATTTTTTTGGTCCATACTGGCAATTCGGCCAGTACATTAAAAAACTTTAGGAAATTACAAAATAATCTAACCATTTCCAGTGGATTTGAGGTCTTCTAAGGGGGACTTGCGCGCCGTTTCAAATATTCCCTTGGACCTGCGCTTGACAACATGTGGCGGCAGGGCTAAGTTGCCGCCAAGTTGGGTCTTTGAGCTTTTTAAAGTTATGGATGTACTTGAAATATCTTGAAAATGCTTAGTGATTCAGCAGAGGGTTGGGTCCCCTTTCCACCCGAAAAAGCGATTAATTTTATGTTAAGCGCTTCAATGAGGAAGGGTAATAACAATGGGAGGCATTTTTGATTAACCAAAGCGAGTCAATGACTATCAAGCCAAACAACAAAGTGAAAATCATCAAAAGATATCAAAACCGTAAGCTTTATGACACTCAACAAAGCTGCTATGTCACTTTAGATGATATTGCAAAAATGATCAGAACAAATGAAGAAGTGATGGTTATTGATAACAAATCTAAAAATGACATCACTGCAGCGACTTTGACTCAAATCATTTTTGAAGCAGAGAAAAAAGCTTCTCAATACGCACCACTTTTCACACTTCGTGAAATCATCCAAAATGGCAACGGAAGTATTTCTAACTTCTTGGCCAAATTGGGCGCTTTCCCTCAAGACTACATGACAAAACAAGTTCCAGTTATTAACACTGACCGTGTTTCTACTGAAGATGTTAAGCAAGCTCTTGAAAATCGCGTTGTGAACGCTGGTCTTCGTTACAACGGAGATTCAACAGCAAAAGCAGCTGCTGAAAAAGCAACTGTTCTTCCTGGAATGCAGCAAGAAGAAGAGACTCCAAATCTTCCAAGTCACAATCCAAGTTTGAACCAAAACAACTAAGAATTAAAAATTAGTTTTTTGATTTTAAAAAGGCTCACTCAGGTGGGCCTTTTTTATTTTTATAGTTTTAAAATTAAAAACGGAATTACCCGATGAAGACACGTTGGCTAGTTTAGGCTGCGCCAATTCAGAAAAATTTTCTGCCCAGGCTTAACTTGAAGGTTTAGGAACTCTTTCGATTCTGACGTTGAATTTCCATAGGAGTCCATGCCTTGAATCAACAGGCTGTGTTCGCCAGCCATAACAGGGATGCGAATGATTTGAATTGTCTTTGGAAGAGTTGACCATTGACGAAGATCGGCGCGATCGGAAAATCGCATAAAAATCCAAGCCAGCAAACCTAAAGTTTCATCTTTTCTACGAATTTCATCAGCGGCTGCTTTTTTGGCAACTATCCCAACAACTTTTCGCCCGAGCAAAGACAATCTATCATCTTCCAAGGTTTTACGTGCTGCTTGATCAGTGTCGTAGATAATTTCGCTTTCAAAAGTTTGGTTATCAATAGTCGCTTTGGCCTTTGTCGTGTTCGAATAGATTGAACGTAGCTCTGGAAATCTGTAGTCAAAATTATTGAAAACCTTCTGTGGCCCCCACCCTTGCTGATAAATCACGATAACTTCTGAATTGGGCGGTTTGGCTTTTACTTGGGGCTCAATTTTACTTTCACTACTTGCAGTTTCTGGAAATTTTTCTTTCCATTTTTTATACTCTTCAAATCTTTTAGCTTTTTGAGTGATTCGCAAAAGATCTTTTTTGATTTGTAAACTATCTGGTTCAAGTTTGTAAAAATCTGTGTAGGCAATGGCGGCATCATCATATTGTTTTTGCGATTCCCATGCCAAAGCAGACAAATAAATTGCAAATGAATTCAGTTCAAAATCCTTTTTATCATCAGCCCTGTATTTTTTTAATTTTTCATTGATACGACGACTTTCAACCAGGGCCTCATCATACTGACCCATTTCTAAAAAATTCATGGCTAGATAGGCATTAATAAATATTTTTTCGAAGGTGTCGCCTTTGTACTGTTTTTGTTCTTCGTTGAAAAGCAAAGACCCTGTAACCTTTGAAATTGAATGGTAATCAAGCTGTTCTGCCAATTGGTCAGCCTTTAAGAAAATTGAATTACTTTTTTTAAAGTCCTTACTTATGTGCAAAGAAGTTCCATAATCCAGCAAATATGCCAACTGATCATTTCCTTCTGGATCTGACAGTTGTTGCAAAATTGAATTCGATTTTTCAAATTGCTGACTTTGCAAACTATCTCGAACTGGTTGAATTTTTGATTGATAGGTCGCACATCCTAGAAATAGTAAAGAAGAAGCTAAAAATAAAAATGCCGCTGATTCTTTTGCAAATCTTAGCGGCATTGATGTTTTAATGATTCCCATCATCTAATTAAACTTTACGACTACAAACCCACAGATTTCTTTTTATACAATTTGCGGATTTGCTTGTAATCCGACCAAACAATTTGGCTGGTTTTCAAATTCGTCATGTTCAAAGTGACTTTGTAATAAATTGTTTTTTCTTTTCCAACTTCTTGAACGATGGAATCTAGTCTGCCATTGATAATAAAGTCAGAACCAGTTTGGCCGCCGGGACCTTTTTTAGTTTCATCAGAAACCATTCCGGAATTTTGATAATTGTACTCTTCAGAAATATCTTGTCGTGCTTCTTTATCAATAAATGAAACCTTCCCACCGCGCATCAGTTCCACACGGACCATGTCCATAATGTTTTGAGTATCGATGTGTTCACTTGTTTTGTTTTGAAGCTGCGTCACCATGACAACAGGAGGCTTGTTCGCGTTGGCGATGACTGGGTGATTCGTTAAGCTGCCAACAAGATCTTTAACGATGGTTTGCATATCTGTTTCAGACCAATTGTCGTTCAGTAAATTTTGTCTATTCACATCTGAATCGTAATCTCCTTTAACAAAGGCTTTTGGACCACAACTCGAAACCACCAATGATAGAGCAAATAGAACAGTGAGAAATGTTTGTTTCATTTTTCCTCCAAATTATGAGTATGTTATTGCGATGCAGATGTCTTCGCAAGTCAAGACGAGCCAGGCTAAGGTGTGTCTATTTTGCCTGACCCGGGGGATTTTGCCGATTGTCAAAAAGTGACGGAAGTCGTTTTTTCTTCACAGGCTGTATTGATATGATTTGGAAATCATCATTGATTTTTACAACCCAGCCTTTTTTCAGAGCATTTTGAATATACTGTGCGGCATATGCTTCTTTGTAAGCTCGGTCATATTTCTTAGCTTGCTCATCTTCAAAAAGCTTTCTTTGAACTAAGCTTGCCGGATCAGCGTTATCCGCAGGCACAGGGGCTTGATCTCGGCCCAAAATCTCTGGAAGTTCTGCGAGCCTCGGGTCACCACCAAAGCGTATTGATTCATCTTCATTCAAAAGATTTGTTGAACTGGGCTCTGTATTTTTAAGCCGAGGCGCATTTTGAAGGTTTTCAAAATGTGTTGATGCCTCTTTAAGTTTAATATCCGTGTAGGTTTGCTTCAAATGTTGATTCACTTTATCTTGGTATTCTTGGCTATTTGTTTGTGGGGCTGAAGTCACATGTGCAATTTCCGAATCGCCCGCACCCAAACCTAAAAATAAAAAATAACCCGCGCACAAAATCAGCAGAAGTGCCAAAAGCAACACAAATGGATCACGCTTATTTTTTTCACTCGACTGAACACGCTTTTGTGACATGTTTTTTTATCGGACAAGATACGATTTTTTTTAATCTTTTGGTAAAACCTTAGACCATGGTCTAGCTTTGTCTTTTGCGCATCGTGATTGGTAGGATCACAATGAATTCTGTGCCGACTCCGACCTGACTTTTCACTTGAATGTCGCCACCATGATTGTGAACAATTCCATAGCTTATGCTTAAACCTAAGCCAGTCCCTTGACCTACACCTTTTGTTGTAAAAAATGGATCGAAAACTTTTTCAAGTGTTTCGGGGGTCATTCCTTTGCCATTGTCCTGAATCGAAATTTGTACGCTTTCGAACTCAACCTGGGGGGGTTTTAAAATCTGTGTTGAAATCCAAAGGGCCCCGCCAGTTTCAGGCATGGCTTGCAGAGCATTACTTAAAATATTCATTATGACTTGATTGATCTGACTAGCGTAACAATGAATGAGCGGTGCAGGTTCAAAGGATTTATGAACTTGAATTCGATTCTTAATTTCACCCTGTAAAAGATCTAAAGTATTATCAATGCTGTCATGAATATTGATTTCTTTAATTAGGGATTCATCCAAACGTGAAAAATTTCGAAGGCCTAAAACAATATCGCGAGTTCTGCGAGCGCCTTCCTGGCAAGAAGAAATCAATTTTGGCAAATCCGTTTTCATATATTCAAAATCGTACTCTTCTTTTTTTTCTGCCAAAGTATTTGGATTTTTTTCCGCAATATCAATCAATGACATAATTTTTTCAGAATACTCTTTTAAATGTGTCATATTACTATAAATAAAACTGATCGGGTTATTCAGCTCATGGGCGACGCCGGCAACCAATTGACCCAGACTAATCATCTTTGAAGAATGAACCAGTTTACTTTGTGTTTCTTTAATTTCTTTATTGGCCAACTCAAGCTCATTAATTTTTTTTCTTAAATCAACTCTGGCCTGTGAAATTTTAAAACTCATCTGATTAAAGCTTTCAGTCAACAAACCGATCTCTGTGTCTGTTTTCACAGGAATCGTTATGGCTTGCTCTTGAGTTTCAAATGACTGTAGAGCCTCCACAAGATCGTCCAAAGGTTTTAAGACCAGGCGACTTGTCACTAGGATCGTCACAACAAGTAAAAAAATCACTGCGCCAACAACAGAAATAAAGGCAATATTCACATTTTTTAATGCGGCCTTGGCGTCACTTTTTGAAGCTCCCAATGCGATAAAAAACTGGCTTTCACCCCAATCCATTTTTTCAAAATAAAATCCGAAAGGAGTGCCTTGAATCGGAACTTCAAGCAATTGATTGTTTTTTGATTTAATAAAGCCAGAAAATTCAGAATTATTTTTTGCTAAAATTGAATTTGATGAATTAATGACTTGCCCGTTTTCTTTAAGCAAAACCACTTCAAGCTTAAGACGACTTTTCAAACGATTTAAAAAGCCTTGGTCCAAGTCAATAACTTGCTCAAAATATCCGATTGTTTTTCCTGACGAGTTGAGCACTTTCGATATCATCAACAGGGAAATCTTGTTGTTGCTTGTGTACTCGATCAAGCCAATTTCTTTGTTGCTTTTAAGAAATGAAAGAGATTTTTCTGTCAAAAAGACGGCCTGGGAGCCTGGAAAAAAATGACGAATCGTATTTTTTTCGTCTTTAGTGACTGAAACTAAAAGTCGGCCCTCGCGATTAAAAAATGATAAATTATTTACAGCGTCTTGTTTAAGCCAATCTACACTTTGATTTCGTAAAGCCGTCGTATCCCCTACTGAAAGATGATAGACAAGGCTCGCATCCCTAAGATATTTATCTTTTTTTGATATCAAATTATTTCTAAAATCCGAAAGTACAACTTCGACTTCGCGGGCATTTCCATTCAGTCTTAAAAAGAGTTCATTATCTATGGCTGCCTCGTATTTTAAAACTGAATATCCTGTGACAAAAGCAAGTGGAAGCAGCGAGAAAATCAAAAACCACACAACTAATATTGTTCGCAGTGATCGTTTTGGCTTTCTTTTTAAGGCTTTCACTTTCTTTTCTCTTCGACTGTTAAGATAAGTCGCAAAATTCCATCAGGCATCACACGGGGATGTTTTTCTTTGACCATGTGCGGGTCTTCGTAGGTTTTAAAATATTCGTTCAACTCTTCAAATTTAGCCTCTGGGATTGTGAAATGGTAATAATAAGTTGTGTCTGATTTTTTCCAACCAATTTCAACCTCACCCGCTTTTCGCCCACCCAGCGCAATGATTTTTTCCTTTAACTTCGGGGCAATCATTTCAACATTCGTCACATTAAACTGACCACGAAACAAGAACCCCCCAGATGGAGTTTTTTTGTCAGCAGCAGAAATTTCTGGCTGCTTTTTGGGATCAGCCGAAGCACCTGTCGCTGCACCTGTTGCCGCAGCAATCGGAACTGGCTTTGCAGCAGGAACATTTTTTTCTGTAGAAGGTTGTGGAGTGGGCGGCAAAGCCGCAGGTTTTTCATTTGAAGCGACAACGACTTCAGTTGCCGCTTCACCTTTACCATCTTTTTTATCGTCACTAAACTGTGGCTTTTCATTTTTTTCTATATCGGAAAGGCTGACAGAGTTATTACTGCGGGGATCTTTTTGAACTTCTGCCAAAATCACCTGTTGATTTTGTGGCAAAATAACAAGACGAATGGCTTTATCCCAAGGTGTAACGATCAGGAATAAAGCTATCCCCATCAAGACAACAAAAGCTTCTATCCCCCACTTTAAACTTTGTGGCCACTTTTCGAATTGAGATTTTTTTAATAGCACAGACAGATATGTTGATGGCTCGTCTATTTGTTCAATCAAAAAAGGCTGCACTTCAACTGATCTTAATTTCTCAAGATAGGCAAAGCCCTTCATCATTTGTTGATGTTTCTTTTTAGTGATTGGGTTTTCAGATAAGTCGCTTTCAACGGCATTTCGACGACTTTCATCCAAAAAGCCCTTCATATAGTCATACAATAATTCTTGGGCAACAAAGCTCGACATTTCGCGTTTGTTCCACTTCGAGTAGGATTGGGGTTTTTCATTCTCTTCCCTGCTCACACCAAAGCTCCAATTTTTTTAATGGAATGGCTAAGACGAAATCGCAAAGTCCCTTCACTAAGGCCCAAACCTGTGGCCACATCGGACTCTGAATACCCCATGATATAGCACCAAATTGTTGTCATTAGCTCATCGGCTGTAGACCTTTTCTGGAATTCCATCCATGGACCCATATTCAATTGTGCGGGCCAAGCCCAACCAGCATCCTTCGTTAAATAAGGACGCCACCTTTGAAGCTTGGGGTTAAGTTCATTCCAAACACGGCCTGTTGCTTGAATAACAAGTACGGATTCTTTAGTCCCTGGAAGTTTTTTTCTTAAATCTTGATATTGAAACCATGCTCTTTGAGCAGCGTCGAAAGCTTTTTCTTCATCAAGAAGACTGAAGAAGAAAAACAAACAAATTTCCTTAATCAGCTGCTCGTTGGTCATTTTGATTAATCAACAGTGAGTTGTCTTAAAAGATCCAAATTATCTAAAACTTTTCCAGATCCAAGCACAACGCAACTTAATGGATCTTCCGCTATTGAAACAGGTAAACCCGTTCTTTCACGTAGAAGAACATCCAAATTCGCCAAGAGGGCCCCGCCACCTGTCAAAACGATTCCGTTATCAACGATATCAGAAGCAAGTTCTGGTGGAGTTTTTTCAAGTGCCGTGCGAACAGCATCAACGATTTCAGACAAAGGATCCATCAAAGCATCATTCACTTGAGAGCTTGTGATCTCGATGGTTTTAGGAGCGCCAGCAACCAAGTCGCGGCCTTTAATTTCCATGGTTTTTTCTTCTTCAAATGGATAAGCATTACCAATTTGAATTTTAATATTCTCTGCCGTTCTTTCGCCAATCAAAAGATTAAACTGACGACGAACATAATTCACGATGGCTTCATCAAACTTATCGCCAGCAACTTTAATTGATTTGCAATAAACGATACCACCCAATGAAATCACAGCCACACCAGTTGTTCCACCACCCATATCAACAACCATATTTCCAGAAGGTTCAGTGATGGGAAGACCCGCACCGATGGCTGCTGCCATGGGCTCTTCGATCAAATAAACTTCGCGGGCCCCAGCAGATTGAGCCGCTTCACGAACTGCACGCTTTTCAACCTGAGTGATTCCGTAGGGAACACAAATAATAATTCTTGGACGAATGAAGCTCTTTTTTTCGCCCATGGACTCGCTGATAAAATATTCCAACATTGATTTAGTCACTTCGAAGTCAGCAATAACACCGTCTTTAATTGGACGAATCGCAACGATGCTGCCAGGTGTACGACCCAACATGTCTTTTGCCTTATTGCCGACAGCAAGAACGCGATTTTGCAAGCCACGGAAATTTTTATGAACAGCCACGACAGAGGGTTCACCAAGAATAATCCCCTTGCCTTTAACATAAACAAGCGTGTTCGCTGTTCCTAAATCGATTGCGATGTCATTCGAAAAATAATCTGTGAATTTATCAAAGAAACTCATGGGACTCCTCATGCTGTTTAAGTCTAGAAACAGGACACTGAGGAGTCAATGAGTCGTTTTCTGAAAATCGAAGTCTTTTTGAAGGATTATTGCAGCCCGTCAGAAGGCAGACAAGTGGCTGAAAAGACCCCTTGGCCCAGTGTATTCACCTGACCAAGGCCCAAGTTCAATCTTGCATTGCTTGGTACAACGTAGCGAATACTTTGTTTTGTTGAAGAAATTTTATCTTCGATCACAAATTCAGACTTTGATGTGTACGAAATTCGAGCTGAAAGTTGGCCATCTTCAGAAGAAGCCAATTCAGAAGCTCTTTGTCCCTTCTTAACGAGGATGTGATTTGTCGCACCAGAAGATGCCACGTCACAAGAATAAGCTTTTGATTTGCGTCGACCGTATCCAACTGCCGTGGAATTTAAATCGTCAACCAAACAGTCTGCAATCACATTAATCTCTTTTTTCAAATCTTGAACTTCAACTCTGATTCTTGAATTGATATCTGTAGCGCCAGCTCTATGTGCTCCAATTTGCAATGACATAGTTCCTTCATTTTGGGCTGCAGGAGTCATGTTCAGTTTGATGGAACCAACAGAGGAAGTGTAGCTCATAGGAAGTTCAAAACTTTGCGCCTGAGTTCTATTCCAATCTAAAGAAATAACTTTGTTGTACGTTCTTCCCCAGCTGCGTCCAGAAAGATCTACTGAAGAAATCGCACAACGGATCGTCGATAAGTTAGGATCACGCTGCACTACTTGTTGCTGTGGGATTGGATTTTGTTGCTGACCTGGTGTTGGATTTTGAACCGAGCCAGGAAAAGGATTTTGGGCAGCACCTGGAGCAGGAATTTGTGGATACTGTATAGTTCCTGGCGTTCCCGTTTGTGGAATTGTATTGCTGGAAACAACAGTACAAGGCCCACAACGTTGAACGTAAACTTGTGCTCTCTGCTCTTTTGCACAATTCATATTCATCGAATTATTAACTAATTTCTGACAAAAATCCTGCAAGCTATAACCTTGCTGAACTCCTGTTCGACAGATTTGTCCGTTGATATTTTCTTCGAAATTGTATGTTAGGTCATTTTGTTGGGCCCCTGCTGGCACACCGTTCACATAGGGTTGGCCTTGTGTATAGGGCTGCCCGGGCTGGTAGGAGCCTGGGTAATAGTTTTGTGCCTGGTAGCCTGCAACTGGAGTTCTGAATTCGGCTGGACACTGAAGAATGGCATTTTCAGTCGTGTAGATGGGAGTGCTTGAAGTGGGAACTGGAGCAGGAGCTCCAGACTCGTCGTTGCTACTTTTCTTTTGGCAAGCCAAAAACAAAGTCGAAGAGATGATCAAGCCCGACAACGTCAAAATTTTAAATGTTTTCATAAACACTCCTTCAGGGAGCCTTGATGCAGGCTTCGAGCCGAGGCCCTCCTTGGCTGTAAACATTTTGAGCTGTCTCAAAATTAGACAGTGACAAAAAATGGTGTATTTCGTAAATCAATTCAAGGTTAAAGACTAAGGATAAGGACTGATCCGTGGAAGGTATTATGAATTTAGTCGTATCAAAATTTGGTGGAACTTCGATGGGAAATGCCGAGTGCATGCGCCGAAGCGCTCAGGTAGCCCATCAGCAAAAATCAAGCATGGTCGTTGTTTCTGCAACTTCTGGAACGACAAATTTATTGCTTAAAATTGGTCTTTGCGCAGAACAACAGTCTTGGCCCGAAGTCGAAAAACTATTGGCTGAAACCCAAAAAAAACACGATCAAATTGCCAACGACTTGTCGGCGCAGAAATCAACATACGATATTCTGCAATCGCTTTACGAAGAAATGGAAACTTTAGCCCGGGGAATTTTTTACTTGAAAGATTGCTCTGCAAGGGCCTCCGATGCACTTGTCAGCCTAGGCGAGCGCATGTCTTCAGCACTTTTTGTTGATGCCTACAATAGCATCGGAGAGATTCAACTTTTTGACGTGCGCAAAGTGATGCGCACCGATGATCAATTTGGTAAAGCAAAGCCATTAATCTTTGAAATTGCACAATTGGCAGAAAAAGAATTATTACCACTGATGAAGAAATCTGTTGTTGTCACACAAGGATTTATCGGCGCAACAGCTGAAGGCTTAACAACAACTTTGGGCCGCGGTGGAAGCGACTATTCGGCGGCTCTTTTAGCAGAGGCCGTCGGCGCAAAAACTTTGGAAATTTGGACCGATGTTGCCGGAATCGCTACAACAGACCCTCGAATTTGTAGTGATGCCAAACCAATTTCTGAAATTTCATTTCAAGAAGCTTCTGAAATGGCCGTCTTCGGAGCCAAAGTCTTGCATCCAGCCACGCTATTGCCCGCACTTCGTAAAAATATCCCCGTCTTTGTTGGTTCAAGTTTTGATAAAAATTTAGATGGCACTTGGGTCCGACAAAGCGTGAAGGATCAGCCCCTGGTCCGCGCTTTAGCTTTGCGAAAAAAGCAAGTTCTATTAACTTTAAGCACTCCAGACATGCTGTACACCCATGGTTTCTTATTTCAAATTTTTAAAATCTTTAATGATCACAAAGTATCAATTGATGCCATCACAACAAGTGAAATCAGCGTTTCGTTAACATTGGATGATTCCACCCTGGTGAATAAAAAATTAATTCAAGAGCTTTCCGAAGTCGCAGCAGTTAGTGTCGAAGAAGGCTTGTCCTTGGTTTCATTGATCGGAAATCAAATGAACCACACACCAGGAATTGCGCAAAAAATATTCGATGCTATTAACGGAATCAACGTGCATATGATTTGCCTAGGAGCCAGCAAACATAATTTTTGTTTTTTAGTTGATGAATCCAAAGGCGAAGAGGCCATTAAAAAATTGCACAAAGCTTTTATTTTTTAATTTTTTTCCAAGCCAATTCGCTTTGAATCAGATCTAAATATTTTTTCTTTTGCTGTTGAACTTCAGAATCTGTCCAACCCATTCTTTCTGAAAAGACATCTGCCACTTCATTAATATGACTGATTCCATGATCATCCATTGATAAAAAGGCAGGAACTCGGCGGCGAAAAAAGTCTGTCAGATTTAAACACATCGTTTGTTCGATGGCCTGAAGCGCTTCAATTTGCCAATACGAATAGGTTCTATTTTTTTTCAAAATCAATTCAGCTTCCAAGCCATATCTTTCGGACAGCAAATGAATATTTTCAAACGAAAGTTTTTTATTCCACGTCCATTGGTCACAGGAATTCAAAGCCAATTGAAATTCATCAGGACCAGTGTATGGATTTAATGGTTTTGTTGTGTCAGCCGATTTGAATTGGGCGCGATCAGAAAATGGCATGTGGTGTAGAACTTCATCGACTGCTTGCTGGGCAATCAAACGATAGGTTGTGTATTTGCCGCCAGCAACATAAACCACACCATGCTGGTCTGTCCATATCGTGTGTTCGCGGCTCGTTTTACCTTCACTGGCTGAACCATCATGAACTAAGGGGCGAACCCCGGCATATCCAGATAAAATATCTTTTTCTTCAATTTTTGCCTGTGGAAAATAGGAACGTGTAATATCCAGAAGATAATCCACATCCGCCTGAGTCACTGATACATTTTCCGGAGACTCTTTAAAATCAGTATCCGTTGTTCCGATAATAACCATTTCGTGTCTAGGAATACCAAAGACGATGCGATCACTTTTTTCAGCCCCCATGACAACGGCGCTCGACATGGGCAAACGCTCTTTGGAAAAAGTAAGATGAACACCCTTTGTTGGGCGCAAAACCTTTTTCCATTTGCTGTCAAAACTTTGCCCTAACTGATCTGTCCATGGTCCTGTCGTACTCATGAATGATTTTGCACGCACATAAAATTTTCTTTGGGTCAAAAGATCTTCACACAAAACTTTTTGAATTTTTCCATCATCGCCTATTTCTGCCGATATCGCTTTTACAAAATTCGCAATACAAGCATTGGCTTCGTTGGCTGAACGCAAGGTCTCTAGGACAAGGCGGTCATCGTCCATATAGGCATCCGAGTACACAAAGGATCCACAAAGATCTTTTTGATTTAAAATTGGCATTCTATGGGCAGTTTCGCCTGCGGATAATCTTTCATGCATCTCTGGAACTTGAAACAAAGCCAGAAGATCGTACAACCACATTCCAAGCCCCATTTTATTCATTGAAACCCGACTGTCTTTGTAAAGCGGGATCATAAATCGCAAAGGATGGACTAAGTGTGGAGCCATTTCAAACAAATGAGCCCTTTCATTGAGGGCTTCAAATACAAGCTTGAATTCTAAGTTTTCTAAATAGCGAATTCCACCGTGTATTAATTTACTGGAACGTGATGATGTTCCTTGAGCAAAATCCTGGGCCTCGATCAATCCTACTTTTAAACCACGAAGAACGGCATCCCTAGCGGCCCCCGCCCCGTTGATGCCCCCGCCAATGATAAATAAATCAAATTCTTGAGTTTCAAGATCACGGATGTTTTGTTTACGGTCTTCAAAAGAAAAACTTTTCATTTGGTTTTCGTTGTCTTAATTGAAAGTGCAGCGGGCTGCCACTGCTCTGGTTTATAAACACCGACTGAATTTTGTACCCCTGTCGAGTTTGGAAAAAATACTTTTTGAAAATGCTTTTCGCGCGAAATCCGATAGGCGAGCTCGCAAAGCTCGTCCCTGGACTGCAAAGACGAAAATGACAAATGCTCAACCCACAATGATTGGGTCTGTCCGTCAAAAAACAAAAGTGGTTGGGCTAAAAAATATCCGGCAAGTTTCCCTTCAGAAGAGAATTCAGAATGCAGTTCTGGAGATCTGGCCATAAAACACCAACCTGTATTGATGTAGTGCTCTAAGGATTCTTTTCTCCATCTGGAATTCCAGGAGGCTATTTGACGTTCCATTTCGTCAGGAACTGTCTCGATCAGTTTCTTTTGCTCGAAATCCATAATTTCTGGCATATCAGCCAATTGGACGACCCGGCAATAGTGCCCCATGGATCAAATCTCCTTGCGACGTAAATAAACAGACAATCACTTGCCTGGATTTCATTCTATTTGATACTAATTTTTTATGAAATACAAAGATTATTCAGAACAGTTGTGGCTTGAAATTCAAACTTGTATAAAAAAATCTGTCGATGCAGGAAATGCCATTGCAGCTTTTGATGCCGACGGCACACTTTGGGATACAGATCTTGGTGAAAACTTTTTTCAATATAAAATCGATCACAAACTTGTGAAGCTTCCCGCCAATCCATGGGATCATTATCGCCAACTCAAAAAACAAAACAATGACCCAAGATCTGCCTATCTTTGGTTGGCACAAATCTGCGAAGGTCAAAAAATTGAAACGGTAAAGGATTGGGCCCAAAAAGCTTTTGAGACCTTAAAACCCTATCCGATCTTTAGTGAGCAAAAAAAACTGATTGATCTCTTATTAAAAAACAACGTGAAGGTGTACATAGTCACAGCTTCTGTTCGCTGGGCTGTTGAACCAGGTGCGCGGGCCCTAGGGCTAAGTGATGAAAATGTGATTGGAATTGAAACAGCGATAGAAAATGGTCTCGTCACCACAAAGCAAAAAGGAATCATCACCTATCGACAGGGTAAAACAGATGCACTTCTTGAAAAGACAAATGGTCTAAAGCCTTTTTTTTCCAGTGGAAACTCGGAAGGTGATATTGAACTTCTAGAAGGCGCTACAGAAATGGCGTTGGCCGTCAGCGCGGCCTCACGGGATGATCAATTGTTTAAATCTGAAAGCAAATTATTTCAAATTGTGAATGATAAATCCGCAGCCGCTAACCATAGTAAAATATGGAGAACCCATCGCTGGCTACAGGGTTAATTGAAATTAACCCTTGCCAATCACCTGTTCTAATTCGGCAATTTCTTTTGGAACAGCAGAGGTCATGACTTCCGAGCCCGAGCTTGTCACACGAATATTGTCTTCAATGCGCACACCAATACCACGGTATTCTGCAGCCGCAGAAGTATCCAAGGCAGGAATATACAGACCGGGTTCGATAGTAAAGCACATGTTTTCTTCAATCGGGCGAGGCTCACCTTTTCGAAAATAAAGCCCGGCATCATGAACATCCATCCCTAGCCAGTGACCGATCCCATGGGGATAATATTTTCGATGCTGATTGGCCGCCATCAAATCTTCTTTTCGGCCGGTTAAAAGACCGAGCTCAAGCATGGCCTCTGTTAGCATGGATGCACCAATTTCATGCAAATCTTTAAAAAAGATTCCAGGCTTCACCATATCGATGAGGAATTTTTGAACATCTAAAACAGCCTGATAAACTTCGGCCTGTGGCTTCGTAAACTTTCCGTTCACAGGAAAAGTTCGAGTAATATCCCCGGTGTAGTAATTGTACTCGCCACCTGAATCTATCAAAAGAAGTTGGCCGCTTTCACAAACCTGATCATTGAAGTTATAATGCAATGTTGTTGCGTTATTTCCAGTAGCAACAATATGACCATAGCCTTCACGGGCGCAGCCCTTCATATAAAAATAGTGGGTTAGAACTCCTTGAATTTGTCTTTCAGTCACACCAGGCCGAGTAAACTTCATGGCTGCTAAATGAGCTTGGGCAGAAATTTCGCAAGCGGTTCGTTGATTTTCCAATTCGTATTCTGATTTGATTAAGCGCATTTCACCTAGCAAAGTATCTGCGTCGTGGATGGGCAAAAGACCGTAACCAGTTCTACCTTGGGAAACACGAAGACGGTCAAGACATGCTAGCACTTTTTCATCAGCTTCTTTATTTTTCAAAAGGCGATAATAAATTCCATCGACCTCTTTTAGAAGTTGAGGCAAAACTTTTTCCATTTCATCAATTGGATAGCACTTGTCGATTTTGAATTCTTTTTCAACACCTTCAGGTCCATAACGAAAGCCATCCCATGTTTCACGCTCGGCATCTTTTCTGCGCACAAACATCACAGATTCCGGCTGAAGACCTGGACGCAAAACTAAAAAACTTTCTGGCTCTTCAAAGCCAGTTAAATAATATAAATTAGAATCCTGGCGATATGGAAAGTGCACATCATGATTTCGAATCAATTCGGGATGCGCAGCCACAATCAGCGCATGACCAGAAATCAATGAAGAAACTTTTTTTCGACGTTCAGCAAATATTTTTATATCTTCTGTTGGTTTTCTCATATTTATAAACCCATTCTTTCAGCAAAATTTTTAATTTGGCCTGCAGATAAATCCACAGCCTTGCTTTTAATTTCTCTTTTTAAACCCATATCATTCAATCCATAGCCATCAAGATTCAAGGTTATGACCGTATCAACTCCGCCCCCTGGCTTCGTGTACATAGCTGCCAACTCGGCCCAAGAAACAAATGCAGAAGATTCAGATTGCAAATTCGACTTTTTGTATAAGCTTCCGCCCAAAACATTGATCAGCAAAATATGATTGGCCCCTTGGGATTTTAAATAATCTGACATGGCTTTGATGTCATAAACGCCGGCTACACTTTGTGAAAATGGCTTAAACACTGGGGCATAGGGCATGCAATAAGGAAGCATTTGTTCCAATGATCCACGACTTAACATAAACATTTGATTCTTTGACATGTTTAATGATGGACACGAGAATGGTTTTTTCAAATCATCGGTTTTTAAACCATGAAATACAGTCTTCATGAAGTCTTTGATGTCATCCATTTGTGCTGAAGTGCTGCTGGTCGACAGCAAGCCAGCGGAGCCCAGATTTTCATCTTTCATTTTAAACATTTGCCATTCAACATCGTTGGCAAAACCCTTCCAGGCAAACAAAGCAGCCATCGGAGCCGCAAACTCGACTCCAACAATAGCGTGGATTGGAATTTTTTGTCTTTGCAGTTCTTGCAATACACCGATGTGCGCGTAGGCTCTTGCGCTTCCAGGGCCAAGAATAAGACCAATTTTTATATTTTGATTTTTAGATTGGGGACCTACTCCGCCTGCCATGGGTTGGTTTGGCTCTTTACCATTTTCCCCATCTGTTTCTTCGAAAATATAATTTTTATTCTCTAGCGGAGATCCATCAGGATTCGTTCGAACTGTTGCCTGCGGCGATTGAGCCCCTGCAGAGCCCCCTGCTGAAAGAGTGGATGATTTTGTATGCACTGGCTTTGTCTGACAGGCTGTTAACAGCAGAAGAAAAAAATAAGCTAAGTGTTTTTTCATATTTATTGAAACTCCATCTGGGCTAAAAGTAGCACAAGATTAATTTCTAACCCAATGAAAAAAAGCCCTAACAAATCGGGCCACGAAATTACAGCTGTCTGAGTTGATTTTTACGAATAAGGTCCGTCAAAGGTGTCCAATTCGATATCCCCGACAAAGCTAATTTATCGATTTCTTTTTGCGCGGCTTGGGAAACTTCAATCAAAAGATTTTTCGTCGAATCTAGACCAAAACGCTGAGCTAAATTTTTAAGATCTTCATCTTTTTGATTATAATCCAGAATATCATCCTGAATTTGAAAGGCGACCCCAATAAGTTCGGCGAAATTTCGAAGGTGGGATCTATCTTCGGCACTTAACTGACTTAAGACTGCAGCGCCCTCTATTGAGGCCCGAATCAACGCCCCGGTTTTGTAATAGTGCAACTCTAGGATTTCATTTTTATTTAACTCTATCTCGCTAAATAAATCCCAGGCCTGGCCACCCACCATTCCACGCGGACCTGCAGAATCCGACAAGATCTGTATAAGCTCTACAGCCTGCTCTGCATTGTGTTTGTACTCGTTAGCTAGCAAGCCAAAGGCTTCAGTCAGCAGGCTGTCGCCTGCCAAAAGGGCTGCGGCCTCACCATAAACTTTGTGGTTGGTAGGTAAACCACGGCGAACGTCGTCATTATCCATCGCTGGCAGATCGTCATGAATAAGTGAGTAGGTATGTATCATTTCAACGGCCAAAGCCCATGGATAGAACTTTTCCAATGGCAAATTCAAACTTTCAGCCACTGCAAAAACAAGCTGCGGTCGAAATCTTTTTCCACCACTAGACAAAGAGTAATTTTGCGAAGACCAAAGTTTTTCAATGGCTGCAAAAAAATCTTTTCGGTGTTCAAAATGCAAGGACAAAGCCTGGGGACACCAATTCGTCTTAGTCCAATCCTGAACATAGGATTCAAAGGCTGAAAGTGACATGCTTATTCTGTCACCTTAAAGTTTTCAGTCATGGCCTGTCCTTTATCATTAAAGCCCACAAGCACTTTCACTTGGGATTCGGCTTCGCTTAATTTCTGATGACACTCTCGAGACAGCTTAACGCCTTCTTCAAAAAGCTTCAGGGATTCGTCCAAAGCCAAATCACCTTTTTCCATTTTTTGTACAATCTCTTCAAGTCGTTTTAATTTTTTTTCAAAATCCATATCAACCTCTGTTTATTAAATTAGTTTTTTAACTTCAGCCTCAACTTGACCCTGGGCAAGTCGAATTTCAATTTGTTGCCCGACCTTTAATTGCCCAGTCGTCTTCACAACTTGCCCGTTGGCGGTCACTAAAGAATAGCCGCGGTCGACAACCTTTAATGGGCTTAAGCTTTCAAGGGCCGCAACATTTTTTTCCCAACGGAATTTTTTCAGACTTAGAAGCTTTTCAAATGAACTTTGCAAACGCATTTCATTTTTTTGTAAATTAAATTCTGCTGTCTTCAGGAGCTCGTGCGGGTCACCCAACTTTTGATGTAAAATTTGAACGTGGTGACTTTTTTGTTGAAAATAATTTTTAATTGCACGCTGAAGTCTATCCACAAGGTCATCGTTTTTAACTGCAAGATCCTGTAGTTTTCTTTGGGGATCAACCAATCGCTTTTGCAAGCTTTCAAGTTGATGACTGCGAACGCGAAATAGTCTTTCCCAAGAAACATTCATCATTCTTAAAAACTGATTCACTCTCTCAATCACTTCATGGTGACTTTTAGCGACCAGTTCAGCTGCGGCTGATGGGGTTGGAGCGCGTAAATCAGCGACAAAATCTGAAATCGTAAAATCAATTTCATGGCCAACGGCTGAAATTGTAGGAATTGCTGAGGCTGAAATTTCACGGCAAAGCTTTTCGTCATTAAAAGCCCAAAGGTCCTCCATGGACCCACCACCTCGACCAATAATAATCACATCAACGCCAGGAATTTTTTGTGCCTTTTTGTAGGCCTCTAAAATTTGAGGCGCGGCCTCTGGTCCCTGAACCA
>DGYJ01000097.1:53250-54655 GCA_002396665.1 Bdellovibrionaceae bacterium UBA5009
AGAACCAGGCTTGGAACAACTGTGACCTGCAATGAAGGTGCACGGCGTGAAAGTATATTCATGATGTCTTGAATCGCAGCCCCAGTTGGTGAAGTCACCACAGCCACATGTTGCGGGTAAGAGGGGATGGCTTTTTTTCGTGCCGACTCGAACAGTCCCTCTTTTTTTAATTTTTGCTTTAACTCTTCAAAGGCTCTTTGCAAAGCCCCAGCCCCAACAGGTTCCATCATTTCGCAAAGAATTTGGTAACTACCGCGGGGCTCGTACACGCTGAGACGGCCACGGGCGATGACTTCTAACCCATCTTTTGGCTTAAATTGAAGTTTAGAATTATAGCCACGAAACATGACTGCAGAAATTTGCGACCTAGAATCCTTTAATGAAAAATAAAAATGGCCAGAAGTGTGTGGCTTAAAATTAGAGATCTCGCCCTTGACCCAAATCACACCCGTTTGACCTTCGATGATTTGTTTAATATTCAAGTTAAGCTGTTCGATAGATAATATCTGAGGCCCGCTTGTGGCTTGATTTTCCAACATGGGCAAAAGCTAATCTAAATTAGAATTTTAAGCAAACCAAAGATTCTGTAAAGACCATAATCCGCCCACGTAAAAGCTGGTCCAAGCCAGCCATTTGTGGGATTGCATTTGAGCGTAGATATCGGACAAAACCTGTGAGTTTCGTCTTTGTGTAGCAATTTTTTGCAAGGCTGGGGTTTCAAGCACAAACACCAACAGCAGTCCATAGAAAAAGACGAAAAAAGGGAAAATAAAATCTAATGTTTTTATGTCCATGTCTCATATATCGGCTGCCGTAAATATTTCTAAAGTCTGGTTCCATTGACGGGAATTTATCCTTTCAGGTAAAATGAATCCAGGGTTCGAGGGTGTAAAACTCATCGAAATTAAACCTTACAAGCATATATATTGGGGGCTGTCCCTGACGATGGTGTGAAAGCCCAGCTTAGACTGGGAATCCTAAAGTTGTTATTATGGCCACCCACCTCATGCACCAGGTTTAGTTTCAGAGTGTCCTTCGGGCCTTTTTTTTGCCTCAAATCGAGATTTTATAAAGAAATATTCACAATAATTTACCTGAAACAAATCAAATTCACATTAAAAAAATGAATGAAAATCCGATACCTTTAGAACAAGGATTATTATTCACCATATGCCCTCATCTAAACCACATTACTTTAAAAAAATTGTCATGGGTGTACCCGGAATCATTTTGTCTGCAATAGTCGCCAATTATATAGATGTGGCTATCGAAAATGAACATAAAAAAGATTTTGAATTTAATTTCAAAAAAATTGAACTACTAATTAATGATGAGATGAGTGCCTTTGAACATGGCCTACAAGGCACACGTGGGCTTTTTGTCGCTACTAAAAATAAAATGTCAT
>DGYJ01000100.1:0-2196 GCA_002396665.1 Bdellovibrionaceae bacterium UBA5009
ATTCGATGAAGCATCAAGGATTTGAATAGTAAAGCTTGTTGGTGTTCTTGACTGCGCCCTTCCACCATTTGCATCAACAAAAGACAATTGATACTTGCGATAGACTCCCGACGCCTTATTTGTCGTGAAGGCCGGCGAATTGTTATAAGAGTCCGTGATCGAAACTCCAACAGCCTTTGGCGCCTGAAACTGAGCCAATCCAAGCTCTTTTACCGCAGAATCTAGAACTCTTATTTTTATTTTTTCAGGAATATAGGGGGTTGGGAGCACAGCTCCTTTTGTGGCGTATGAATCTGTAATCTGCTTGAAATAACCGTAGAAATCAAATTTGCCATCAGAGCAATCAATATCGTAGGTACTAAAAAAGGCATACTCGGAATTCACGCCCATTGGAGATGGAGCTAACTGTGGCAAATCTATCCAACCGTAATCATCGAGCTGAATTTGAATACTTTTAGCTGAGCGACTGCATTTTCCAGCGAAGCGCACACTTCCTCCATACATCTCGATACCAAATGGGCTTTCTGATGTTAACTCCAGAGCGGACATTGCACCCACACTTGGGCTGACTTGAATATTTGCATTCGTACATGAAAGCAGAATGAATCCTGAAAACATCAATATTGAAAAAAATTTTAGATTGTTAAAAACAAAAAAGAACCTGCCCAGAATCTGTGACCGATACCCTTTTGAATTGCATGAATGACTAAAACGTACTGCGTTTTGCATACCTAGACCATCGGCTAACTTGATCCGAAACTTTAAATCTAAAATCGATTCGCTAAACATATCCACGGAAACACTTGCCATAGATACATTGTATCATTCTGATGCAAATCAAATTGCCTCTGTGTGACCTACGTCATAGCATTATTCTATATGATGAAAAAAAATATCTCCTTATTCAAATCAATAGCAATTCTGATCACAATTTCATTTTCACTTACTTCCTGCACGAAAGGCAGCTCTGGGCCGGATGCATTACAAATTGCAGATAACACCAATAACTCTGCCGGAAATGGGCCCGGTGCAAAAATTCCTGTTCCCACTTGCGAAAATGGTGTCCCTACTGTTTTGCCAAATTTAAATGGTTCATTGCTTGTTGAAGTTGGGCAAAATACAAATATTTCTCTTGATGCAGCAACTGACGTGTACTGGCTTGTCTTCCCAAGCAATGCACCAGAATACAAAGTGGATACGAACCCTTTACAAGAATCATTTGCCCAGCCTGGCCAAGTGCAAGTTGTTGCCTACGCTAAGGATGTCTGCGGAAATTATTTCGAAAAAGATTTTTTAGTCGAGGTCATTCCGGCCATGTTCAATCTTGGAGTCATTGTGAACTCTGGCGCATTAACGACGAACTCACCTTCTGCGCGCCTGCAATTGGCCGCACAAAATGCGACCGAAATGTACATCACAAACGATCCCACTTGCAAAGCCGGTGGACAATGGCAAGCCTATGAAAATGAAATCGATTGGACCCTTGGAAGCGAAGGTATCGATAGTTCTGTCTACGTTACTTACAGAAATGCAGCAAACACCAGCGCCTGTTTTAAAGATGGTATCCTCTTCGATCAGACTGCTCCTGAAGTTCAATTTTTACAAACACCGCCGCCAACAACAAATTCTAGCTCTGCAGATTTTCATTTCGCTGCCTATGATCAACTGGCTGGAATTCGCATTTTCCAATGCGCTTTCCAAGATGATGAATTCCAAAATTGTGATTTAAATGTCACCTACCAAGCGACAACTCTTGGAAAATACAAGGTTCGAATTCGCGCCATAGATAATGCAAATAATATTTCTGCAGAAAAAGAATTCGCTTGGGAGTATTCAACACAAACTCAACCACCAACTGAGCCTCCAGTTCCTCCTACTAATCCACCAACAAATCCTCCGAGCGAGCCCCCTGTTCCTCCGACTAATCCGCCAACGAATCCCCCGACGCCACCTAGCCAGCCGCCGACTCCTCCGCAGCCACCTATTCCACCTGTAGAACCTCCTGCTCCACCAACTCCTCCGACACCTGCACCGACAGTTCAGCTCACTGGGACACCTGACCCAATTTCATCTTCAAGCCAAGCCGACTTCCACTTCGTGGCGCAAAGCTCTGCACCAGGTGTAATCCGTTTTCTTTGTCAAATCGATTTCAAACCTGAAGCCGATTGCACTAGCCCACAACACTATGAAAATCTA
>DGYJ01000100.1:2244-4778 GCA_002396665.1 Bdellovibrionaceae bacterium UBA5009
AAACACTATGAAAATCTAGAGCGTGGCGAACACCGCTTTCAAGTGATAGCCGTAGATTCCAATGGAAGAAAAAGTGCTCCTGCTCATTTTGAGTGGAATATTTTGGCTTTTCCCGTTCACTACGACGATCAATTCACCATTGATCGCGCCGGTGACAAACTTGATATTTTGATCGTCAATGACAACTCGGCCTCTATGCGAGAAGAACAAAAGAAGATGGCCCAACGTTTTTCGAATTTTGTTTCAGGCCTAAAAGATTTAGACTGGCAACTTTCCATGATCACTACAGATGTCCGCAGCCAAGGTAAAGCTTGGCAAGATGGTCGCTTTTTGAAATTTATTGGAACTAATAATCTGAACGTTATTAATCAAAATACTCCGAAACTGGATAAAGTTTTTTCAGACACTGTTCAACGTAAAGAAATTGGATCCAGTGATGAACAAGGCATCAAGGCCCTTCGACGTGCTATTGCAAGATCTGAAAATAAATCTTTTTTCCGCCCCCATTCCCATTTAGCGACGATAGTTATCTCTGACGAAGACGAGCACAGCACAGGCCAAAATTTAAAACCAGATAACTTGCCAGAAAATTTGATTCGAACCATAACAGAAAATTTTGGTACCGAAAAAACTTTTGCAAATCATGCCATCGTCTTTAACAAGACATCGAAAGCTTGTCCCCAGGTTGGCGACAGCGCTCGCGGTAAAACCTACGAAAAATTAAGTCAACTGACAGGCGGAACAATCAGCGATATTTGCGCCGCAGACTACAATGTGGCTTTGCAAAAAATTGGCGACCAAATCCGCAACAAAGTTTTCACTTACATGCTTAAATGCGTACCTGATCAAGGATCGCTCAAGGTGACCTATACCCCCATGCCGCCATCACCTATTCAAGAGACAGTCGAAGAAAATCGATTGAAATTAAAACCCTACCCAGCCCTTGGGACTCGGGTGAATGTTTCTTACAACTGCCAGGTCCAACGCTAAGATAACCTAGCTGATGCCAATCCTATTTCAATCGGATTGGCATTTTTCATGCCCTTAGACAAAACTCATTTATGGTCTCATTTTGAGAATTCCGAATGAGCTCATGGAAAAAAGACAAAACAAACATCAACGTTCTGTAAAACTTTTTTTCAACTCCCTCTTGTTCCGAGAATCTAAAGCACAAATCTTTAACTTCTACAGAAGATGACCGATACTATTCATGTAGGGCTACCAATTGCGCAAAGGACACTCCGATGGAGCAATCCATGACACAAAAAAGATTCTTCACTCAAGAACTAGCCCATGTTCAAGTCTACGGACGCATGGGAAATTTAGTTTCAAAAATGAAAAATGTTTCGACCACAGGAGCATTTTTAGAGCTTTCCCAGGGCGAATATGTTCCGCAAAAAGGCGACATTATCCATGTGACTGTTCATCTTCATTCGATCAGTAAAAGTCGAAATTTTGATGCCGAAGTCATTTGGCATCAAGGCCTGGGTTTTGGAATCCAGTTCATCAAAAAAGACGAGCTCGTCGAAAAGATGATGACCAAAAACACAATTTGATCCCAGTGTCTCATTCTTAGACACTTTTAAATTGCCTATTCAAATAGATTTGTTCCTATTGCATTTGGGCTTGGCTTTGACCTTGCTTTAAAGCTTCTCGTTCAAAGACGAAGGAGCCCCCAGTGCGTTGCCTGACACCCACAAATTGGATTCGATGGATATCGTGCCTTGCCATGATTTTCCTTTTGTCGGGGGTATCTAGTAGCCTAGCCACTACCTTAGAGTACAGTGCCCGTCCAAAAATTATATTCGCGAAATCCAATTCTTCACAAAATTTTAAGACACAAAAATCTAACGAACTTTTAAGTTTGTGCCTAAAAAAATCCATGTCAAAAGCCAATCCCTATAGTCGCGACGAGGATCGTAAGCGTTGTATGCTTCGCCATAAAAATAATATGAAACTCTCTCAGTGTCTTAAAATGTGTGAAACTTTCGAATACAGTGGCAATGAAGACGAGATGAAATTCTATTGCATGTCTGAACTCGCTGATCAAATGACTTTTAAATCCTGCTTTAGTGCTGCAAAAAGTATGGAGTCCCTGGAAAATTCAGAAGATGCCCGATGGCTTTGTTTTGAAAAATTTCATTCTCGTATCGACAAAAAAACTTGCTTAATTTTTTCGCAAAAAATGCTTTTTAGTTACAACAGAAAACGCATTCAAACTTCTTGCGAGTAACACTTGAATTCCTATTGACAACAATGACCCCACTGTTAAGATTCTTTAACATTCATTGAGGAAATTAAGTAGCATGCACAATCAGAACATCAGCAGCGGTAGTCCGGCAAAAGCAGAAGACAAAAGCAGCGAAAAACAAAAAAAACAAAAAACAAAACTTCAACTCAAAGCTCCAACTCAAGAACGCTCAAGACAAACTGTCACAACAATTCTTGATGCGTGCTCTCGTCTTCTTGTGAAAGAAGGATTTTTTGGTGTCACCACTGATAAAGTAGCAAAAGAAGCTGGCGTCAGCATTGGT
>DGYJ01000100.1:4936-5483 GCA_002396665.1 Bdellovibrionaceae bacterium UBA5009
AGCATTGGTAGCCTATATCAATTTTTTGGAAATAAAGAGTCCGTAGTTTCTGCAGTGATACAGGATCTTTCACGCAAAGATTTAGAAACATTTAAAAATTTAACCGAGCACCTTCATACTGCGCCAGAATCAGAACGAATGAGTAAAGTGGTTTCTGCGTTTGTTGAAATTTACAAAGACTCGCACGAACTTCGTGTAAAAATTCAATCTCTACAAAATTATTTATTGGATCAAAAATTTCACAATCAATATGTCACCGCCTATAGCGAGATGATTGAAAAAAGTTTACCAACAAAACCTGGTCGCAATAATTCGAAAATTGCATTTGTCATCGTCAATTGCATTTTAGGTTTCCTAAATAACACCTTGGAAAACGCTAAAAACATTACAAGCGACACAGATCTACACCAAGAACTGACACGAATGATTCAGGCCTACGTCGCCTGAATCTAGTTCCATAGACATTACCTAATTCCATTCAAAATTTGATTATAGTTTATCCGAGGCCAAATTTCTTTTTTTGGTCTCTTCTAATTTTTTTCGAGTC
>DGYJ01000100.1:5593-7195 GCA_002396665.1 Bdellovibrionaceae bacterium UBA5009
CGATGGTACTGGTCCGTTGGAACATTAATCCATGTCCTTGCCGGAATTTTACTTTTTCCCGCCAAAACATTTTTAGTCAAATGGGGGTTAAAAATTTGTGTGCGCAAAGCTTCACCTTGAAACCACTCGTTCAACTTTTGATAACTGATTGCAATTGGTGTTCTTAAAGTTTCGCCAGGAATTTTTTGTGACCAAGAAACTTTAGGAAAATATTTATTCGCACTTCTTTCAACTTCTAATGCCGCCAAAAAGCAGGCGAAAAAGTTACGAGATGCAAATCCAAAACTTCGTCGTGACTGCACTCTATCAACAAGATCTGCGATGTTTCGTGTCTTATAACTTTTCGTCATCTTCAATACACCCGTGGGGCCATGGTTGTAACCTGTGATCGCCAAGGGCCATGATTGCAACATATCGTAGTTCGAGCGCAAAAGCCTTGCCGCCAGCTTTGTGGCTTCCAACGGGTGATTTCTTTGATCCACGCTAGAAGAGATCATACGATAAGGTCTCGCCGTGTAGGGCATGATTTGCCATAGGCCACTGGCCCCAACCTTGGATCTTGCCAAGACATTGAATGAGCTTTCAACAAAAACAATACGGGTCAATTCGATTGGTAAATTTTGCTCTGCAAATATTTTTTCAAACTCTTCAAGATATCGACCAGATAAATAAATAGCCCGCATCATTCGATCTTTTTGACCTAATTGGAAGCGGATATTTTTAGGCTCAAGATTTTCACGTTTTTCCCACATTCGTTTTTCCATTGCATTAAAGCCGTCAGGATTTTGCGCCAACTTCACCTTTTTCAGGGTTTCCAAAGCTCTTTTTTTTGCCTCTTTCACCATGTTTTTTTTCAAACGCTCTTTCGATGTTAAAGGCAAACCCTTCAACTTTTCGATTTCAGAAAAGTCGACGACTTCATATATGCGATCAATTTCTTCAGCGTCATGAATCACACCCTGAGTTGTTGTGTACTTTGAGTAAATGTCGATCCAAAACTGAACTTGATTTTTCATTCCTTCTGGAACATCAAAAATATTTGTTCCATATCCTAGCCGCTGGGATTGATGTTTAAAGTCCGGGGCGCGCCAAGGACGGGATCCAAATAAATTGTCATTTTGAAATAGGTCATCGAAAGAAACAGGTGTATCTTCGCTGTCTGTAATTTCGCTTTCTTCTCTTTCGGTAAGAACCATGGCCTGATGGGGCGTAAGAAGTATGTCTTCTTTTGAAAATGCAAAAGAATTGGATGAAAAAGATTGTGCAAACAGAATTGCAGCCGCAATTAAAGAAATTTTATTTTTATTAAAAGTCATTCTTCTATTTTAGTAGAAGAATAAGCCATTGATCAAAAAGGTTTCTGACTTTCGCTTCATCAGTGCGACCATTGTAGATAAAGCTGAAGGTAAAGACTCGACCATCGGGGCGTCCAGCATATCCCGCAAGACTCACGACATTATTTAAATAGCCAGTTTTTGCACGAACCCAACCTTCGGCTGGGGTGTCTTTCATTCTTTTTTTCAGAGTTCCATCAACACCTGAAATTGGCAATGAAATGACCAACTCTGGAAATAAACGAAAATCTTGCTGCATATGTTCCAG
>DGYJ01000100.1:7422-9560 GCA_002396665.1 Bdellovibrionaceae bacterium UBA5009
CAAAGCAAAAGAAGACATTTTATTATCACGAGTCAACCCTGATGGATTGTAAAATTCAAATTCTTCTTTTGTGACGCCAATTTTGCGTGCGTGATTGTTCAGCTCTTGCACACAGGATTTTAAACTGCCAAGCTGCCCTTGGGCGACGGCTATGTTCTTGCACAGCATTTCTGCAACATAGTTATTTGAAAACTTATTCATATCAGCAACAATTTGCTCTATACCTTTACTTTCGGATTCAGCCATTGGCTCTGCACCCTCGGGGACTTTCCCATTTTTCACTGTTCCAGTAACAAGAATTCCACGCTGTGCAAGAAATGATTTTAAATTTTCACCAGCCCACAAATCTGGCTCTTGAATGTTTTTATAGATTGTAAACTCTTTACTTCCAATACCGATTGAACCACTGACAATAATTTTGCGACCTTCGCGATCTGCCATCAAATCGGCAGATGCCCCAGCTTTTGTCTTTGTCTTGTTAACAAGTGCAGTGTAGTCGTTCACTGGGTCTAAGAAGACCTCCGCAGGCTCTCCAACCTTGGTCGGCCTTACAAATATATTGATCGAATTCCAATTGAAGGACATGGCCCCCACCGGGGCATCATAGGCTCTATCAACTCTTTGCTCTTGCCGACTTTCATCGTATCTAATTTGATCAAATAGACTGTCATCAACGACAATATCTCCTTCAATTTTTTTCAAACCACTTCTCAAAAATTGATTCACAAGAAACCACATGTTTTCAGAAACAAAGGATGGATCGCCCCCACCTTTTAAATAAATGTTTCCTTTAAAAACTGATGTTTTAGAGCTCGGCCTGCTTTGTAACAAAAGTTGAGTTTTGAATTTTGAACCAGGTTTAAAACTTTGCAAAACACCTGATGTGGTTACGATCTTACTGATGCTGGCTGGAATCATTTTTTTATGCGCATTGATATCAATCAATATGTGCTCATGATCCCCATCAAACGTCGTCATGTACAAACTAAGATCATCTTTTGGTAATTTCGAAGAATCTATACTTTTTTGTAACTCTTTTTTTAAACTGTCAATTGAGCCAGCGTAAACATTTGATGTCGTTTGCAATAAAAATATTACTATCAGCAAATGTAATAATGCGAAATCTCTTCTTAAAAATGATATTTTCATAATTTCCTCGACCCATTTGTTTTATTCGCAACCATCCATGACTAGGCTAAAATAGAGTAACTACTGTCAGGGTCCAGACGCAAAGGATTTCATTGCTTGTCGAGAACTTGCGCTCAAAAATGGATTTATGCGCAAACGAGAATGGTTCTATGTTGGTCTTCCATTAATTTTAGTCTGGTTTTTAGACCGCATTACAAAAATGTGGGCCGATGATCTGACTGGGGTCACAATCCACGGTCCTTTAAACTTAGTACTTCACCACAATCATGGTGCTATGCTTGGTCTTTTTTCAGATCTGCCAGCAGTACTTCGAATTGTTTCTTTATCCACTGGCGGGGCTTTTCTTCTTTGTGTGTACGCCTTAATACAATATTTATTGCCATTAAAATCAATGACCTTAAGGATTGGCTTATCAATTCTTATCGGTGGAATATTAGGCAATGTTGCCGACCGTATCCTGTACGGATATGTTGTCGACTTTATTGTCTTCAGTATTGGGGGCATGTCCTCGCCAGCATTCAATATTGCAGATGCGGTCCAATGGATTGGGTACTTAATGATTGTTATTGCAATCATTAAAGAGGGCGAAATTCTGTGGCCAGAAAATAATTCTAGAAAAAAATACTGGGTCAATTTCCAATTTCAAATAAAGTACTGTTTGCTTTTAATGGCTGTCGGGATGGCCTTAACCTTGATTAGCCTCGTTTTTTCGTACACCTATATTCGTGTTTCTATTTCTGATCTGACGGCCGGAAATGAATTTTTAATTAATAAATTTGTTCAGCCATTTATCATCACCTATGTGTTTATAGCCTTAGGATTTTGTGCAATTCTTTTTGCCATCGGCAAAGTTATTTCCCACCGCATTGCTGGTCCACTTTATGCTTTTGAACGATTTTTAGACTTGGCACTAGAAGGAAAAGCCACAAAGTTCAAACTACGGGCCGGCGACGAATTTAGACACCTCGAAGAGCTCGCCGAAAAAATTA
>DGYJ01000100.1:9718-9962 GCA_002396665.1 Bdellovibrionaceae bacterium UBA5009
CGATTAGCTCAAATTAAAACTGAAGATCAAAACACAACTTCAAGTTCTTTGATAGTCGACAAATAAAATCTTTTATTTTGATTATCAATTTTGCAAAAAGCGTTCAGATAATCTCCGTCGGGGTTGCGTACAACTCCGAGTGGGGTTGCGCGACGAGTTTGGTTTTTCTTGGGACCTTTATCATAGATAAAATCTATATCTTTTTTCCCTTCAATGGCCTGTACAAGCTTTGGCATGTAGACAT
>DGYJ01000100.1:10108-11906 GCA_002396665.1 Bdellovibrionaceae bacterium UBA5009
TATAGCGACATTGGAAAATCGAATAATTTGACCAGCTCAGATTTTTTTCTTGTGTTTGAAATGCTTGTTTCAAAGTGACTGAATCACCTAATTTTTTTAGTGAAGCAATTCCAACATGTAAACAGGCCCTGGCATCATCCAAGGCCCGGTGGGCAGATCCTCCGTCAATTTTTAAAAATTCTACAAGGGTTTGCAATTTATGATTTTCGCAGCCGTGGATTAATTTTCTTGAAAGCAAGCTTGTGCATAATACTGGGGACTGGGGCAATGAACGGCCGTGCTTTTCAAGCTCGTAGGACAAAAAACCCTGATCAAAGGGCGCATGATGGGCCATGACCACCGAGTCCTTCATAAAGTTTTCAATTTCAGCAATTTTATCTTTCATCAATGGCGCATCAGCCACCATTTCATTGGTGATGCCATGGATACCAATAATGAAATCAGTCATTGGCTCTCGGGGCTTTAATAGCGTTTGATATTCTTCAATAATTTTTCCATCACGCCATTTGACTGCGCCAAATTCGACAATGTCATTGCCAATGGGAAAGGCCCCACTTGTTTCAGTATCAAAAGCAACTATTGTCATATCGAAAATATCTTGATCTAAATCCATTGGATAAGACTAGGTGAAGACTTCACTTTAGTCTAGAGAATAGAGTCTGATTGCTCGTCAGGCCGAATTCAGATCAAATAAGAGAAGGGATGAAATTTTTACGCCAATATTCACAGCACATATATAATGGTAAATCCATTGTCAGAATTCTTTTCGCTCTGATTGGATTTAGCTTTGCATCAATAGCCCATTCAGCAGGCAATGCTGACGCCCCCACCTATCAACTGATGGGACAAGCCGAAATTCAAACCCAGTTTATACATCATGGACTTACTCAAACAAAAAATGACCCCGCCTTGCAGTCTACATTTTGGTTTAACTTTGGGCCACAGTTTCGACTTGGGTTATGGGGCTCAAATGTCAATTACGACGGAATTGACACCCACCTTTGGTTTAAAATGAATGCAGAAATCAAAACTGACTTTAGCGATAAAACGACTCTTAAAATTTTGTATTCTGAAAACAAATACTATGCTGGCAATAGTCGTAACGGAAATACAATTGGATTGCACCTGGGTTTTTACGAGTACCAAGTGATCTATGAAATGGACTCGAACTGGGAAGGAACAGAAACAAAATCCAGCTACTTTGCATTCCAAAAGACATTTGATGTCTTTGGAACTTGGAAATGGGACAATCAATTAGGCTACTCGATGCTAAAGGCAGATGGTTATTCGAATTATTTTGATATTAGGACCATGGTTGGAAAACAAATCAATACCTTCAATTTGCGAGGCGGCCTAACATGGGCATCTTCTTCATCAATAGGCGGACGCGGTGGACTTTTTATCATCGGCGCACTCGGTGTAGCGTTCTAAAAATATGCTGAATACAATCTAGGCAAGAATCGGTAACTCAACAACAAACTCTGTGTTTTTTGATTGAGCATTGTAAATCAAATGTCCACCATGCTCTTCGATAATACCCTTTGAAATACTCAGCCCCAAACCCGTTCCCTTACCAATATCTTTTGTTGTAAAGAATGGATTCATCATTTTATGAACAATTTCATTAGGGATTCCATCGCCAGAATCTGTGACCTTGATGATTAAAATTTTTTTATTTGAATTAATTTCAAATCGAACTCGAATCCACTTTTCAGCTCTTTCCTCGATGGCATCAAACGAATTATTTAGCAAATTTAACAAAACTTGTGAAATTTGCGTAGGTCGCGCCAAAAGCTTC
>DGYJ01000100.1:12037-28529 GCA_002396665.1 Bdellovibrionaceae bacterium UBA5009
GTAGGTCGCGCCAAAAGCTTCACTTCCGGAGCCTTTTCAACATCCAAATTCACATTGTGATTTGCAAATCTTTCCTGACAAAAAATCAATGTGTCTTCGACAACAACTTCTAATAATACTTCTGCTTTGGGGTCCGACTCTGCACTTCTGGTAAAAACTCGAAGCCCTTTTATGATTTTAGCAACCGCGTGAATAGTTTTTTGAATGATCATTGCATAATTTTTGATTTTTTCTAAATCCTGAGGATTCGTTTCAATTGCCGACAGCAGCATTGATGATCGCCCAGAAATAATAGCCAAGGGATTGTTAATCTCGTGGGCAATGCCTGCGGCCATCTCGCCCAGAGCAGCCATTTTTGAAGACTCTGCCAACTTGGCTTGATGTAATTCGATCTGTGATCTCTGACTTAACTCTGAAGTGATATCAACAAATGTAGAGACCGCATGGGTCGGAGCCCCTCTGGGTTGAGATGCAAATAATGGGACAGAATTAATTCTTATCCAACGCAAAGATCCATCTGGGTGATAGAGTCCCATAATAACATCCTTGACGGGCTTCCCACTTTTTAAAGCAACGACAAAGGGAAATTCTTCCCGAGCAAAAGGCCCTCCATCAAACTTGATGGTACGCCACTTAGTTTCTATAATCGAATGCCCTAACAGTTGTGCTTCTGATACGCCTAAAATTCGTGTGGCCGCAGGATTAAAATCAATAACCTGGCCGTGGCTATTGTAGGAAATTACGCCTTCCACCATAGACGCAAAAATATTTTTTAATAAATCTTGATTTGACTTCAAATCATCATTGGCTTTCTGAAGATTTGCTGACAAGTTTTCTATCTTTTTAAATTCTAAGAATTTAACCTTTTCTGTCATATTGATGTACAAATACAAAATAATTGCCGAAATCAAAAATGCTCCGAAAAAATTTAAGGCATTAAACAAGGGTATCGAAAAACCCTCTGGAGTTGTGACCTGTATCAGATTTTGACTGTCGATGGCCAAAGAAAGAATCCATGCTACAAGAGGTAAAAAAAAGCAAACAAACATCTCTTTTTTTTGAACTCGATCGAATAGCACAAGTGAAAACATCATTGTTGGAATAAAATAATATTGGTAAACCATAGTATGACTTAATGCAGTTGGCACTGTCATGATACAAAGTAAGCAACACAGAACAAAAGCTACCCGTGCCCAAAAGTGTTTTTTAATTTTTTCTAAATAAATTTCTATCGGGGTAAATATCAAACCAAAAGCAAGTATCATACTGCCTGCCAGAGTGGCCCCAAGATAAAGATACACGGCTGCGTAAAACATTAAAAACCCAAAAACCACAAAGATTAAATTTTTAAAAAATTTAATCTTCTCTAACGAAAGGGAGGTTGTTGTTTGCTCTTCTGACATTGTCTCATCTAATGAGTGGAGGTTTTTTCTTCTGCGGATTTAGCACTCTTATTTACTACTTCTTCTTTTTTTGGATTCAAAGAATTAGCATCACTGTTTTTTTCGGCCTTATCAGCCGCTTTTTTTCTTTTGTTCGTTAACTGATGAACAAAATTGTCATAGACATTCATATCCAAGTTTGCTGACCCAAAGACTCCGTCAAGTTTCCTTGGTTTTTGTCCGTTGGATTTTAATTCTTTTTGTCGAATATTAATTTTAATAAAGCCGATCAATTTTTGCGGATCGAACTCACCTTTTTTCTCTTTAACACTAATATTCCCATTCACGTTGACGGTGTTGTGCTCTAAGGTGGCTTGGAATTTTTTAGTCACAAGCTCTAAACGTTCTGACGCCACTTTATTGGCCACATTCACATCTGCACCTGGAACGGCCTGCACAAACAAGGCCGAGGTCAATCGAACATCAGCATCTTCTAAACCCTTGGTGACAGTTTGAATGCGATCCATAATTTCAACAAAACTTGTCAGCGGAGTTGAAGAGCCCCTTTGAAACAAAACATTGTCAGGAATATCAAAATCAAACCCATCGGGATTCACTTCCACATTCTTGGCGTAGTCCTTCAACTGATCTGCAAGATGGGCTGCCACAACTTTAGCTGATCCCATGTCCAATAAATTTGGAGTTTTATCCATGGGCTCCATAAAACTTTGAAAAGCTTTTAAAGGCTCATTCACAAGATCTAAAAAAAGTTTTTCTAAAGTCAGTTCTGCACCGAAATTTTGAAAATTGTATTCGATAACAGAGGGGGTAGAAAAATAATCCGATAAAGCTTTTTTCGTTTCAACACTTGTGTTCAAAAGCCACATCACAAGAAAGAAGGCCATCAAAGCGGTCATGAAATCCGCTAGGGCCACTTTCCAAGATCCCCCGTGATGTCCTGCACCGGCAACTGTGATTTTTTTAATCACTATAATCGGTTTTTCTTTTGCCACTTTGTCCTCTTGCGCTTCATTGCGCTCGTTTTCAATTCACAATTTACATTCTTTATCTTAGCAGCACATTTTCCCTTGTGCCGCATTTTTCAATTTAAACTAGGCTGCTTTTTTAATGTCTTTTGTTGCTTTGTCCATCTCTTCAAATGTTGGACGTTCGTCAGGCATAATCGCACGACGTGCGTACTCGACGCACACCAAAGGAGGAGCCCCACGTTGCAAAGCCACCATGGCCGCTTTAATACAACCAAGATAACGACCTTCAGCTTCAATATCTGCTGCCATTTTAGTTGCAGTAGGTCCAATCAAACCGTACGCACAGAAAACCCCTAACATCGTACCCACAAGGGCATGGGCAACCAGTCCCCCGATGACTTCAGTACCTTCAGTCAAATGGGCCATTGTTTTCACGATACCCAAAACCGCGGCGACGATCCCTAGTCCTGGGAATCCGTCTGCGACCATTTGCACAGCATGCTGGGCCATATGTTCTTCCGAGTGAATCGCTTTAATATCCCCGTCTAACAAATCATCAACATCGTACGGAGAAAGTTCAGCAGATAGTGTGATCTTCATTGTATCGCAAAGAAAATGCACAGCATGATGGTTGTGCATAAAGTTTGGATAGGCCTTAAAGATTTCACTTTGCTCTGGATTTTCAATGTGCTTCTCGATCCCTTGAGGACCTTCTTTACGAAACACTTGGAAAAGTTGAAACAACAATTGTAAAAGCTCAAGATAATCTGGCTTCTGAGGCCCCTTGGCTGTCATAGCTTTGATACTGAGCTTAATTCCCATTTTAATAATTTTGACTGGATTCGCAATGATGTAACCACCAAGTGCAGCACCCGCAATGATCACCATTTCTAGAGGGGCTGCATGCAAGATGACATGCAAATGTCCACCAGAAGCTAAGAAGCCTCCGAACACCATCGCAAAAACGACTATAACGCCTACAAATCCCATGTTGACACCTCGTTAGTGGTTTTATCGGCGAATATTGTTTTTTATTAACCCAGACGTCGAAGAACTTGTCCTGTGTCTAGTCCATGTTAAGATAGACAGATGAAATCAAATTCCATATCAAGAGCCATTTCACTTTATCTGGGCACGATGCTATTTGCGACAATGGTCCACGCTCAAAATCTACCGCAAGAGCAATTTTCAGAAACGGACCCTCTTTTGGTCGAGTCCCTCTTGCAACCTTCGACCTGGAGCCCAGGTCAAGCTGGCGAGTTAATTTTAAAAGTCAAACTTCCCCCTGGTTACCATGCCTACGAAGATAAATTCGAACTAGTCGTTCTTGAGCCCGACGGATTTAAGAAATCTAAATTGCAAATTTCCCCATTAAAAAAATGGTTTGATAAATTCTCAAAAAAAGATCGTTTGGGTGTCGAATCCCAGGCCACTATCAAAATCCAGCTCGAAGCCCCCCATGAGTTCAAACAAAATTATGCCTTTTTAAAATATGAACTTCACTATCAAGCCTGTGGCGAAACTTTTTGCCTATTTCCAACAACAAAAGTTTTACAAACACCACTTCATTTAATTGGCGTGTCGAATACCATTGAAAAAAATACTTCGCTGGAAAACACTCAATCAGTAACAAATTCTGAATTTTCATTTTTATCCATCGAAAAATTTAAAAAATCCCTGGAAGAAAGCATTTGGTTGGCTTTATTATTCTCATTTTTAGCAGGAATTTTAACAAGCTTCACACCATGCATCTTCCCAATGATCCCAATCACACTTGCAATTTTAGGTCGTGATGTCGAAAAGAAAACTCGGCTGCAAAATTTTTTAACCAGTCTTTTCTATGTTCTAGGAATTGCATTCACTTACTCAAGCCTTGGATTATTTGCCGCCACCTCCGGAAAACTTTTCGGAGCCAATCTTGGAAATCCTTGGGTCCTTGCAGTGATGTGTCTACTTTTACTGTTGATGGCCTTCAGTCTGTTTGGCTTTTTTGAGCTCCAAGTCCCAGCATTTATCAGAAATAAATTTGGCGTACAAAAAAAATCAAACGGCTACGGCGGAGCTTTTTTCTCTGGCTTAATTGCGGGCTTGGTTGCAAGCCCCTGCGTGGGCCCAGTGCTTGTGGCCATCTTAGGATATGTTGCCACCCAAAAAAGTGTGCTGCTTGGATTTTGGCTATTGTTTTTTTACGCCTTTGGCTTAGGAATGATTTTTTTACTTTTAGGTTTGTTCACAAATCTGATGAACTACCTGCCGCGCTCGGGCCCATGGATGAATCGTTCAAAAGCCATTTTAGGATTTTTGGTTTTAGGAGTTTGCGCTTACTATATGTCTTTGTTGATTCCGAACTCTTGGATGATCTCGCTTCGAAAACATTCGACTGAAATCACTGGCACAACACTGCTTGATCATTTTGGAATAGATTCCAAAACTCGAAGCACCTCTGACGAATCGGCTGGATCCTATGTGGAACCCATCCAAAATCCAGAGTGGAAAGCCTACACGCCAGAGCTTTACAATAAGGCCCTAGCTGATGGTCGCCCCATCATTATTGATTTTTATGCAGAATGGTGTGCCGCTTGCCACGAGCTTGACCAAAAAACCTTCACCGATCCTGCCATCAAAAAGTTAGGTGAAAATTTTGTTCTGTTAAGATTCGATGCCACCCAAGAAAGTCCGCAAATGGATGAGTTCAAAAAGAAATACATGATCGCCGGTCTACCGACAGTGGTCTTCTATTCCCCAAATGGAAAGTGGCGATCTGATCTGACTTTAACCGAATTCGAAAACGTAGAAAAGTTCAGCACCCGTATGAACCGCGCCCTTCTGCCATAAGGGCTGGTGGCTGGTGGCTGGTGGCTGGTGGCTGGTGGCTGGTGGCTGGTGGCTGGTCGGTAAAACTCTGAATTGCGGACATTTGCAATTTATTTTTTTATTTATTTCATTTTAAACATTGTCCTAATCTTGCAGCTGCAGAAGATATGATTTTTAAAAAACAAAAATGCAAATCTTTGTTCGCAAGAATTCTACATTCTAGGCTTGTTGCTATATTCGATTTGAAGAATCAAAGCGCCACTCAGTTTTGCAACTCTTTAACAGTCATCAGCCCCCTCCGAAACTGCTCAACCTACAAGTTGTACAGTTTCGGAGGGGGCAAACACATCAATTTAAAATCATTAAACTTCTAAAATAAAAAATAAAAAAAATTATGGATGTGGATGTGGATATGGATATGGATATGGATATGGATATGGACGATATTAGAAAAATACTTCTTAGAAATTCAAGTGAAATATTAAAAAATAAAACTGTTATCAAAAAGAAAAGTCCGTTCTTAAATGAAGAAGAAAAAGAACAGATGTGCCAAAGATACTGGAAGCACAGTTATCCTTTTCCAGAAGCAGACAAATTTATCGAACCATTTTTAAAAACAGAACTGAATAGCAATGAAAGTGAAAGAAAAATACAAAACATTGTGCGCGTAACTCGGAAAGCTCTATTTTTATCAAATAACGAAATGGCCAGACGACTTCTAACCACTCCGCAGAATTATGCAAAACTGGAAAAAAGTGAAGAAATTGGAAGCCTTCAAATTAAAAATTTAAGAAAAATTGCAGAAGCAATGGATTGCCAGCTGATTTACGCTCTGAAACCTAAAAACAATTTAAATTACTCTAGCAATCTGTGGAAACAAATTCACGAGCTGATAGAAAACCATCCATGGAGCAAAAACAAAAGGCCACCGACGAACATTCCACAGAAATATTATTTTGCAAAATTTTTGATTAAAAACTCCAAAGTCAGAAAAAAGTTAGGATGGAGTCAACGAATTACAAGCGACGAAGGCGCATCAATTCCATTTTAGTTTCATTCAAGTGCGCCTGCAAATCAGACATTTCACTTTCTTTGATCGACAACAATTTTTGCAATTGTGACATACGAACTTCATAGCCCTTCAAAAGTTGGGCGTGGCGTTCGATCAGGTCTTGAACTTTTTCATCGAATCTTTTTTGATCAGCAGTCTTTTGCAAAATCTGTTGATATTTTTCAGAGATATCTTGCACGAAGGAATTATGAATTTTTTCAAGCCGACTCAACGAAGCCTGTAGCTTTTCGTATCGCAGGTTTTGAGTCTGAACAGACTCATCAATCTCGGCTTTAAGTTGGGTCAAGTGATGGGATGTTGCCATGCGCTCAGAAGAAAATTCTGTAGATGAAACAGCGGACAAGTCACCTTCGAAATGAAGAGGAACTTGGGGCAAACTTTTTAAAGCCTCTGAGGCTTCTCGCAAGACTTCTTCTGAAACTTTATCGCTCAAGGATTTGAAGCCAAACAGTTCACGATTGAGTTCTTTTTGTTTCATTTCACACATCCCATTTTTACAACAAAACAACTATTTTTTACTGGACTCTGGTCCTGATAATACCTACTGTATAAAGTATGTTACGTGTTCGTCAATTCGAGAAATTTCTATCTGAAATCAATCCCCACGCCACTCCGGTGCGCCAGGCATTGCATAATTATATCAAAAACTTCCACGAACTTGACGAACCCTTAAGCACTGAGCTTTTTAATCAATTTTTTGATTTCTGCATGGACGAGCCCCACTGGATCCGACTTCGCGGGCCCCTGTCCCATGAAGTACAAACTTTAATCAAAAATTTCACAAGCTTCTACCAAACTCCGTTCAGCACGGAAGCCATTAAATACCCTGAACATCGTCAGCTGATTGAAATTGAGCAATCTTCAGACTTTGAAGATGTGGTTGGAAAATATGCTCAAAACCTGTGCGGCGCTGAAGATCATCTTAAGATCATCAACGATCAAAATAAGCGATTTTTAATTCTATTGCTAAAGCCAGATTCGACTCTTCAAGTCCATTGCGTTGAAAAAAAGTTCATCTTGCGCTCAGGACAACTGCAGCCCCTGATCCCCCACTTGGTGCTTCAGTACAATTCAAAATTAGAGCTCGACGAAAACTTCGTACACCGCCTCGAGGTTTCACCACAAATGATCTGCCAGTTTACAATTCAAGATCAAAAACTGAGTGGTACGATCTCAAGGGGCTATGTTTTTCAAAAATTCCAGGTCTTTCAAGGGGCTGCTCTTCACGAAGTCCCACGACTTTTTTGGGCCCTAAAACGGATCGAACAATTCTTTATCTCTAGGGAAACGGATCCTTTTTACACGGAGATCACCAAGCAGCTAGAGAAAATTAGCCTAGCCCCACAACTGACGTCGGCTGAAGCCCAACAGGTTGTTCCTGTCCTGCTTGGACAGGCCGAAGCCGCCCTTGAACAAATTTATCGTGATGACAAGAAGTTGGCGAACCTGATACAAGAAGTCAAAAAGAACGCCAATTTAAAATCGAGTGAATCATGTCTAAAAATAAGCCCGAAGAGAGAATTCGACTTAACAAACTAATCGCAGATAGCGGCCTTGCCAGCCGTCGCCAAGCCGACAAAATGATCGAAGATGGACAAGTCACGATCAATGGCAAACGTGTTTTCGAGATGGGAATTAAAGTAAATCCCCACGCTGATCGAATCGTGGTCAATGGTCACCCCTTAAAAATGAATCCAATGAAGCTTTATCTTGTTTTTAACAAACCCAAAGGCGTCTTGACCACCATGGAAGACCCATTGGAAAGACCAACAATCGCTGATTATTTAGATAAAGTCCCAGGACGAGTCTTCCCTGTTGGGCGTTTGGATTGGGATTCTGAAGGGTTAATTTTACTGACCAACGATGGCGAGTTCGCCAATAAAGTGATGCACCCAAAATCTGAAGTCACAAAAACCTATCTCGTTAAATTAAATGGTCACCCCGAACAAAAACACATCGATAAACTTCTTAAAGGAGTTTCGATTGTGGGCGGTAAAGTGGCCGCCAAACATGTCGAAAAGATCAAAAGACAAGAGGGCTCTGATCAATACGATTGGTACAAAATAGTCATTACAGAAGGTAAGAATCGTCAGATCCGTCAAATGTTTGAAAAAATTGGCTTTGATGTGATGAAACTACAAAGGGTTTCCATTGGCCGCCTTAAAATTGGAAATCTTGAACGTGGCGAACTGGCTTACATCAACGAAGCAGCCCTAGATAAAATTTTTCAACCCGACAGTCCTGACGACATGATCAAGAAACCAGTTCGTAAAATTTCAGAAAAGAAAGCACTGGGTCGCAAGCCTGTGCAGAAATCATCACCCAGATCAAAAGGCAAACCCACTTTCGGCAAAAGTTCTGATCGTTACACTAAAGGTCGATCTTGAATCGAAGCCCTAAGACCATTGGAGTTTTTCAAATTCTTCTGGCCAGTGTTGGTTTTGGATTTTTAGGAACCTTTAGTCGATTGGCTAAGGCCGAAGGAATTGAAACCGGGACTTTGCTGACCTATCGATTCGCCTTGGCCAGTTTGATTTTGTTCGCCTATTTATTTTTATTTCGTAGAAATCATCTGAAAATTTCAAAAAAAGAATTCCTGCTTTGCCTTGGACTCGGGGTCTGCGGCTACACGGTCTTTTCGACTTTGTATTTCACTTCGATTCAAACTGTGTCCATCGCCCTGGCCGCACTGCTATTGTACACCTACCCCTTTTGGATCATGGTTTTGCACTTTTTGTTTGGCCATCGCCCACATCCTTCAGAAATTGTACTTTTAACCTCGGCACTTCTAGGAATGGTTTTACTTTTGTGGGGCCCATTGCAAATGCAATCCACTGTCGGCATTCTTTGCGGGCTGGGTGCTGCAATCACCTATGCGATTTACATTCTTGTTTCTGAAAAGCATCAAAAAAATTCCGATGTTCTGGCTTCAAGTTTTTATATCATTTTATTTGCAGCCCTTGGGCTTTGGATCGCCCACTCGCCTTTGCAACTTCCGCCTTGGGAGCTCCATCCAAAAACTCTTTGGATCATTTTTGGAATTGCTACAATATCAACCATTGGTCCACTGACTCTGGTTTTAGCCAGTTTGCAAAATCTCAACAGTCGAACTGTTAGCCTCTTGAGCCTGACCGAGCCCGTCACAGCAATTTTATTATCAAGTCTTATTTTTTCAGAAAGCTTAACTGCAATCCAATGGGTAGGCGCCACGATAGTCTTGGTCACTCTTGGGTTAAAAGCTTCTCTTCCAGTCTGAACCATCAAACTGCATAACTTCTTTATAAAACTCTGCATTTTTTTTCAAAATTTTATCTTCGGGATATCGTTTCGCAAGTTCAGAATACTGATCACGAAATTCAGACATTTTTCCTAAATTAATCATCGTATCCAGGGCCAGCCAAACCGAAGTTTCGCTGAGCTCCTTGTTGTTAAGCGAATAGTACTGATAGCTTTTCTCTAAATAAAAATATTTAAAATAGGCTGATTGGAAGTCTGATTCGGACTGGATTGAATTTGTAAAATCAAAATTCGAAGCCAGCACCTGATGCAAATTGATGGCTTCGGGGACATGATAAAGTGGTCGCAAAAATCTGGTTTTAAACTCTTGATCCAAAACGACTGAATTCAATTTTAATGGATACTTTAAATAGACTTCCATCGAATCTTCAAAGCGATGAAAAAGTGACCAGCTCAGTGGCTCTTGGATGTACCAAGATTGATCTTTTTTAACCAAGACAATTGGTAACACTGGATTATTTTTTTTAAAAAAGGCAAAAGCCACCCGCGCATCTTTTATTAAAATCGGAGGGCCTGCTTTATTGTACATGGTGGAATTTCTTTTTAGCTGTCCGATGGTCATTGGCGTGAAGACTCGAAAAAGTCGACTTTCCTCGCTCAACAATGGAAGTGAAGGATCACCGATTCCTGACTCTAAACTTTCTAGGTAACGATGAAGAGTTTCCAAGGGCTCATCAGAGGGCCCATAGTTTTTGAATTCATCGGACTTCAGCTGAAGAAGCTCTTTTCGCAAATCAGATATCTGCCCCGCATAGGCTTTTGAATAAAGCCCTGCACCACCTGAAAAGTAAGTCATTTCAGTATGACCTACACCATCTTCCTTCGCCTGAGTCCCGTTTTGGCTTTGCTGAACTTCAATATTCAAAGTATTGATCAGCTCGGCCCAAAAATCGTGAAAGCGATCCGTGTAAATAAATGTTTTTGCAGCTTGCTCTAAATAGCTCACTTTAGCATCGGTCAATACGCCCTCTAAAGCGTAGCCAACTTCTATTTTGAGTTCTTTTTTTAACGGACAATAAACATATAAAATCCCAAGCCCCTTGTTTGATTCGCCAACTTTCAAGTCTTTAAAAATTTGAGCAGCCTCTTCACTGAGTGTGCGGCCTTCACAAAAACGGTCAGAAATAACAACTGCATTTTGAATTTTCGTTCTATCAAAGGCGGCTTTAATTGAAATTTGAATTGATTCATCGAAACGATGATCAGCACTTTCGTTAATAAAAATATGTAGTGGCTTAGACTGATCAGTGTTTTCAAACTTTTTGAAAATGTATAGACCCGCCAGCAACAAGCCTATCAATAAGAGAAAGGGTTTTATTTTACCCAAAGCTACGGCCCCTCATACTGGCCGAACTGTAAAGTGCGCTGATTTGATTTATCATAGTACATGACAAAAGGACTTAAGGATGCCCCCGGATTCAGTCCCATAATCATTTTATCAGCACCTTTGTTTTTGTAAATATGCAAAGGCGCCTCGTTAGCCCCAAATGAACGCAACAATTGCACCATTTGCCCAGACTTATCTTGTAATCCAACAAATGCCGTTTCGTCCTCGTAAAGACCTAAATTTAATCTTGCCACACCTTTTTTATCAAAAAGCCAGATGGCTGGTGACTCTGCTTCTTTAGCAAATCCAATCTGCATTCTTATTTTCCCTTTAGAATCGACCAAGTTGATTGTTGTTGCAGTTAAGACCTGATTTGGCGATGTGGCCATGGCTGTCGACAATGTCATGTGCTCTATAATTTTAAAACTGGCCGCACCTAAAATTCCCATGGCAAACGCATAAAATAATTGTTTGTTTTTCATTTTTAAAACCCCTCTGTCCCAATTTAAAAAGAATGCACTCAATTCCAAGTTAAAGCATCACAGTGTCCCTTCAGCCCCAAGCTAAACTAGACACTTTCCAATCCAAGGTCCTGTCTAGAAAATCTCATTTCGAGCCGATCATTCTGCATATGAAAAAAGATAATTTCACATTGAATTCTGGTTTAAACGTTAAGTTGATGACTGCCACGTTGGTCATAATGGCCTCGCTCATGGGTATCGGTCGCAGGGCCAATGCCGCAGAACTGCAGATCATTGATGTCAGAAGAAACATCCCGCTTTCAGACGACGAAGCCCCAGTCAAAGATTTCTACATCGCGGGTGTTGATGTGAATAGCTTGAAGAAAGATCAAGTGATCACTTTGGAACGCAAAATGGCTTTTAAAGACTCGACAGGGACCCAAAATATTGGCGAAATTTCAATCCCCGTTGGCCAACTGAAGGTTATTTTTATAGGTGGAAATATCGCCGTGGCTCGCCAGTATAAAATTTTTTCACGCAACGAACTGCCCATGGTTGAACAACAGGGTCTTATGATTGGCGACCTTGTCGATTTAACCGATAAAGGGAATTACAAATAGACAGTTTTACCGGCTTCGGGCATAACTTCCCCTATGAGCACCTACTTCCGAATTCGACTTTTACAAGTCCCATCACAACTTGAAGACGAGATCACGACCCATTGCTTTTCATGCAAAGCCCTTGGGGTCAGTGAAGCTTTGAACTACACCCAACCTGATTTGACCTACGACCCAACAATTTTACATGGTCGCAATCACGTCCTAGATGTTTTTTTTCAAGAACGCCCAGGCTGTGAATTCTTTGATCGTATCATCGAAATGGACGAACGAATTCAGTGGGACATCAACGAAGAAAATGAACAGGATTGGCTTTCAGAATGGAAGAAGGGATTTAAGCCCTTTCAATTGGTAGGCCCCTACTGGATCGTGCCTTCGTGGATTGAAGTTCCTCAAGAAGCTGAAATTCCAATTTCAATTGATCCTGGAATGGCTTTCGGTACTGGGACCCATGCTACGACTCAGATGGCTGCCTTCTTTGTACATAAGTTTTGTGAAAAAAATAAAAACGACCTTTCTAAAATTGATTTCTTAGATGTTGGAACAGGCACTGCAGTACTTGCGATCTTGGCAGAAAAGGCTGGTATTGGAAATATTGTGGGACTTGAAATTGACCCTGAAGCCCGCCGCGTGGCCCGCGAAAACATTGTTATTAACAAATCAAAAAATATTATCATCGAAGATATCCTGCTCGAAGAGCTAAAGTCTTCATTTGATATGGTGGTCGCAAATATTATCGACGGTGTTTTGATTCATTTACGCAAAGATCTTTTGCGGGTCTTAAAACCACATGGCGATTTATTTCTGACAGGCATTTTGAAAGAGCGTGAAGAAGATTTTTTTCAAGAGTTCATTGAAAAATCCCCAGTCCAAGTTCACCGTCGTCTTGAAAAAGATGAATGGGTTGGCTACTGGTTGAAATCAAAACCCGAAAGCCATTAAAAAATGCGCCGCTATTGGATTTCTAAAAATCAAATCCAAGATCAGAATGTGATCCTTGAGGGTGATATTTTTCATCACATCATCGATGTCTGCCGCCAAGGCGTGGGTTCCCGATTTGAAGTGATCACCGAAGGCGAGTCCTCTGCAAACTCTGGGGCCACATCGGGCGATCCTAATGGAAGCGCTTACTTTGTCGAAGTCACCGAGGTTCAAAAAAGAAAAGCCATCGCAGTGATCAAAGAAAAAAGGGCCATTCAGGCTTTACCCACTCCACGAATTCATTTGTGTGTTTCTGTTCCTCGCTTCCCCGTTTTAGAAGCCGTGATCGAAAAGTCAGTCGAAATGGGAGTTGCCGAAATTCATACTTTTTTTTCTGACTTCAGCTTTGTGAAAACAGCAAATTCGATTTCCAACGAAAAATGGGGGCGCTGGCAAAAGATTGTTGTCTCGGCCACTCAACAGTGCGGACGGGGCGAGCTCATGAAAATTCACCCCCCAGAAAAAATGTTTGATTTAATTCATCGGATTAACCAGGACCAAAGTTCTGCGTGTCTTATAGCCTATGAGGGGGAAACGACTTTAAGCGTTAAGCAGTACCTTCAGGAGGCCAAATCCAAAAGAAAGGGTTCCGAGATCAAAAACCTTTGGGTTTTCGCAGGCAGCGAAGGCGGATTTTCGACCCAAGAAATAGAGCAATTCCAAAAGCTGGACCTACAGCCAGTGACCCTTGGGCCCCAAATTCTTCGCGTTGAAACGGCTTGCATGACTTTAGTCTCCGTCCTAAAGTATGAATTCGATCTTATGAGGTGAGCAGATGACTAAAAATGATAACGATCCCTTTGAAGAGTTTAAGTTCAAGCCCTTAACAGAAGGACTTGGTTTTCATCGTCAAGGGACAACAAGCGCTGCTCCAAAAAAGACCACTTCCGAGCTTCCAAAAAGCCTTTTCAATTCAAGCCCAATGCCTGCAATTGAAGATGAAACCGTCAATCCTCTAAAAACTCCGGTTCCTCGTAAAATCGAAAAATCATTCAAAGATGACACTAAACTTTCACCAAGCAGCCAAGTTGTTGATGATATATTAAAATCTCTTCAACAAAATAAACAAACGGCGGCAGCTCAACCCCAAGCGAAGGTTGAACTTCGAAAAACTGTTCAAACAGTTGTCTTTAAAAATGACACCCCAAGCATTGCGGCATTCTTACTTGATGCTTTGCTTGTCGTTGCAGCTTCACTTTTGTGCTTTATCATTTTGCTTGTAGTGACCCAGGTTGATTTGATTGCGAATATTACAAATCCAGATACTCAAGGCCAAATCTATATGTCCTCATTAAGTGTCGTGCTTGGTGTTTCTTTTATATACTATTTGGTCAACCGCGCCTTCATGGGACAAACACCAGGCGAATGGGCCTATGATCAACGCCTTGGGAAACCAGAGGAAACAACTCAACTTTCTTATATCCCTCGCCTCATGGCCCGATGGATTTTGATCACATTAACTGGCGGAATCGTATTGCCTTTGATTTCTAAGATCATGGGCCGTGACCTAGTTGGCGAATGGCTTGATATCCCTTTACTTCGCCAAGAGACGTAGGTTCCCTTGGGGCTTTACTGCAAAGAAAGTACTCTTCTTCAAGCCTTGCCCCATCACCGTGAACAAAAACAAAAAATTGTCTTCACCAATGGATGCTTCGACTTGCTTCATGTCGGTCATGTCCGCTATTTGCAGCAAGCTAAAAAGCAAGGTGATATTTTAGTTGTCGCACTCAATACAGATGCCAGTGTTCAAGTTTTAAAGGGTCCTACCCGCCCAATCCAGAATGAAAATGATCGTGCCGAAATCTTAGCCGCCTTGGGCTGCGTGGATTATACTATTTTATTTGATGAGCAAACTCCTGAAAGAGTCATTCACGCCATTAAGCCCGATGTTCTTGTCAAAGGTGGCGATTGGAAGATTGACCAAATTGTAGGTGCAGATTTTGTGCAGTCCTATGGTGGGCAAGTTCGATCACTGCAATTTGTTGATGGAAAATCCACAACTCAAATCATTGAAAAAAGTCAGAAGTAAAGTTTAGAATCTGTAACCTAATTTAAAATTGGTTTTTGATTCAACATATCTGTCCCAGGTCAGGACAAAATTATAGTTTTTGTAATTGTAGTCACCGGAAATTAATAAATGGCTGGCCGATAAATCATGGGATTCAAAATTACCACTGTCAGTGACACCACTTGCGCCACCAATAAATTGCCCGATACATCGCCCTTGCCCAAGGCCCACTGTAAGATCAATTTTTTCTCCAAGAAAAGACATTAAAACATCCAAACCTGTATTCGTAAAAAAAGCTTTATTTTCAAAATTAGATCCTGCGGCGGTCAAGGCCGCAGACAATTGGATTTGCGCGGATGGATCGCGAAAAATTTTTCCACGAATAAGTCCACCATAGTTTGTCATCAACTCCCGTTGTGGCATCGGAGAAAAGTACAAAAAAGTATCGATATCGTAGTACAAACCCTGCCCCATCCCAAGTGTAGAAATTTGTTGGTTGCCAGCACTGCTTTGACCATTGCCCATGTTTGTTAAAGTTGTCGAAGAAAAGTAATCCTGTGAAAGAAAAATCTGAGTTCCACGATGATCCCCCAATGGACGAGGAGAATACGATGCCGTTGAAGACATCCCGAAGCCTAAAATTTCAGTTATTCGAATGCGATTGGCGGCAGTTAAACTTCCAGGTATTAATGTGGCTTGGGCTTCGTTAGACAAAACGACGGTCAAAAATAAAGCCGACAATATCACCACAAACAAATATTTAAAATTCTTCGCTTTCATTCTTTCATTGAAGCGAAGAATTTAAGAATTTGCTAGTTTTATCTTATGTGCTTTGGCTTAACTTTTCGATCTGATCAAGAATTGTCGTTAACAACTCTTGAGTGTTTTCATTTGGATTTGCAGTCAATTGCTCAAGTACTGGGACCAGATTCAAATAGGGCTCTACAGTTGTTGGCAAGGATTGACCACGTTGACCACCGCGTCCCGACGACAAATAGGAAGTCTCTTTGTTATCAATTTTTTGTAAGGCTTGGGTGATCACTGATCCAGCATGAAGTACCACATCTTCATTATTTGATTTTAACACTTCAGCCAAGATAGCAATTCGTTGGGGCTGATTGTAGCTCATCATGATTTGGTCGGCATAGGCTTTACCTTGATCACTGTAACCATCATAACTTTGCGCAATCAACGTAAAGCTTTGGGCCTGGGGATAGCTTTGCAATCCAAACAGACCAATATTTTGAGCCGCAGGATTTTCACGGTTATCAAGTAAAGTTTTTGTAATGCTGTAAAACTCACTCATTGAAACTTGCTGGGAAGCCACTGCAGATAAAAGCTTTTGCATATTTGCAACGCTTGGCTCTTGAAGCAATTGATCTTTCAGTTGCTGTCCAGTCACTGCAGCTTCTTTCACATTGTCAGTATTTGCAGCTTGAGTATTGGCTGCAGCAGCTGGAGTTGTTGGGTTCAAGGTTTGAACTTTTCGGTAAGGATTATTAGCAAATGCCGTTTGTAGATTATTTTTTTGATCGCGACCAACA
>DGYJ01000100.1:28653-36320 GCA_002396665.1 Bdellovibrionaceae bacterium UBA5009
CATTCATTTGAAATTTTGGGCGTGCGGCAACTTTTTTTGAATCTTTCTTTTTGTCTGTTTTAGCCGCAGCTTTTGGAGCAGTATTTTTTGCTTTTTCTGCAACAGCTTTTTTGTCGTCTTTTTTAACTAAAGACTTGATGGCAGCAATGACCTTTTCAAAGGGATTTAAAACTTTTCTTTCAATTCGACGACCAGAAAGATCATATTCATTCGGTGTAAAGCTATCAGGGCGAACCATTTCATAGGTGATTTCGTCAGCTTCGAAATTTCGTTGCTGCATGGATTTGAATCCAAAAAACAGACTTGCGAAGACTAAGCCTAGTCCCATTGTCAGAGTCCATTTTAATTTGTTTTCTTGCCAGTTCATAAATACCTCTTGGTTCCTTTCTGTATTGATAAGCATAGAGCATGCCAAAAGGGCCATTCCCAAACCCCTTTATATTGACTTAAGGCATTGATTTTAATGGGTTTTTTCTCAATATGAGACAGTCCCCTGTCCTGTGCCGACAAATGTTCGCATGCTTCGAAGTTTAGACACTTGGGTGACCCCAACAATCTTAGCTAATCACGAGCTCCAGCTTTTGGGAAACATGGGCAGTAACCAGGCCGTGGGCCTATCGATGGAAATTCGCGGCAAACGCCGGGGCGCTTTTCATAAACTGTGCAAAGCCTTGTTTTAGTATCCAGAAAATAGCAATCCCGATTTGATTTTTGTGACAACATAAACAAGCCCGTCGATTGACGATAACTTGTGATGTAACCCTCTTTCATCAAGCGCTTCACAGTTTTTTTCATGGCCTGTTGATCGGACTCGTCGACCAAACCAAGCCTTAACAAATCATCCCACTTCACTTCAACAGGCATTGTGCAACACCCACCGTGGCAGGCCTGACACATTCCATTTTTATAAAATCGCCAGGTTGAGGGGCGATCAATATCAATCAAAGACATGACTTTTTCCTTACAAAAGCTAGACCATTTTCTAAGTGACGGACCTAGGTCAAGTTGTGCATAGTTTAAGTATGGATACAAAAATGGAACATGAAAAGCTCTTTGATGAAATCAGTACAAAACTTCAAGAACTCAGTCACCGTGAAGACGGGCAGCCTGCCCCACAGCGTGTTGATCGAATTCAATCCCAACTGCGACAATTCCAAAGCGATTTGGCAGAAACACAAAACGAATTCAGACAAAGAATTAAAAGTCTCGAATCCATTTCTATTGTTGGATCAGAACCCCAGCAAAAAATGAAAGTTCTTTCTGAACAACTTCAGCAAGAAAGAAATTTAAACACAAAATTAAATTCTGACTTGGCGCAATCTTTAGAAATGAACTTAAAACTTCAACTTGAAATCCAAGAAATCCGCGCTCGCTTTTTACAAAGTCAACTGGACGAAAAAAAGCACAATCAATCCTTGCAAGAAAAAATTAAATTCTTAATGCAGGATCTTGAACTTGAAAAAGCCCTCAAGCAAGAGGCCGCCATTGAGTACGAAAAAGCCAAAAGTCGATGGCAAGCCGATTCTGAAAGTCAAAATTTAGAAAAAAAAGAAATCGAAGACCAAGTTCAAATGAAAAGTCTCGAAATCGAAAAGCTAAATCAAGACATCGAATCACTATCTCAATCTTTGGTTGAAATCCAAGACTCTACAAAAAGCCAAAATGATCAGATGAAGAATTATGTCGCAGCTGCTGAATCAAAAATTAATGATTTAAAAAATATCCTTGATAAAAAATCAATCGAGTCCCAGGATTATTACAATCATTTGCAACAGGCGCTGACACAGCTGCAAATTTTCCAACAAGAAAATATGCAATTGAAAAGTTACATTCAAAAAATGAATGCCTACCTTGAGCAAAAAACAGCTTCAATTTCGGCACAGATTTAAAGCTGATTGAAGAGCATTTTTAAATAAGTGCCCTCTGTAAAACCAGATTTCATCGGATGGTCCATGGATGGGCCTCCACTTAAAACAAAAGTGGCTTCGCGGTGAGATCTTTTCAGGGCTTTTTCGACAACCAATTCCAAGTCATTTTCTTTAAGATGTCCCGAACACGAACAACTTGCAACAAATCCACCCTTTGCTGACAATCGAAAGGCTTGGGAATTTAATTTTAAATAGGCATGAAAACCTGTGGCGAAATCTTTTTTGGATTTCATAAAGGCCGGCGGATCAGCAATAACCACATCAAAGGATTCGGACTCCAATGTCTCGAGCTCTTTGAGCACATCTTTTTTCATCACTGTCACAAGATCAGTCCCTGCCCGTTCGGCATTGGCCCGGGCAAAATCCAAGGCCTCTTTAGAAATATCCACAAGTGTTGCTTCGACATAAAGACCGTAGGATTTTAAGGCTGTCGACAATTGCGAACTCCAATGGCCGACGTAACAACACAAATCCAGAATTCTAACTTTTCGAACCATTTTATTTTCATTGATCAGCTTTGCAAAATGTTGAACGACTAAAGAAATATTATGTTGCTGATCTAAGAAAAAACCCGTCTTCTGACCCAAATACAAATTACAATCCATTTGCACAGCCGGAAGCTCTGAACTTAAAGCATTGTTCACCAGTATGCGAGCCTTTGAAAAATCAAATTCACGCAGGGTTTTAAGAAAGCGTGGAACTTCTACTCGAAGTCCTTCTTTTTCCCGAACAGAAATATCATTGCGAAGCAAGATGACCACATCGTCCCATGGCAAAGTTTCTGCCCCAACTTTGTGGGCCATGGCTTGAATCAATAAAACTGGATCTTGAATCAGGCGGCTCATCCCATAGGTCGAAATTTGAAACGAAAATACGTGGGCGACTTTTAAATTCCGCGTCGATGCATTAGAATTTTCTGTCGCTAAAGAAGCCGATTCAGAATGCATCACCTGATAGTAATCAATAATTAAACCAGGTAAAAAATCGCCTTCAGAAAAGACAAGACGAAAACTGTATTTAAAACCCATTTCTTTTTTTCGCTGCCAAGCTTCGAAAATTTTTTGACTTAGATACTCAATACTATTGATGTTTTTTTCGCTGCCATTCCAGGTCAGAATACGCACACTAATTTGAGACTTTGAATTATAATAACCACGTCCTAAAAATTGACCCTTATCATCAACAACATCACAGAGGCCACCGGATTGAAGACTACGATGGGCATTGCTGATGTCCTTGGACATGACCCAGGGGTGACCAGCTTTAATTTTAGAAATCACAGAAGACTTTACTTGAACTGGTAGAAACATTTACTCTTCTTTCATTTCATAAATTAAAATTTTTGTAGATAAATTCTTTTTAAAATTATTGTCGCTGATCATCCATAGCGTTTTACGACCATTGACTCCCATTGGTCCCCAGGCCAAGGCTTCGTAATTGTCTTGATCTTCGGACTGGATCATATGGATTTCACTTTTTTTGATTTCGTTATCAAATCCATGGCCCGAAGGGCTTAAAGATGAGGCCTCTTTTGAAGCAGGACTTAAATCGACTTCAAAAACATGAACGTCAAAATGAATTTTATCACGTAAAGAAACTTGTAAAGATCTTTCAAGGCTTAAAAATTTTTTCGGACCCAGGGGCAAAATCTCTGACAGGCCCTTTTGAAAAGTAATTTGCCCAGGTGTTTTTTCTTTGGTTAATGGATAACTGTATTCACGATCAACAACCCATTGATTGTTTTGCTGCGAAAACTGCAACCATCGCAAATCTTCGCCTTTGTCCTGCATCAATGGCCGCTCAGCAGCTGCATACAGTTTACCATCAGACAGCGCCACACTTTCAAATCCAGCATTGCTTTGAAGGCCTTTTTTTTGCAATCCAGATATTTCTGGCAAATAAGATTTTGGCAATGGGATTTCTTTTTGTACATGCCCACTTAAATCAATTTCAAAAAGTTTAGGCATTTTTCTTGGTTTCGAATTGTGATCTCCTTCAGAGCTCACAATCATTCGATCCTCTGAAAACATCACCAAGGCTTCCCCGTCTAAGTAATAATTTTTATTTTCTTTTTCGATATATAAAATTCGGTTGGGCCTAAGAATGAATTTTTTATTTTGCAATTCGATATCAAATATAAAAATACGCGGACGATCCACGCGGCCACGATCATCGCTAATAGCCCACAACTGATTCCCTTTAAAAAAAGCTCCAGAAAGTCCACCCAGTGTGGACTTTGGAAAAAAATCAGAATCCAATTCTATCTTTTGAATTTTTTCAAACTGCAAAGCCTGGGCTGACAACGCCAAACCCACCAAGCAAAAAACGAGGCCCACCACATGAAAGATCCGTCTCATTTTCGACTGAACCTTAGAACCTTCGATAGGGTAGAAATGCAAAATTTTTAGCATTCTTTAGCTTCTCCAGCGCAGTTCTGTTTCTTGAACTGGATGTTGGAATGTTAATTTATTTTCTAAAAATTTAAACCATTCATTTTTCAAAGCATAATACCATTTGGCTTGGGTGTCGGCATCCTTGATCAACATCAATGATGGGTCATACTTCAATCCATCCTGCTGCTTGTTGACCGCATCGATATCCTGATACAGAAAAAAATGGGCAAATTCGTGAACAAAGGGCCTAAACAAACTCAGCAGCGGGTGATCCCAATACATCATTTGATGAATCTTAGTTTCTTTTTCACTGACCGGCGTAAGGGCCGTGTAAGAATAAACATTTCTTTTTCCCACTTGAATATGCTCAACGCGAACACTTGGTAAAGTAAAAGTGATCTCGGTGGTCGGCTGTCCGCCTAATATTTTGTAAGCAGTCGAGTTTTTAGATGGCTGATGTCTGACCATCTGAAAGCCAAATGGGACTGGAGCAAATTTTTTCGTTTTTTCATAGGATGTTTTTTCTGAGCGCCAAATAGGACTTTTGTGAATGTACGGCCCGTGGGCTGGATCCATCAGTCCAATGACCGCGTGATCTATATGGCAATTGAACGTCGCCACTTCCACAACATTGGGGCGAACGTTCATATCGAAGGCTTTCATCACTGGAATTTCAGGGGCCTGCTCGATGGGGAAATCCTTATCTCCCCAAAAAATCCAAATCAGACCTTGCTGCTCGCGCACAGGATAGGAACGAACTTTGATTTTATTAGGATCCAAATCTTGACCAGAGCACAGGGATGGAATCCGTGTGCAAACACCTTGATGATTAAATGTCCAACCATGATATGGGCACTCCATTTCATCTTTGACCATTCGACCGTAGGAAAATGGAATCCCACGGTGGGGGCAAATATCCTTGATCGCATAGACAGGGCCCTGCGAAGGACGCACCAACAAAATAGGCTCGTTCATGACAACTTTTGAAATGAACGATTTTGATTTGAGTTCTTCACTTAAACCAACCACATACCAAACATTTTTTATTAGTTCTGTTGTCATCTTCAATCTCCGACTAAAACTTTCTTTTCTCTGCAAGCGAAACAGTATTTTGTAAAAGCATTGCAATGGTCATGGGGCCCACACCGCCTGGAACAGGAGTCGCTGCAGAGACCCAGCCTTCGAGCTCCTCAAAGCGAACATCGCCGTGCAAATTCCCCTTGCCTGTGCCATGGATTCCGACATCAATCACGACGGCATCTTTTTTAAAATCATTTTTTCCCAGCAGGTGCGGTTTTCCCGCGGCCACAACAACTACATCAGCATTTTGCGTGTATTCTTGCATATTCACTGTGTGACTATGAACCACAGTCACCGTTGCATTTTCGTCTAACAATAATGCAGCGACTGGTTTACCAACAATATGGCTTCGTCCAACAACAACGACATTTTTTCCTTTCAACGGAATTTTATAATACTTTAGAATTTCGATAACCCCAGCCGGAGTGCATGGCTTCACCGTGGCTTTTCCAGCCCATAGAAGTCCCGTTGAAAAATAAGAAAATCCATCAGCATCTTTTGAGGGGTCAAGGAGTTCAAAAATTTTATCTGATTTTAAATGGGACGGAAGAGGCATTTGAACCAAAACCCCATCGACGGCATCATCAGTATTCAATTCTGAAATTAATTTTTCAAGATCAGCTTGAGAGAGATTGGCGGGTTTTCGAAGAAGTGTTGATTTCATTCCCAACTTTTCGCAGGCCAATTGTTTATTTTTAACGTAAACTTGGCTGGCGGGATCGTCGCCAACAAGAACAACAACCAAATGAGGAGAGCGTCCAATTTTGGATTTAAAATGCTCAATTCGTGGGAGCAATCTCTGTTTCACATGTTCAGCCACTGTTTTTCCGTCTAAACGAATCACAAGGACCTCCAATTCTAGGTTGGGAATACTTTCTATATATCCCTTGGACCCCCTAAAAGTCGACGAATTTGCCTCGGCCTTCTTGACCTTCGGGGACTGCTCGTCTAATGTGCAAACGAATTCTCCGTGGAGGAAAAAATGGCAGAGAAAGTAAAGCTTTCAAAAGATGGCAATTCGATCGACTTCGTTCAATCTGAAAATATCCCTACTTCAATCAAAAAACTTCGCCAAAGCCCTGAAATTGAAGGGTTTTATCGCTTTATCTACGAAAATGATTTGCAAAAAGAAGCCTATGAAATCTTGGATCGCATTATTGTGGCGCGCAAAGCCAAAAAAGCCTCTTTGAAAAAAGAGCAAAAAGCCCTGGCTAAAGAAGCAGAAAAAGCAGCTCAAGTTGAAGCCGAAATCGTAGCCGAAAAATCAAAACCTGCTGCAAAAGCAGTTAAAGCGTCTGCAATAAAAGCTGCGCCAGCTGCTGCTAAAGTGGCAGTCAAAGCAGCACCTGCTGTAAAAGCGACTGCTCCTAAAGATGCTAAAAAGACTTCAGCAAAACCTGTGGCTAAAGCTGCATCAAAAACAGCTAAGCCAGTGGCAAAGGCCACAGCTAAACCTGCCGTGAAAGCTAAGTCCGCAGCCAAAGCAAAACCAGTCGCTAAAGCAAAGGCCGCTGCAAAGCCAGCAAAAGCCGCTGCTAAAAAGAAAAAATAGTTCTTTAATTGTTCGTCATTGGACCGGACATCCGGTCCTTGAACATTTGAAGAATCACAAACCTATCCAATTCGATATCAGCCAGGAACATGATTTGTAGTGTCCCTTTTCAAAAAAGGGGGCTCTATGTCTTTTAATTTCGTTTCAAAATGTCGACTCAATTCCAACAGTAAGAATTTAAAATCAAAAGTTTTAAATCAACGCGGACAAGGATTGATCGAATACATCATTATTGTTTCTCTTGTGGCTGTTGGCTCCATGGCCCTTTTGCAAGTCCTTCAGCAAAGCCTCAAATATCAGTTTTCCAATGTGGCCCAGGCCCTTGGCGCCAAAGTCGATCACAAAACCAAGGCCCCCGAGGTCAACAAATCCATGCTGGATAAAAAAGATATGAATCACTTTATGCAAGATGTGATGTCAGCAGATAAAAATGATTCTGCAAAAAAAGATTAAAAATAATAACCTAGGCAATATGAATCTTGGGGACTCAGGACAAGCAGGACTTGAATTTGTATTGGTGGCCCCTTTATTTATGATCTTCTGGCTGACTTTAATAAGCCTACTTATCGATGGCTTGGGTTTCATGGTTTGGAACTCTCAAATTGAAAAGTATTTAGTCTGCGCAAAAGACTTAAGCCAACAAAGGCAATGCATAAAAATAATTAAACAAACCCAAAAAAAAATTCCGTGGATCAAAGTTGATCAAACACAATT